>JBILMW010000062.1:0-13152 GCA_044375335.1 Terrimicrobiaceae bacterium | reverse complement strand
TTCCATACTCTATCTTGCCATCCTTCTCCATGATGTCGGCAAGGCCGCCAACACGCGGCATCACGAGGAGACGGGAGCGGTGCTGGCCCACAAGGTCGCACGCCGCCTGCAGCTCACGCCCGACCGTCGCCGCATGCTCCTTACGCTCGTGGATTCCCACTATCTGCTCTCCAAAATGTCCCAGAGCCGGAATCTGGAAGACTCCGCCACCATCGAGGAGTTCGGTCGCATTATTCGCAACCGCAAAAATCTCGACGCGCTCATGCTACTCACGCTTGCCGATGGCATGGGCACGAGTGATCAAAATTGGTCGGACTGGAAAGAGGGGCTCGTCTGGACGCTCTATCGCCGCACCGGTCAATGGCTCGAAGGCGGTGTCGATGCCATGGAGCAAAGTCGCCGCGACCGCCAGGCTCAGAAATCTATGGTTCTCGAAATGCTCGGCGAGGCTTTCCGCGACGAGGCGGATGCCCACTTCCAGTTCATGCCGACGCGGTATTTTCAAATGTATGAACCGCTCGAAGTCGCCGAGCACATGCGCTTGTTCCGTCAGTTTTTTGAAAACCGCGACGCCGACAACGACACCGCGCTCTCCCCGGTTTTCAAATGGATTCCGCGTCCGGAGAAGGGCTACACCGAAGTCTGGGTGTGCGGATGGGACCGCCCCCGCCTTCTGGAGCGCATCGCAGGAGCTTTTCTGGCGGTAAGGTTGAATATTCTTAGCGCCGATATTTTTACCCGCACAGACAGCCTCGCCCTCGACATCTTCCGCGTCGCCGGGACGAATCTCATGCCGATCACCAGTCCGCGCGATATTGTGGCCGTGGAGAAGCATCTCGCCGAGGCCCTGCACCACGAGGACTATGACTTCCGTCCGCTGCTGAGCAAGGAGACGCGTCTTCTCACTTACCGGCTCTCGCAGGAGTTCGACCTGCCCACGGGCATCAAAATCGAAAACGAGTCGCACCCGGTTTACACACTCATCGATATTCAAACCCCCGACCGACTCGGGCTTCTCTACGACCTGTTGCGGGCCATGGGCGACTGCGGGCTTCGCATCGAAATCTCCCGCATCACGACCGAGATGGATGTGGCGATGGACTCCTTTTATGTCTACGGGAGGGATGGCGAAAAAATCACCTCCACTCCCGCCATTAAACATCTTCAAGAGGCCCTGCACCGCGCTGCGGTGAAAAATCCCGAATGACTCCCCGGTTCGCAGCTCTTTTTTGGAGACAGATCATCCGTCCATGGACCGCGTATCCGCTTTTGCCTTTGCTCAACATTCTCGGCATAGCCATCGGCGTTGCCGTTTTCCTGTCGATTCAAATGGCGAATCGCGGCGCGCTCGCGAGCTTCCAAAATGCCGTTGGCCTCGTCGCCGGTCGCGCCAATCTCGAAATCCGTGGAGACCTGCCCGAAGAGATTTTTCCATTGGTCGCCAAAACACCCGGCATCACCTCTGCCACGCCCCTTGTCGAAGGGATCGCCACTCTCCCGGACATTCCCGGCGACTACTTGCGCATTCTTGGAGTGGATCCCTTCACGGGTTCCAACCTGAGAGTCTTTGAACTCCACGATCCAGCCGGTGAGCCGCTGGATTTGGAAATGTGGCTACGCGAACCGCAGGTCATCGCCCTGCCTCCTGGTCGTGACTTGCCAGATGAGTTCCGCGTTCTCGCGGCCGGTCGCTCCGTAGTCCTGCGCCATGGTTTTGATCTAAAAACAGACGACGCCGCAGTGGCGTCCGATCCCCACATCGCCGCGATGGATATCGGCTGGGCGCAGCAATTGCTGGATTTGGGCGGTCGCCTCACCTCGATTCAGATTCGCGTTGAGGATCCTCTTGCGATGGATGCCGTGATGGCCGCCCTTCGTAAACTGGCGCCGCCGGATGCCATCATCGGCCCGCCCGCGCGGCGAGGTGCCGAGACCGAGTTGATGCTCGCCGCTTTCCAGCTTAACCTAACCGCCCTCAGCCTCGTCTCCATGGTCGTGGGAGTTTACCTTATCTACAACAGCCTCTCGGCCACCGTCGTCCGCAGGCGTCACGAAATCGGCATCCTCCGGGCAAACGGGGCCACGAAGCTCGAAGTGATGGCGCTATTTCTCGGCGAGGGCCTCTGTTGCGGCCTCCTTGGCACCTCGCTCGGCCTCGTGCTGGCAGGCCCCTTGGCCGGAATTCTCGCCGCCCCTGTGAGTCAGACCGTTTCCTCCCTTTATGCCTTGGTAACCATTGAGCGGCCTGTTCTCGCTCCTTCCCAAGTGCTGCTGGCCTTTGCCGTGGGCCTTGGAGCCTCGCTCCTCGCCGCATGGCGTCCAGCGGCCGAAGCCGCAGCCTGCGACCCCGCTCTCGTCCTCCGCCCAGGATCCCGAGGGGACTCTTTTTCCCATGAATCCCGCCACTGGGGCATCTGGGGCACTGTCGGTCTTCTCCTCTCCGCCGTTCTGTCTTGGGGCGCGCTCCAAGGGGGAGGAAAATTTCTCGGCTTCGCCTCGGTCGCTTTGCTGATAGCTGGTTTTTCGTTGCTCGTGCCAGCGTCGGTAAATCTCTTTGTCCGTCTTGTTCGCGGGCCGGGCTGGATGGTCCGCCTCGCCGCCCAGCACCTCGGCCGCTCCCTTCATCGGAATGCCGTCACCATCGCCGCACTGGCTGTGGCTGTGGCCATGACGGTGAGTGTCTCTGTGATGATCCATTCCTTCCGCGCCAGTGTCACTGCCTGGCTCGGCAACACGCTCGTCGCCGATCTTTTCATCGCCCCCGCTGCCAATGAAATAGCCGGCCTTCAGAGTTTTCTACCATCCGCCGCCGTCGAATGGGTGCAACGCGATTCCCGGGTCAAGGAACTCGCCACTTTTCGCGAAATGCCGGTGCCATGGGATGAAAAAACCGCCAATTTCGCCATCATCGCAGGCATTGCTCGCGGCGAATTGGATTTCGTCGCCGGTCCCCCCGATGCCCGTGCCCTCTTCCATCAACCGGGCATGGTTGCCGTCTCCGAAAGCTTTGCCAACCGTCATGGCACGAAGCCCGGAGACACGCTGGAATTTTCCTCCCCAAAGGGCCCTGCTACATTCCGCGTCGTCGGCGTCATCAAGGATTTCACGCGCGATAGCGGGCTGGTGATGATTGACCGTCCGAATTTCCGTCAATTCTGGAACGACGAGCGCCTCCACTCCCTCTCGATCAGCCTGAGCGATCCCGCCGACTCTGCCGCATTCGCAGAGGATTTTCGAGCGGCGTTCGGACGCGAGGGGGAATTTTCGATTTACACGAACTCCGACTTGCGCCGGCGCGTGATGGAAATTTTCGACCAAACCTTCGCCGTCACATCGGTCCTGAGAGCCATTGCAGTGGTAGTCGCCATAGCCGGAGTCCTTCTTTCCCTCACCACACTCGTTGTGGAACGCGAGCGCGAAATCGGCATCCTCCGTTCCCAAGGCGCCTCCTGCGGCCAAGTGCGCGGCCTTATCCTCTCCGAAGCCGCCATGATCGGCCTGCTCTCCGCCATCGTCGGTCTCCTCTGCGGCGCTTCCATGGCCATGGTCCTCACCTGGGTCATCAACAAAGCCTTCTTTGGCTGGACCATTGAACTCCGCTACCCACTCGCCGTGCTCCTTTCCACCCCCCTCTGGATCATCCCCGCCGCCCTCCTCGCCGCCTTGCTCCCCGCCCGCCGCGCCTCACTCATCCCCCCCGCCAGAGCCCTCCGCTTCGAGTAAGCGCAATCGGACAACTCAAAAAGTGGCACACAAGCGGAATTCCGATTAACAGAGCGAAAAACACTACCGCGTGTAAGAAGTTGGGGGAGAGTGGTGCAGCCATGAGGAGTCGAACCTCAAACCTTCTGATCCGTAGTCAGATGCTCTATCCAATTGAGCTATGGCTGCAAAGAAAGCAGGGCGCAGAGTAAAGGTGAAGATTGAGCGGGAGTCAACCGGGAATTTTTAATTTTTTTCCGGCGGCTTTTTTTGTCGGGGCTCAGGCTTTGACGCGTTCGATTTCGGCTCCGAGTTCGTTGAGTTTTTCGTCGATGGATTCGTAGCCGCGGTCGATGTGGTAGACGCGGTTGACCTCGGTGATGCCGTCGGCTTGGAGTCCCGCGAGGACGAGGGCTGCGGAGGCTCGGAGGTCGCTGGCCATGACGGGCGCGCCGCTGAGTTGGGGGACGCCGGTGATGACGGCGGTGGCTCCCTGGAGGTCGATATTTGCGCCCATGCGTTTGAGCTCGGCGATGTGCATGAAGCGGTTTGGAAAGACATGTTCGCTTACGACGCTGATGCCGTCTGTGTTTGCGAGCAGGGCACACATCTGGGCCTGCATGTCGGTGGGGAAGCCGGGGTAGGGGACTGTGTCGAGCTTGAGGGGGCGGCGTTTGGTGCCAGGTGCGATGGAAATTTTGCTGCCGTTGGATTCAATGCGAAAGCCAGCCTCGCGGAGCGGGGAGATCACGGCCTGGAGGTGGTCTGGGTTCACGCGGTGGAGGGTCACTTCATCTCCCGAGATGGCTCCGGCGACGAGGAAGGTGCCGGCTTCGATGCGGTCGGGTATGACTTCGTGCTCGGCTCCGTGGAGTTCTTTCACGCCTTCGATGGTGATTGTGCGGGTTCCGGCGCCTTCGATTTTTGCTCCCATGGCGATGAGGAAATTTGCAAGATCGACGACTTCCGGTTCCTCTGCGGCTCCGTCGATGACGGTAGTGCCATCCGCCAGCACGGCGGCCATCATGACATTTCCTGTGCCGAGGACGGTGGAGCCGAATGTGCTGCGGAGGGAAACAGTCGCGCCGGTGAGCTTGGGGGCGAGAACCTTCACATTGCCGCCGCTGACCTTCACAGCTGCGCCGAGGGCCTCGAAGCCGCGCAGGTGGAGGTCGATCGGTCGGTCGCCAATGACGCAGCCACCTGGAAGAGAAACGGTGGCCTCATGCTCGCGGCCGAGCAGCGGGCCAAGGATGCAAACGGAGGCGCGCATTTTGCGCACGATGTCGTAGGGGGCTTGGGTGGTGATTTTTTCGGCTCTGATTTGAACCGTGCCGCTGGCGCGCTCTACCTCGCATCCGAGTTCGCTCAGGATGGTGAGCATGTAGTGGATGTCGCTCAGGTCAGGGACACGCGAGATCGTGCAGGGTTCCTTGGTGAGAAGGGTGGCGGCGAGTATCGGGAGGGCGGAGTTTTTTGAACCGCTGATTTTGACGTTGCCGCGCAAACGGCGTCCGCCGTGAACCAAAATTTTATCCATGTCTTGCTGAAACGAATCGTTGAACGTCTTGATAATCGCGATGGGCTGCGATGTCTCGATAATTGTTGGCAGCGAGGAGTGCCATGACGCGCTCGGCTTGGTCGTGTCCGATTTCCAGCGCGAGCAGTCCGCCAGGAGCGATTCGGGATGGGGCCTCGGCGATGAGTCGCTCGACGAGCACGAGTCCGCACGGGCCGCCATCCAGCGCGGTGGGGGGATCCTTTTGGACCTCGCGTGAGAGGCCGGAAATATCGGCGCTTGGGATATAGGGGAGGTTGGCGACGATGACGGCGAAGGTATCTGAAACCGCGGTCAGGAGGTCGGATTGGAAAAAAGTCATGCGCGCATCGAGTTGGTGGCGGGCGGCATTTTCTTGGGCCAGCGAGAGGGCCGCTGGCGAGAGGTCGCAAGCCGAGACTTTGGAGGCAGGGACAGCGAGCGCTAGGCTGATGGCAATCACTCCGCTGCCTGTGCCGACATCCAGAACGGTCGGCGCGTCGGGTGAGCTTTTGAGGATGAGTTCCACGAGTTGCTCTGTTTCGGGGCGGGGGATGAGTCCCCGTGGATCGCAGGTGAATAGGTGGCCACAGAATTCCGCTGTGCCGAGGAGATGCTGGAGCGGGGTGCCTTCGGAGCGGCGCTTCACTAGGTCGCGCAGCGGGGCGCGTTCTTTTTCGCCCAGGGGACGCTCAAACTCGAGGTAAAGGTCGATGCGTTTTTTTTTGCCGAGAACATGAGCGAGAAGATACTCGGCATTTAGGCGCGGGCTCTCCACGCCTTGTTTATCAAGATAGGAGGTCGCTGCGTTGAGGACTTCAAGCGTGGTCATCAAGGAAGCTGGATGCCCCCGAAATCAGCAATATTAACCACAGAGGACACAGAGAGCACGGAGCATGAGGAGTCGGCAACTGAATTGGAATTCCTCACATTCTATCAAAAAAACCGTTTTCGTGATGCATGCACTACTCGGGGTTCTTTGCCTCGAGGGCTTTGACTCGATTGTAGAGTTTGCGAATGTTTTTCAGCAGAGCGTAGTTTTCTTTGTATTCGCGGATGGGTTGAGCTGGTGCGCCGAACATGATTGTTTTTGGCGGCACATTTTTTGCCAATCCAGACATGGCTCCAATCATGACTTGATCACCGATCTCGATATGGCCACTGAGTCCCACTTTTCCGGCCAGCGTGACATAATTCCCAATGCGCGTGCTACCAGAGATGCCGACTTGGGCACAAAGGATGCAGTGCTCACCAATCGTCACATTGTGACCTATCTGAACTAGGTTGTCGATTTTGGTGCCGCGTTGAATCCAAGTGCGGCCGAAGCGGGCGCGGTCCACGGCGGAGTTGGCACCGATTTCGACATCATCGTCGATCTGCACGGTGCCGGTTTGAGGGATTTTTTGCTGTTTTCCGTCGCGGAACTCGTAGCCGAATCCATCCGCTCCGATCACGACTCCGCACTGGAGAGTGACGCGATTGCCGATACGGCAGCGCTCGCGGACTGTGACTTGTGGGTGAAGGTGGCAGTCTTCGCCAAGCGAAGTTTGTTGTCCGATAAAGCACTGCGCCTCAATGATAGATCGGGTTCCGATTTTGGCTCCTGCTTCGATGACCACATGGGCGCCGATGGAGCAGCCCTCGCCGATTTCGGCATCGGGCGAGATTATTGCAGTCGGATGAATGCCAGGTTCACGAACGATGGGCTGCGGAGTGAAAAGGGGCAGGATCTGTGCAAAAGCCGCTGCTGGATCTGCCACAAAGAGACCGTGCGAGGGGATTTCCTCGGTAAATGACTCCGGGAGAAAAACTGCCGTCGCACGAGTCTTCCGTAGCGCGCCTATGTATTTGGGATTACCGAAAAAGGAGATGTCACCAGGATTGGCATCAGCCAAGGATGCCACGCTTGAGATTTCGACATCTCCCGCTTCCGGAGCGAACCGGGCGTTCACACGCCCGGCGAGTTCACGGAGAGTCATTACTTCTTGGGGGCAGCAGCCTTGTCAGCGTCTTTGTTCAGCGTGTCGATGATATCCTTGCTGAAATCAAGGTTTGGCGCGGAGAAGAGGACGACCGGGACTTGGCCCATGCTCATGCCAGATTTGTCGAGGACGACATCATAGGCGGCGCTTTTGACCTTGTCGTTCACGATCTTCATGATGTCATCGATGATGTCCTTGCGCATACGGACAAATTGCTCTTGGAGTTGTCGCTCGCGGGTTCCGCGGAACTCGGCGATTTCGCGGTCGAGGTTGCGGGCCTCCGCGACTTTTTCATCGCGCGTTTTGGTGGCTTTTTCTTTTGCGTCTTTGCTGAGCTCGGGTTTTTCGAGGTCGGCGTTGATTTTGTTGATCTCCTCCATCGCCTTCTTGAGGGTCTCGAGGCGGTCATCGAGTTCTTTTTTAGCTGCGGCGCGGGATTCGTTGAGCTTCGCCTCGGCATCCTTTGTGCGGTAGTATTGGGTGAAAACGGCATTCATATCGAGAATGCCGATCTTCATTTGCGCGTTGGCCGATGGCGTGAACGCGAGAATGGCGGTGGTGAGGATGACGGCTGAGAGTAGTGATTTGAGCATTGTGGTTGGTTTGTGTTTTTGGGTTAAAATGAAAGCCCGTGGGTAAATGGCACGGCTGTTGGATTTGGTCAAGGTCGCAGAATGCCCACGACCTTGGTGTTAGAATTGGTATCCGATGTTGAAGTTGAATTTTCCGGGAGGTCCGTTCCAACTGTCGTAAACAACTGGAATACCGTAATCGACGCGAATCGGGCCAATTGGCAGGTCGAGTCGGAGACCAAAGCCCACATCGACATTCGCTCCAGAGGCTCCGAAGTCATAGGCATCTGGGTTTACAAAACCGGCATCGGTGAAGACCGCGCCGCGGACGCGACTGATGATCGGGAAGGTAAGTTCAAGAGTCACATAGGCGAGGGAGTTGCCGCCGATCGGGTTGTCATCCACATCCACAGGTCCGACCTCGCGGAAGTTGAAGCCGCGCATATTATTCGCTCCACCGAGGTAGAGGCGGTCGAAAATGGGAACGCCGTTGCCGTAGCCATCGTCATCAGATGACTGGTCGGGTCCCCAGCCGTTGGTGACGGCGAGTTGACCCTTGGCGAGGAAGATCAAGTCCCATGGGAGGGGCACATACTTGGCTGCTTCGAGCGAGAGGCCGTAATCTTGCACGGTGCCTCCGAGGAAACCGCCGGAGAGGAAGCCGGTGAATTCCACCAACTCACCCTTGCGTGTGAGGAAAAGGCTGTCGCGTGTGTCCCAGACAAGCGCTCCGGTGATAGCGCTTTTGTAGTAGGTGCCAGCGGCATCCTTGATCACAGGGCCGTATTGTCCGTTGCTGCTGGTGCCTCCAAATACACCATCGGCACCATAATAGTCGTTGTAGAGGTCGTCGCCCAGGTCGTAAATCACCACGCGTTCGAAGCGGTATTCTGTGCGGGCGGAGAGTGCGCGCCAGACTTGCTGGCGTGTCTGGAGGGCGAAGCCTGCGTTTTCCTGAGCATACACATTCGAAAGGAAGTCCGCATTGCGGTAATAGGCTTCGACGCCGGCGGAGAGTTTGTAGCCGAGGAACCAAGGCTCCGTGAGGGAGGCTACGAAGTCCTGGCGCAGGAGACCGTATTGGGCGCGTATGCGGAAACGCTGACCGCCGCCGGTGAAGTTGGGCCAGTTCGTGACATCGAAGTTGGACTGCTGGATTTCAGCAAAGCCGATCAAGCTGTCGATCGTGCTGAAGCCCGCGCCGAAGTTGAATGAACCGGTGCGCTTTTCCTCCACGATCACATTCAGATCCTTGCGACCGGGAACGACGGTATCGGTTGGTTGCGTTTCGACCTTGGAGAAATAGTTCAAGTTCTCGAGGCGTTTCTTGCTCACATCGACAAGCGTGGTGTCGTAAACCTCGCCGGGCTTCACTGCCAACTCACGGCGGATCACGCGGTCCTGCGTCCTTGTATTTCCCTGAATGTTGACAAGGTTGATGTAGGACTGGACTCCCTCATCCAAGCGGTAGGTGAGATTCACTGCACCCGGACCGGCGGGCAACACCTCAGGGGCAATCGTCATGTCGACATAGCCGCGACTGCCGTAGAAATCGCGCATGGCTTTGATGTCATCACTCATCCCTTTCGGGGTGAAAAGCTGTCCCGCATTCATTTTAAGCAGGCTGGAAACTTCGCCTTGGGGAGCGATGTTCACGCCGTCGACGGCGATATTGTTCACCCTGTATTGAGTGCCCTCCGTGATATTGATAACCAACTCCACGCCGCCTTTTTCAAGAGGTTGTGTTTCGATTTGGGCGACATCCACATCGGCAAAGCCTCTGTTCTGGTAGAGCGTGCGGATGGCCGCGCGGTCTTCTTCGACCTGCGATGGTGTGAGGCGTCCGCTTTTGTTGAAGAAGGTGAGGAGATCAAGCGGTTTGGTCTTCATCACGGCTCGCAGGTCTTTGGAAAGAACCGAGTCATTGCCGTTGAAAACAATTTTTTTGACGATGAGCTTGGGGCCTTCGGTAATGGCGAAAATGACCCGGGCTCGGTTTTTGCCGGGGATTTCCTCCACGCGGTATTGGACATTCACATCGGAGTAATTCCGATCCTCATAGAGGGTCAGGATTTTTTGGCGGTCCTGCTCGATTTTTTCATCGTTCACGACATCGCCTGGTTTGACTCCGAGGTCGCGGCGGACGCGGTTGAGCGGGATATCCTGAGCTCCCTCGATGATGACTTCTTCCACGACCGGGCGGCCTTGGAGGAGAACGGTCACTTTCACGCCGTCGCCGAGCGGCTCCGCGAAGAGACGCACATTGGAAACACCTCCGGTTTGGTAAAGGGCGCGCACATCCTGCTCGGCCGTCCGCTCGCTGTAGGGCTTGCCGACCTTTGTGGCGAGGTTTGCCAGCACGCGGTCTTTGGAAATACTCGGAGCGCCGACTGTTTCGACGGCGATCTCTTTGATGATCGGGCCGGAGGATTCTGCGGGATCCTGGGCGTGGAGTTTTGTAGGACCGGTCGCAAGCGCAAGGAGGGGTAGCAACAGGGCGATAAAGAGGTTTTGGGCGTTTCGGAGAATTCTCATGATATAGGCGGCGGCGCACAAAATTGGCGACGCAGAAGCTGGGAATTACTGAACCCCTCCCGTGAGGTCAAGAAAAGGGTGCGTTCTGTTCCGATGGGGGGACGGAATTTCTCCGAGCACGGGTATCGGGAAAACCGCTACTCCTCTTTCTCGGGCTTGGGCAATCCGCCATCCGTCGCCAGTTGGGAGGCCGTGCGCAGGCTCGGGTGAAGCGTGTTTTTTGGAGGCGGCGGGGCTTCGCCTTGCAGCCAAGCCTCGAGTTCAGGCAGGACGCTTTCGGGGGACATGAACCGCTGCCAAGCTCTGTCCTCGCGCTCGGGGTCGATGGATTCGATAAATTCATTGGCCAGGCTGAAGCTTGGGGAGTGTGAGTGGATGAACTCGCGGCACTCGTCGCTGTGTTTTTTCAAGCGGCCTTTGGTGCCGGTGCTGTATTTGCGTTGTTCCATATTTTTGTTCTGAAGCGCGGCGGATTTTTAGTCGAACCATTTCGTTGCCCTGCGGGACGGGGTTCGCATAGTCTCCCGCGCCATGCCGAAAGACTCTTCGATCAAAAAAATCCTCCTCATTGGTTCCGGTCCTATTGTGATCGGCCAAGGCTGCGAATTCGACTACTCGGGCGTTCAAGCCTGCAAAGCGCTTGCCGAGGAGGGATACGATGTTGTGCTCGTGAACTCGAATCCCGCGACGATCATGACCGATCCAGAGTTCGCCCAGCGCACCTACATCGAGCCGATCACTCCAGAGGTCATTGAAAAAATCCTCGAGCGCGAAAAGCCGGATGCCGTCCTGCCGACACTCGGTGGCCAGACCGCTCTGAACGCGGCGATGGCGCTGGTCGAGAATGGGGCCCTCGAGCGTCACGGAGCGCGGCTCATCGGTGCAAATGCCGAGGCCATCAAGCGCGGCGAGGATCGTCTTATTTTCAAAAACATCATGCTCGAGATCGGTCTCGACTGTGCCCGCTCGGGAGTCGCCCACACGCTTGAAGAGGCGCGCGCCGTTGGGGTCGAGATCGGCACATTTCCTCTCATCATTCGCCCCGCGTTCACCCTCGGTGGCGCTGGCGGCGGCATTGCCTACAACCGCGAGGAGCTTGATGAAATTTGCCGCCGCGGTCTCGATCTCTCGCCCGTAAGCGAAGTCCTCGTCGAGGAATCGCTGCTTGGTTGGAAAGAATTCGAGATGGAAGTCATGCGCGACCGTGCTGACAACTGCGTGGTCATTTGCTCCATCGAGAACCTTGATCCCATGGGCGTGCACACCGGCGACTCGATCACGGTGGCGCCGATCCAGACGCTCACCGACAAAGAATATCAGGCCATGCGCGACGCCAGCTTTGCTGTCATTCGTGCCATCGGTGTTGAAACCGGCGGGTCGAACATTCAGTTCGCCATCAATCCCGCTAATGGCCGCATGGTCGTCATTGAAATGAATCCCCGCGTCTCGCGCAGTTCCGCATTGGCATCGAAAGCGACCGGTTTCCCGATTGCCAAAATCGCCGCCAAGCTAGCTGTCGGATACACGCTGGATGAGTTGAAAAACGACATCACCCGCGTCACTCCCGCCTGCTTCGAGCCGGCGATCGACTATGTCGTGACCAAGATTCCGCGTTTCACTTTTGAGAAGTTCCCGACGGCCGATCCGACCCTCACCACTCAGATGAAGAGCGTGGGCGAGGCCATGGCCATTGGGCGCACATTCAAGGAATCCTTCCAGAAAGCACTGCGTTCCCTGGAAATCGGCCGCTTCGGCTACGGAGCGGACGGCAAGGATATCGAGCCCGACATCGAAACGATCCGTCAAAAACTCCGCACTCCGCGCGCCGAGAGGGTTTTTTTTCTGCGCTATGCCTTCCTCGCCGGTCTCAGCGTGGAAGAGGTTCACGAACTGTCTTCGATCGATCGTTGGTTTCTCGAGCACATTCGTCTCATCGTGGAGGAGGAGAAGCGCCTCGCCGCACTGCCTGCGCCGCTTGGAGCCGCCGACTTCCGTCGCGCCAAGCGCTTTGGTTTTTCCGATCGCCAACTCGCCCATCTTACGAAATCCACCGAGCCCGAAGTCCGCAAGGCCCGCAAGGCTGCCGGCATCGTGCCGACCTACCGTCTCGTGGACACCTGCGCGGCCGAGTTTGAAGCCTTTACGCCTTATTACTACTCGACCTACGGCGATGAGGACGAAACCCGCGCCAGCGATAAAAAGAAAGTGCTCATCCTCGGTGGTGGCCCTAACCGCATCGGACAGGGCATCGAGTTCGACTACTGCTGCGTGCATGCCGCTTTTGCGCTCAAGGAACTCGGCTGGGAAACCATCATGGTCAACTCGAACCCTGAGACCGTTTCGACGGATTACGACACCAGCGACAAACTCTACTTCGAGCCGCTCACTCTCGAGGACGTGCTCAATATCTATGAGCGCGAAAAGGCAGATGCCGTCATCGTGCAATTCGGTGGACAGACGCCTCTGAACCTAGCTGCAGGCTTGGAGGCCAATGGCTGCAACATCATCGGCACACAGCCCCGCAGTATCGAAATGGCCGAGGATCGGAAACACTTCTCCGCGATGCTTGATAAGCTCGGTCTGCGCCAGACCCAAGGCGGCACGGCCACGAATGAGCAGGAGGCGGTGGATGTCGCCGCCCGCATCGGATATCCCGTGCTTGTGCGCCCGTCGTTTGTTCTGGGTGGCCGTGCCATGGAGATCGTCCATGATGAAGACGACCTGCGGCGCTACATCCGCACCGCCGTGGAAGCCAGCCCGGAGCGCCCTGTGCTGGTAGACCGTTTCCTCGAAGATGCCACCGAAGTCGATGTGGACTGCATCT
>JBILMW010000005.1:0-39276 GCA_044375335.1 Terrimicrobiaceae bacterium | reverse complement strand
ATATTGGTCGGGAACTGGTCGGTGTCCCAGCCAATGAGTTCGTCGCCACGGTTGGCGTCGATCGAGCCGAGGCGGCCAGCATTAGCCGCGACGGTCAGTTCGTGGCGCATCGTGTGGCCGGCGAGCGTGGCATGGTTGGTTTCAATGTTGAGTTCGAATTCGTCGAAGAGGCCGTATTCGCGTAGGAAGTTGAAACAGGCGGCGGAATCCGAGTCGTATTGGTGGGTCGAGGGTTCGCGGGGTTTCGGCTCGATCCAGAATTTTCCGGTGAAGCCGATTTCTTTCTTCCAAGCGACCGCCATGTGCAGGAACGCGGCGAGTTGGTCGAGTTCGTGCTTCATGTCGGTGTTCCAAAGCGACGAGTAGCCTTCGCGACCACCCCAGAAAACATAGCCGCCGCCGCCGAGTTCCTTGGTGACGGAGATGGCTTTTTTCACCTGGGCTGCGGCATGGGCAAAGACGGGCAGGCTCGGTGTGGTGGCTCCACCTTGGGCGAAACGCGGATGCGCAAACAGGCAGGCCGTGCCCCAGAGGAGCTTCTTGCCGGTGCGCTGCTGCTCCTCGGCGAGGGTTCCGGCCACGGCATCCAAGGCGGCGTGGGACTCGGCGAGCGTGTCGCACTCGGGCGCGACATCGCGGTCGTGGAAGCAGTAGAAATCGATGTCGATTTTTTCGAGGAATTCAAAAAACACACGCACGCGCTTCTGGGCGTTGGCGACGGAGTTCGTCCCGTCATCCCACGGCATCAAGGCCGTGCCGCCGCCGAAGGGATCAGCAAGAGGATTGCGCATGACATGCCAGTAAGCGGCTGCGAAACGCAGGTGCTCGCGCATGGATTTGCCCTCGACGAGTTCATCGGGATTATAGTGTTTAAAGGCGAAGGGATTTTTCGACTTCGGGCCTTCGTAGGCGATTTTTGGGACTTCAGGGAAGTATGGCATGGGTGTTGTTTTTTAGGTTTGGGATTTGGGGCAAGAAGCGAGGGAATGATCAATTACGATCCGTAGCTTTTGCTGAAACGCTTGCGCGACTCGGATTCGGGCTCCGCTGCCGCAGTTGCTTGTGCGGGCGCTGACTCGACGGCCGACGCGGCGGGTTGACTCGCTGCGGGGGTGGGATTTTTGGAGGCTTGGAGGAAGGCGAGGCGCAGGTCGGAGAGGACGCTGGTGAGCATCTGGGTCTCTTCGTTGCTCAAGTTGCCACGGGTTTTTTCCTGAAGCATTTCGATTTGGTCGATGAACATGCGGGCGAACTCGAGGTTCACTTCGGGCTGGCCGGTTTGGGGATTCGGCACATGGCCTAGAAACATTGCGGCCTGCTGGGCCTGCATCATAACGAGTTCGATGAAACGCTGGGTCATTTCACCGGAGTGGGTGGCGGATTGGACTTCGGGCATAGTTTTTTTAGTTGGTGGATGTTTTTTTGTCGGGAGGAAGCACGGTGGCTTCAACTCGGGAATCGGAGTGGAAATACTTTGCGGCGACGCGGCGCGTGTCGTCGAGGGTGATTTTTTCGATCTCCTCTTTGCGGCGTTTGTGGGCATCGACGCCGAGGCCCATGAGTTCATCGACGGCCACGGCGGCTCCGAAAGCGCTGTTGCTTTGGTTGCGAATCGCCTCCCCGCCGAGGAGCTTGGCGCGGGCGCGGGTGAGTTCCTCTCCGGTGAGACCGTTTGTGGCCAGGTCCTGAATCTCGGAGCGCATTTCCTTGGTGACGGGCTCGATCTTTTGCGGATCGGTGCCGAGGTAGAAGAGAAAGGCGCCGGGCGCGAGACCGCAGAACTGGGCGGCTCCGACGAAGTAGGCGAGGCCCATTTGCTCACGGATGCGATTGAAGAAACGCGAGCCAAGATCGCTGGAGGCCTCGCTGATCAACTCGAGCGCGATGCGGTCGGAGTCCTGCACCGAGGCGCCTTGGAAGCCGAGCATGAGGACAGCCTGTTTCTTGTCGAGATGTGCGGTGGCGGGAGCCAGGCCTGCCACGGGAACGGGCTTTTCGACATTCTCAAAGGCCAGCGCGCCTTTAGGCATCGAGGCGAAGGATTTTTCGAAGAGTTTTACGACCTCTTCAGCCTTCACATCGCCGAAGACGGAGATGACGCCATTTGCAGCGCAGGCGAATTTTTTGTGGAACTCGCGGAGTTGCGTGGCACTGATGCCGGAGACGGAATCCGGCGAACCGAGATTGCGAAGGGCGTAGGGATGCGAACCGAAGAGATTTTCCCGAACGAGATTGCGGGCCACCGAGGTGACCTGCTCCTCGTCGGCCTTGATGCCAGCAATCTGCGTGCGTCTTTCCAACTCGACCTCGCGCTCGGGGAAAGTGGGATTCAAAAGCACATCGGCCAAGATATCGACGCCGAGTTTGAGCTCCGGCCGCATGACATCCACCGACACGGTGAAGGAATTGTTACCGCTGTCCGACCCGATGCTGCCACCCACGCCTTCGATATCGTCGGCGAGTTGCTCGGCGCTGCGGGTTTTTGTGCCCTTGAGGATCGTGCGGGAGTAGAGGCGGGTGATGCCGTTTGTTTCCTTCGTCTCGGCGAGGAGGCCACCACGGAAGACGGCGCTTATGGCCACGAGCGGGATGCGGGAGTCTTCACGCACGAGGAGGCGCAGGCCGTTTGAGAGGGTGAATTTTTTGATTTCACCGGCTTTGTTTTCGGCAACTTCTGCAGCGTCAGCCTTGGTAACGGGCGGGTTGAGGGAGGTCACATTGAGCGCCTCGTCGCGGAGGTATTCGCGGGCGACGCGCTGAACATCGGCAGCGGTGACTTTAGAAATCTGATCCAAATAGTGGCGGGTGAAATTCAGGTTACGGGTAAGCATCCAGTTCGAACCGAGGTCCGAGGCTTTGCCACGCGCCGTGGTGAGGCCGTGCAACTGCGAGGAGAGCAGCGAGCGGCGGGCGCGGTCGAGTTCCAGCTCGGTGACGCCGTTCTTTTTGAGGTTCTCGAGGATGGCGAGGGATTCCTTCTCGGCTGCCTCACGCTTGTCGGGATCTGTCACTGCCTGCATGAGAAAGACGCCTTCGGACTGGAGTGAAAACATGCCGGCACCGGCGCTGTGGGCGATTTGTTTTCGCTCTCGGACTTCACGGTTCAGGCGCGAACTCGCACCGGAGCCGAGGATTTCGCCGAGAATTTCCAATGCAGGCGTATCGGGATTCGTCACGCCGGGCACACGCCAAGACATGGAAAGACGCGACAACTCGGTGGGGAACTCCTCGTGAATCTCGCGGCGGCCCATTTGAGGCGGCTCGGTGGCCACATAGAGGGGCTCGAGAGCCTTGCGGGGAGCGGATTCAAAAAGCTCGCCGAGTTCCTTGTGGATCGCAGCGGCATCGACATCTCCCACCACAACGAAAGTCAGATTGTTCGGGACATAGCGGGATTTGTAGTAGTTCAGAACATCCTCGCGAGTGAGCTTGTTGTAGACATCGAGGTAGCCGATTACTGGATGCCGGAACGGGCTGGTGGTAAAAACCGTGTCGAGCATGAGCTGGGAGCTTTGGCGGCCGGGGTCATCGAAGCCCATAGCGAATTCGCGACGGATGACTTCTTGCTCTTTGGTGTATTCCTCTTCGGGCAGCGTGGCGTTTTGCATGGCATCAGCGAGGATGGCTACGGCATCCGATGCGCCTTCTTTTGGAACATCGATCCAATACACCGTGCGATCAAAGGAAGTGTAGGCATTGATGTAGCCGCCGCGGTTTTGAACCTGCTTGGCGATCTCGCCTGGCGGGCGTTTTTCGGTGCCCTTGAAAAGCATGTGCTCAAGGATGTGCGAGAGGCCGGCGCCCATCTTTTCACCCTCGTGGATACTGCCCGTGCCGCACCAAGCCTGCACGCTGGCCACCGGTGCGCTGCGATCCTCCTCGACGATGAGCGTGAGGCCGTTTTCGTAAGAGAAGACCTGAGCTTTGGATTCGGGAACCGTGATGCTGTCGGAGGTTTTGGCTTGGGTGTGGTCGGGCATAAGGGAAAAGGCAACTGCCATGGCAGTGGTGAGGAGACGGGATTTCATAGGAGGCTTCCGACCTGCAATGGGGGCTCGCCGTTCAAAGAATCGGCTAGTGGACGGAAGGGAGCGACAAAGGCTTCACGGAAATCGAAGATATCCAGGAAGCTCTCCGCCGTGTCCTCATCGGTCTTCCCGAAGATGCCGGCTTGAACGAGATTGAAGACCATCTGCCCGACATCCGCCGTGGCGGTGACTCCCCAATAATTCAAAACCATGAGCGCCATGGGACCGAACTCTGCGAGGGCGTGAAAGCGAAAGCCATCGAGCAACTCGGCAGCACCGACATGGGGGCCGGGCTCCTTTTTTGACTTCTTGCGGCGCTTGATCGTGGCCTCGAGCGAGTCGCGGAGGAAGGCATAGGCTTCGGGGTGGTAACGACGGTCTTCTTGGCAGACCGTTTCGACGGCTTCTTGAAATCCTGTGTTCTGCATTAGTTGGTCTTCGGAGCCTCGGCGGCGATGGCTGCGTTGTCAGGGTGCGACTCCCTCCAGTGCCGGACACCGAGGCCCAGCACCAGAATGAACACAAAGCCCACAACCAGCGTCTGCTCGCGGCGCGTCAGCTCAAACATGACCATCACGATAAACTGAAATGCACACGGCGCAAGACGCGTGATGCGCAAAATTCCATCACTCGCAAAAAAATTCCGCATCGACTGCCGCGTTGACGCCACTGCGTGACTCGGGTTTCATTCTGCGCCTATGTCCAAAGATGCTTCTGCCACCCGAATGGAAAAAATCGTCAGCCTCTGCAAGCGACGCGGGTTCATTTTCCAATCCTCCGAAATCTACGGCGGCCTGAACGGCTTCTGGGACTACGGTCCACTGGGTGCGGAACTGAAGAAAAACCTCAAGGACTTCTGGTGGCGGCGCAATGTGCGCGAGCGCGATGACATGGAGGGAATGGACGGATCGATCATCATGAACCGCGCCGTCTGGAAGGCCTCGGGACACGAAGAGACATTCAGCGACCCGATGGTGGACTGCAGAGTCTGCAAATCCCGCAACCGCGCCGACCAGTTGCCCGAAAAAGATGGTCAGAAATACTGTCCTCAATGCGGCAGTCGCGACCTCACCGAACCGCGCGATTTTAACCTCATGTTCAAATCCCATGCCGGACCGCTTGAGAGCGACGACAACCTCGTTTATCTGCGTCCCGAGACCGCGCAGGCGATCTTTGTAAACTTCCGCAATGTCCTCGACACCTCGCGCCAGAAGCTGCCCTTCGGCATCGCGCAGATTGGAAAAGCCTTTCGTAACGAGATCAACCCGCGCAACTACATCTTCCGCTCTCGCGAATTCGAGCAGATGGAGATCGAGTATTTCTGCCGCCCCGAGGACGGCATGCAACTCACCGACTACTGGCTCGAACAACGCCTCAAATTCTACGAGGACATCGGCATTCCCCGCTCGAAGATCCACATCAACGACATCCCTGACGGCGAGCGCGCGTTCTACTCGAAGAAAACATACGACCTTGAATACGAGTTCCCCTTCGGCGTGAGCGAACTCGAGGGCATCGCCTACCGCACCGACTACGATCTCGGAAAACACATCGAACACTCCGGCAAGCCGCTCGACTACTTTGACGAGGCTACCAAGGAACGCTTTGTCCCGCATGTCGTGGAGCCGAGCGCCGGGGTCGACCGCACCACACTCGCACTCATCTGCGAGGCCTTCGACGAAGAAACCGTCACCGATGAAAAAGGAAACTCCGAGACACGCACCGTGCTGCGTTTCCATCCCCGCATGGCCCCGATCAAATGCGGCATCTTCCCGCTTCTGAAAAACAAACCCGTCCTCGTGGAAAAGGCCAAGGAGGTCGCCGCCTCGCTCCGCCCGATTATGAATGTCTTCTACGACGAAGCCGGCGCCATCGGACGCCGCTACCGCCGCCAAGACGAGGCCGGCACACCCTTCTGCATCACGATTGACTTCGACACCATCGGCGAAAACGGCCCTGAAAAGGAAAATACCGTCACCCTACGCCACCGCGACTCAATGACCCAGGAACGCATCGCCATCTCCGACCTCAAAAACTACCTCATCGACAAAATCAGCTGATTTTTTGCGTGCGGCGCTCCGACGGGTCGAAAGAGATTCTCTTGGCAAATTGCGATTGAGATGCGATCTCAATAACTAATGAGATTGTTTATGAACCTTAGCTTTTGGCGGTTTTTGATCGTGCTTTCGTTGTGCTGGGGTGCGCCTGTTGTTTCGGCGACCGAAATGCCCGACGAGATCGTTGTGGCCCTCAAGCCCGACAAGGATCCGGACAAAATGCTCGCCGAACGCGAGGCTCTTGCGAAGGCCCTTGGCACCTCGCTCGGACGCCCGGTGAAAGTCATCGTTCCCCTCTCGGCAGCGGTGATCATCGAAGGGCTCTCCAATGGCTCCATCGACTTGGGCTATTTGAGTGCCACCGACATGGTGAACGCCCGCAAGGCAGGCGCGGCGGGCTTGTTGTTGGTGGGAGAAATTGACGGCAGAAAGTATTACGAAAGCGTCTGGCTGTGCTTGAAGGAGCGCCCCTTCGAGCGGATCGCCGACCTGCGCGGAAAACCCGTCGCTTTTGCCAACCGCACCAGCACTTCCGGATATCTCGTTCCCCTTTTGGATTTGAAAAAACAAAATCTCATCGCAAAAAGCCCCTCGGAATTTTTCGGCGAAGGGAATGTCTGGTTCGGAACCGGCTACATGAGCGCCGTCGAGCGTGTGCTCGCAGGTGAGGCCGAGGCCGCCGCAGTGAGTGACTATGTTTTCGACAAGGACAAGCATCTCACGCCGGAGCAGAAATCCCGCCTCCGCATCCTCGCAAAGCAGGGCCCGGTTCCGACCCATGTCATTGCCGCCGCGTCCCGCCTCAGCCCTGAGGCCTGTCAGGAACTTCGCAAGGCCCTGCTGGATTTCTCGGAAAAAAATCCCACTCTCCGCGACACCGTTTTCTCTTCGAAACTTGTCGAGGCCGATGCAAAAACCCACATCCAATCCGTGGAGGACGCCCTCGCCTTTGCCAAAGACTCCACCCAGTAGAATGAAAACAGCGACGCCTCATCTTCGGATTAAAAATCTCGCCGTGGAGCGGGAAGGCCATTCGCTGCTCCACGGTCTCGATCTCAATGTAGAGCGGGGCACCTTCGTTTCGATCGAGGGAGGATCCGGCGCCGGCAAGACCAGCCTCCTTTCCTGCCTCGCCGGAATGCTTGAGCCGGCATCCGGACAAGTCACCTACAGTTGCCAGGAAAACGGTGAACACTCGCCAAAGGGATTCTGCAGGCGGCTGGGCCTCGTTTTTCAACACCTCCGCCTCACGCCAAATGCCACCGCCGAGACAAATGTCCTCTGCGGCCTCCTTGGGCAGCGTTCGACTTGGCGCACAATCTTCGGATTTGCCCGCTCGGACCGGCGCTGCGCCATGGAACTTCTCGAAAAACTCGGCATCGGCCACCTCGCACAAAAAACGGTCGCCCACATATCCGGTGGGGAGCGCCAGCGCGTTGCCGTCGCGCGTGCCTTGATCAGCAAACCCGAGTGTGTCCTCGCTGATGAACCCGTTTCGAGTCTGGATCCCCAACTCGCCCGCCAAGTTCTCGGCCTGCTCAAGGAGGAATGCGCCAGCTCCGGTTGCACCGTGCTCTGCGCCCTCCATGACAAGGCCCTCTCCGACGAATTTTCAGACGCCACGCTACGCCTGCGTGGCGGTGGAGGGTGGGACTACTCCGCAGGAGGCAAGTCTTGAGACCAAAGCTCGACGCCCCCCGCGTGGCGTTTTTGCTACTTCTCCTCGCGGCACTTTTCTCGTTGCCCGTGCTGAAACCTTCCGGTCGCGACCTCGACTACGCCGCGAACCTCAGCCGTTTTCTCTCGCGCTTCTGGCCTCCGGATTTTTCCATTCTCCCCCAAATCCTCCCGTCGCTTTGGGAAACATTTCAAATCGCTGTTCTCTCCACGCTCGCAGCCTCTCTCATTGGCATCCCGCTCGCAGCCGCAGCCTCGAAGACCATCGCTCCGCGAGCCCTTGTCGCTGCCACCCGGTTTTTACTCAACATCATCCGCGCCATCCCCGGTCTCGTATGGGCGCTTATCACTGTCGCCGTCTTGGGAGCGAATGCCGGAGCGGGTGTCGCGGCCCTCGCCATTTACTCGCTCGGCTACTTGGGGAAATTTTTCAGCGACGCTTTCGAAAGCGCCGATCCCGCTGTGGGCAATGCCCTCCGAGCCTCGGGCGCCAGTCGCGTTCAGGCTTTCCAATACGGCATCTGGCCGCACGCCCGCCCACTCATCTGGAGCCACACCCTCTGGATGCTGGAATACAACATCCGCTCCGCCGCGATCATCGGCTATGTCGGCGCGGGCGGCATCGGCACATGGCTGCACACCTATCAGGAATTCTATCAATGGGACAAATTCGCCGCCGTGCTGGCATGCATCCTCATAGCGGTCATCCTGCTTGACCTCGCCGGCTCGAAACTGCGCTCGGCCCTTGCGCCGGCGGCCTGACGCACATCCTTTGCTTTGACCAGCCGCGCAAAAAGCCTTTAATAATCACCCTTTCTCTTATGCCTACCCAACCGACCATCATCTACACGAAGACCGACGAGGCCCCTCTGCTCGCCACTTATTCCCTGCTGCCGATTATCGAGGCCTTTACCAAACATGCGGGCATCGGAGTGGAAATGCGGGATATTTCGCTCGCTGGCCGCATCTTGGCTGTGTTTGCAGACCGGTTGCCAGCAGAGCAAAAAACGGCGGACGCCCTTGCCGAACTCGGCGCACTCACACTCCAACCCGAAGCAAATATCATCAAGCTGCCAAACATCAGCGCATCAATCCCGCAGCTGAAGGCCGCCATTGCCGAACTCCAAAAACGCGGCTTCGCCCTGCCGGATTACCCCGAGGTTCCAGCAAATGACGACGAGAAGGACATCAAGGCCCGCTACGACAAGGTCAAAGGCAGCGCGGTGAATCCTGTCCTCCGCGAAGGCAATTCCGACCGCCGCGCCCCCAAGGCTGTAAAAGACTACGCCCGCAAGCACCCGCACAAGATGGGCGCCTGGTCGCAGGACTCCAAGACACGCGTTGCCACAATGGGAGCGAACGACTTTTTCTCAAATGAAAAATCCGTAACCCTGCCTGCAGCCACCACGGCAAAGATTGAGTTCCTGCCAAACGGAGGAGCGCCCGTCGTGCTCAAAGACGGCCTCAAACTCCAAGCTGGCGAGGTTCTTGACGCGACCTTCATGAACCGCAAGGCGCTCGAGGCCTTCCTCGCGACACAGATCGCCACCGCGCAGGATCTCGGCGTGCTTTTCTCGCTCCACCTCAAAGCCACGATGATGAAGGTTTCAGACCCGATTCTCTTCGGTCATGTGGTGAAGGTTTTCCTCGGCGATTTCCTGAAAAAACACGCCACCGCGCTGGCCAAGCTGGGTGTTGATTTCAACAACGGCCTCGGCGACCTCGCGACCAAGATTCAAAAGCTCCCCGCCGATGAGAAGGCCGCGATCGAAGCAGACCTCAAAGCCACCCTCGCCGCGCGCCCTGCTCTGGCCATGGTGAACTCGGACAAAGGCATTACCAACCTGCATGTGCCGAGCGATGTCATCGTCGACGCCTCCATGCCAGCTATGATCCGCGAAGGAGGCAAGATGTGGAACGCCGAGGGTAAAACGCAGGACACGCTCGCCGTCATTCCCGACAGTTGCTACGCCTCGGTGTATGAAACCGTGATCTCGTTCTGCCGCAAAAACGGCGCGCTCGATCCCAAGACAATGGGCTCCGTGCCGAATGTTGGCCTCATGGCCCAAGCCGCTGAAGAATACGGATCCCACAACAAGACTTTTGAAATCGCAGCTGACGGCATTGTGCGCATCACGGATGCCGACGGCAAAACGCTCATCGAACACAGCGTGGAGTCAGGAGACATCTGGCGCGCCTGCCAAACGAAGGATGCCGCCATCCGTGACTGGGTGAAACTCGCCGTGCGCCGCGCACGCGCCACTGGCTCCCCAGCCATTTTCTGGCTCGACGCCAAGCGCGCCCACGATGCCCAACTCATTGCCAAGGTGGAGAAATATCTCGCCGACCACGACACCGCAGGACTCGACATCCGCATCCTCCCGCCTGCCGAGGCCTGCCAATTCAGCCTCGAGCGCATTGTCATAGGCGAGGACACCATCTCCGTGACCGGCAATGTCCTGCGCGACTACCTCACCGACCTCTTCCCGATTCTGGAAGTCGGCACGAGCGCCAAGATGCTCTCCATCGTCCCGCTCATGAACGGCGGCGGACTCTTCGAGACAGGCGCCGGTGGATCGGCTCCGAAGCATGTGCAGCAATTCCTCGAGGAGAATTACCTCCGCTGGGACTCGCTCGGTGAATTTTTTGCCATTGCCGCCTCGTTTGAGCATCTGGCCGACACGCAATCCCACGCCAGAGCCAAAGTCCTTGCCGACACCCTCGACGCCGCGACTGGCCAACTCCTCGAGCACGACAAATCCCCAGCCCGCAAGGTCGGCGGACTCGACAACCGGGGCAGCCACTTCTACATCGCGCTCTACTGGGCACAGGCACTCGCCGCTCAAAACCAGGACGCTGAGTTGAAAAAAATCTTCACTCCCGTCGCCGAAGCGCTCACCGCGAACGAGGCACAAATCGTCAGCGAACTCGCCGCCGTCCAAGGCAGCGCGATCGATGTCGGCGGCTACTACATGCCGGATGACGCCAAGGCCTCCATCGCCATGCGCCCGAGTGCCACATTCAATGGCATTCTGGCCACGATCTGAGCGTAGCAAGACGAGGTAGAAATACCAGTCGCGCCCGCCCCAAGGTTACGAATTCGTAACATGAATCCCGTTGCGCAATACACCGGGAGCCAAGATTCAGAAGGGTGCACTTGGTGTGAGAATCAGTGCAACAGGAACAGGCGGGGGCAGCGCTCCCGCCTGTTTCATGTCTCCCGAAGACTTCCGTTTTTTCGATTGCTCCTGTGACTGAAAATCAAGCTCGAATTTTTTGTGACAGGATCGTAACAATACTTCCGTTGCTGGCTGCAGGGTAGACTGCTGTCCTGTCGCTCTCAATGATTCGGAGTTCTCACACCATCCGCTTCAGACGCCTGATCCTTCACTTGGTTTTGGGAGTCTCTGTCGCCCTGTCCGGCCGCCTAGCCGCGCAGGACGCGAATCATTTGCTCGATGAGGAACCGCCGCCAGTCGTGGATCCCGAGCCTCCGCAGACCTTTTCCATCCGCGAATTCCGCGTGGTGGGCGCCAAGACACTTCCAACCGGAGCGGTGGATAAGGCGCTTTACAGCCACACCGGCCCGGGCCGCACGCCGGAGGATGTGGAAAACGCCCGCGCCTCGCTGGAGAAGGCCTACCACGACGAAGGCTACCAGACCGTTTCCGTCTCTGTGCCGCCCCAAGGGGTGAATACCGGCGTCATTGTGTTGCAGGTCACCGAGGCGACCGTCGGCCGCTTGCGCGTGAAGGGTTCTCGGTTTTTCGACATCGAGAGGATCAAAAAAATGTCGCCGGCGCTCGCGGAAGGCAGCGTGCCGAATTTCAACGATGTGCAGCGCGACATCATCGCCCTCAACCAAACAGCCGACCTTCAAGTCACTCCCTCACTGGCCGTTGGAAAAACACCGGGAACGGTCGATGTGGAGCTGACTGTGAAGGACAAATTCCCTCTGCACGGCAGCGTGGAGCTGAACAACCGCTACAGCGCGAACACGACCCCCCTGCGCCTCGACGCTTCGGTGCGCTACGACAATTTGTGGCAGATGGGCCACACGATCGGCGCGGGATTCCAGATCGCCCCGCAGCGCCCGAGCGACGCCCTCATTTTTTCTGGTTACTACATCGCCCGCACGCCATCCATCGACTGGGTCGCGCTCATGCTTCAAGCTACGCGCCAGAACAGCGAGGTCTCGACACTCGGCGGCACCGACTCGCTCGGAAACGGAGAAATCTACGGCGGGCGCTTCCTTTTCAACCTCCCCGCCAAGACCGGTTTCTACCACTCGGCCAGTATGGGCATCGACTACAAGGACTTCGCTCAGGACCTCGTTGTGGGCAACCAGACGGTTTCCAGTCCCCTCACCTACTGGCCATTCTCGATCAATTACAACGCCAGCTCGATCGGCAAACACTACGAGACCGAATTCGGTGCCGGCGTGACCTTTTCCTTCCGCGGAACAGGCACGCAGGAGGCGATTGATTTCGACAACCGCCGCTACAATGCGAATGCGAACTTTTTCTACCTGCGCGGCAATCTGGCCCACACGCAGAAGCTCCCATGGGATTTCCAACTCTTCGGCGAGGTGCAGGGTCAAGCAACGGCGAATCCTCTCGTGGACACGGAGCAATACAGCCTCGGCGGGCAATCCACCGTGCGCGGTTACCTCGAATCCGTCGTCACGGGCGACAATGCCATCGCGGGCACGCTGGAATTCCGCACACCATCGCTCCTCGGTTGGCTCCCGAAGGGTAACGAGTGGCGCTTCTTCGTCTTCATCGACGCCGGCTACGCCATGCTCAACGATCCTCTCCCCGAGCAGACCTCGACCTTCAACCTCTGGAGCTACGGCGTCGGCACTAGTATTCGCCTAGTGGACCACATCAATGGCGACTTCTTTATCGGTATCCCACAAGTCACCCAATCTCCCTCGGAAGCCTACCAACCACTCTTTTCCTTCAGCATCTCCGCAGAACTTTAACCGCAAGATATGAAAACAACCGCATTCATCCGAACAGCCCTTCTCGCCGCCACGGCCCTTGTTTCCGTCACAGCGAACTCCCACGCCTGGTGGAACAAAGATTGGACTGCGCGCAAATCCATCACCATCGATACCAGCAAGACGGGATTCGAAATCACCGACCCAGTCGGCACCGCCACGATCCTATTGCGTCTCCACCAAGGAAACTTCGATTTCTCTACCGCCAAAGAAGACGGCACCGACATCCGCTTCGTGACCGAGGATGACAAGACGCCGCTCGATTCCCGTGTGGAAAAATGGGACGCCCTGATGAACGAAGGCTTCGTGTGGGTCAAAGTCCCCGACATCAAGCCCGGCGCCCAAACCAAAATCTGGCTCTACAGCGGCAACGCGGAGATCACCGCCGAACAAGCCGCCGACCCGCTCGCAGCCTACGATGCCGACACTATCCTCGCCTTCAACTTCACCGCCGCGACACCGAAGGACGCCACAAAAAACGCCAACAACGCGACATCCGGCGGGACGCTCTCCGAAGGCGCCCTCATCGGCCCCGGCATGCGCCTCCTCGGCAATACCGCTACCAAGATTCCCGGCTCCGAAACCCTCCGTGCCAACCCAGCCCAGCCATTCACCCTCTCAGCTTGGTTGAAACAATCCACCCTCAACGAAAAAGGCGTCCTCTTCGATTGGGGCGATGACTCCGCCCGCTTCCAGATTGTTTTCCAATCCGGAGCGCCCGTCGTTGTCATCAAGTCCGCCTCGGGCACTTCCAAATCAACACCCGCCGACCCCGTTGCGCCCAATGTTTGGACTCACATCACCGCGGTCTCGGATGGTTCAACCACTCGCCTTTATGTGAACGGCAAGGAATATTCCTCCGTTGCGGCAGGTCTCCCCGCCATCGTGGGCGACGCGACACTCGGCGCCGATGCGGATGGCAAAAACGGCCTCATTGGCGAAATTGACGAGTTCAGCCTCTCGAAAACCGCCCGTCCTGCTGGCTGGGTGCAACTCGCCTACACCGGCCAAGCCGGCAACGACGCCAGCACCAAGCTCATCGCCCACGGCGAGGGTGAAGGTGGAGCCAGCGGCGGACATGGAGGAGCCATGGAGCATGTCATGCTCTTCGGGGACATCGCCAAGAACATGATGTTCGACGGCTGGATCGCCATCGGAGTCTGCGTGATCATGATGGCAGCTGGCTGGACCGTTGCTTTCGTCAAATTTGTCAATCTCGGCAAAATCAAAAAAGGCAACGATGAATTCCAGCGCCTCTGGAAAGATGTCGCCACCGACCTCACGGCGATGGATCTCGACAACCCCGAATCCTCAAAAACTTTCGGCGGCAAGATTGGCAAAAAAGGTCTCACCCTCCTCGCCGACTCGCCCCTCTACCACATCTACCATGTCGGCTCGGAGGAAATCCGCCACCGCCTCGGCTTTGGCAAAAACAAAGGGCAAGGTCTCTCCGCCCGCTCGATCCAAGCCATCCGCGCTTCCTTGGATGCCGCCCTCGTGCACGAACAACACCGTCTGGGCAACGGCCTTGTTTATCTCACCACCAGCATCGCCGGCGGCCCCTATGTCGGCCTGCTCGGAACTGTCGTTGGCGTTATGATCACCTTCGCCATCATCGCAAAATCTGGCGAGGTGGATGTGAACTCGATTGCCCCCGGTATCGCCAGTGCGCTCCTCGCCACGACTGTGGGTCTCCTCGTCGCGATCCCGGCGCTGTTCATGTATAGCTTCCTGAATACCAGCATCAAAAACACCGTTTCCGCGATGCAGGTCTTCATCGACGAGTTCGTCGCCAAGGTCGCAGAATTCTACCCCACCCCGGGAGATTCCGGCCTTACCGTCCCGATCCGCCAAATCCGCACCCCGGAGGAGGCCGCACGCATTGAGGAGACCAAGGGCGATGAGAACGCTGCCATCATGGACAACCTCATCAAACACAAATAACCCACCATGGACGCTGGCGACGACAAATCCTACGACGACATCAATGTGACCCCGATGGTAGATCTCTACCTCGTGCTTTTGTTGATTTTTATCATCATGACCACAGCCGGAGTCCAGGGAGTGAAAATCGATCTCCCGAAAGGCAGCAAGGCCCCGGCTCTCGGCGGACCCAAGGGAAAATCCATCACCATCAACAACGAGGGCAAGCTCTTCCTCGACACCGTGCCGGTGACCATACCCGAACTCGAAGCCAAGCTCAGCGAGCACAAATCCAAGGTCCCCGAGTTCCCCGTCGTTGTCCGTGGCGACCGCGCCACGCAATACATGATGGTCATGGAAGTCCTCGATGTGCTGGGACGCCTCGACATCAAGCAAATCGGCCTCGCCACCCAGGCGCCCAAGTAACCCAAAACCATGCCCGACGAAGAAGAAGACGAGCCGAGTTTCTTTGCGAAGCACAAAATCAAGATCATCCTTGGTGGTGTCCTCATCGTCGCGTTGGGCGTTTATTTCATTGGCGCACCGAAATCGGCCCCGAAGAAAAAATCCTCCGGCCCGGTCATGATTTCCCTGCCGCCTCCTCCGCCACCACCTCCCCCGCCGCCACCACCTCCGCCACCGAAGGAGCAACCGCCCGAGCCCGACACGGTGAAGGAGGAAAAATTCACACCCGAGGAGGTCTCCGAACCCGAACCCCAAGCCGAGCCCGAACCCGCCCCCATGGGCACGAACATCGAGGGCAACGGCCCCGACGCCTTCGGCCTCACCAAAGGCGGCGGCAGCGGCATGATTGGAGGCACCGGCACAGGAAAAGGCGGAAAAGGCTCGAAATTCGGCGGCTATGCCTCGCAAGTCCAAGGCTCGGTCGTTCAGGCCCTCCGCAACCACAAAAAAACCAAAGCCGCCGCCCTCAATGTCACCGCCCGCATCTGGCTCGACGCCACCGGTCGCGTGACCCGCGCCACCATCTCTGGTTCCTCAGGCGACCCCGCCACCGACGCCGCCCTCCGCAACGAAATTCTCACCGGTCTGCAAATGCAGGCTCCCCCACCGGAAGGCATGCCGATGCCTATCGTCATGCGACTGAAAGCCACTCGACCCAACTGATCCCATGAGCCTTCCCAACACCCTTAGCCATTTATCCGTAGCCACCCTGCTGGCTATTACCATTCCGCTCCGCGCACAGGATTACTCCACGAGCGAACCCGATACAAAACGAACCGTCGTCGAATACGCTCAAAATACGAATTCCGATCCCAGCCAATGGAATTCCCTCTACAAAAAACCTCAGAGTTCTTCAGCCCAGTCAGCCAATCCCGCACCGACCAGTCCGACACCTGAGCCCGCGCCAGAAAGCAATCCGGCACCAAAATCCGACCCAGCCCCGGCAGCAGAACAAACAGTAGCCCTTTCCTTATCGGGACCAGTCGATGTCGTTCCCGCCACACCCGCTGCCACTCCAGCGCCCATCGTTCAACCCATCACCGACGCCCCACTTCCCCCAGCGCCAGCCCCCACTGCAGAGCCGCCCCCATCCGGGACACCCGATCTCAAGCCAATTAAGGCTCCAGTTCAGGAATCCCCATCGAACGCCGCGCCACTTCCCGTTGTCGAATCCCCACTTCCCTCGACTCCAACCACGCCGACGGGCAATGTAACCATCAACCTGATCCAAAAGCTCGTGAAACGCGGTATCCTCACCCAAGAGGAAGCCACTGAAATGATTCGCCAAGCCGAGGCCGAAGCCGAGGCCGTCCGCGCTCAGAGCCAGACCGACATGGTAGCCATCGCTCAAGCAGCCGCCGTTCAGGTCGTCGCCACATCCGCTCCCGCAGGTTCAGATCTCCCACCTTCCTCTCCAGATGACATCCGCGTGACCCACATTCCCCAGCCAGTCAAAGATCAAATCAAAGAAGAGATCAAACTCGAACTCGCCACCAACCGCACACCTCGAGAAATCAACGCCGCACTGCGCCTCCCGAAGTGGGTTGAAAATGGAAAAGCCGCTTACGACCTCCGCGTGCGTTACGCCGGCACCTTCTTCCCGACCGGCAACGATGCCTCGGGCGCCTTCCCGAATTTCAATGCCATCAACACCGGCGCTCCCTTCGATACCACCGGCACCCAGTTCGCACCCCAGCTGAATGTTGACCAGAACCGCAACCAGTATCTCCTCCGCGCCCGCTTCGGCATGGACTTCGCCATGAGCGAAAACTTCTCCTCCGGCTTCCGCGTGGCCACCGGCAGCAACAACTCGCCCGTCTCCACCAACCAAGGCATGGGCGTTGCCAACTCCGCCACCCAAGGTCAAGGCGGCAACTTCAGCAAATACGCCATCTGGCTCGACCGCGCCTTCATGCGCTACGATTTCAATGTCACCGAGGCCATCAAGACCACCGCATGGGCCGGCCGTTTCGAAAACCCGTTCTTCAGCACCCGCCTGACCTGGGATGACGACCTCGGCTTCGACGGTGCCGCCCTCACCACCAAGGCCAACATCACAGAAAACTTCGCCCTCTTCGGCACTGGCGGCGCGTTCGTTGTTTACAACACCGACTTCAACTTCTCCTCCAACCAGCCAGCAAAATTCGCCAGCTACGACAAATACCTCTTCGGTGGACAGGCTGGCTTCGAGTGGAAAATCGGCGAAGACCTGAAATGGAAAACAGCCGTAGCCCTTTACTACTTCGACAATATCGAAGGCCAACTCTCCGATCCCTATACGCCCCTCACCGTCAACGATGCCAGCAACACGGATAACAGCCGTCCCTCCTTCGCCCAAAAAGGAAACACCTACATGGCAATCCGCGACATTGTTCCCGATGCCAGCAACGACTTTGGCGCGATCAACCAATGGCAATACTACGGCCTCGCCACTGAGTTTACCGAACTCGCCCTCACCTCCCAAATCGACTACGACGGCTTCGAACCCGTCCGTGTTTCCGTCGTCGGCGAATATGTGCAGAACATCGCCTTCAACGAAACCGACATCAATGCCATCGCGGTCAACAACCGCGGCGCCCTTGACGAGAACGGTCTAACCGACATCGGAGCCTTCGAAGGCAGCCCCTACGGCTGGTTCGTCGATCTCCGCGTCGGCACGCCTGCCCTCGCCAAGCGCTGGGACTGGCTCCTTTCCGTTGGCTACCGCTGGATCGGTTCCGACTCCGTCGTGGACGGCTTCAACGACTCCGACTTCGGAGGCGGCGGCACGAACATGCAAGGCTTCACCGCAGCCGGCTTCCTCTCCCTCTCCGAGAATGTCTACCTCGGCCTGCGCTGGATGGGCTCCGAGAGCATCGCCGGCCCGCAATACGACACCAATATCTTCTACCTTGAGGTTAACTCCAAATTCTAACGCCACATGAAAATCAAAACCTACGCACTCTTGGCAGCAGCCGCCGTCCTCCTCTCGCCCATCCTCCGCGCCGCCGAGGAAGACCCCACCGCAAAGTTCCGCGAAGCCCTCAAGGACACGATGCTCAAGCTCCGCGCGGCCCAAACAGACCTCGCCAACGCCCAAGCCGCCCAATACGCAGCCGAGGCCAAAGCGAACGAACTCACCGCGAAAACCGAGTCCCTCAACAAGGAACTCGCCAACGAGCGCAACACCTCCACCAACATGATCGCCGATCTCAATAAAAAGATCGCCGACCGCGACGGCTCGATCGTTGAACTCAACGCCGCCCTCGCCAAATGGAAAAAATCCTACGGCGAAGTCGCCAAACTCGCCTCGAAACGCGAAGGCCAACGCGCCCAACTCGACACCAAACGCATCGAACTCGAGCGTAAAGTCCAAGAGGAACAACAAAAAAATATCGAAATGTATCAAGCCGGCATGGAAATACTCGACCGCTACGAAAAATTCGGTCTCGGCGACGCCATCCTCGCCCGCGAACCCTTCACCGCCGCCAAACGCGTCAAATTCCAAAACCTAGTCCAAGACCTCTCCGACAAACTCACCGACGCCCGCATCCCAGCCGACGCAGTCAAAAAGTAACCCGATCCGTCCAATCAGTCAGATCCGTCCGATCCACAACCCACCACCATGCCACTCCGCCAAACCACCCTAGCCCTCCTCGCCGCCGCCTTACTCACCCTCCCAGCCCACGCCGCCGACTCCGTCATCGCCCGTGCCGGCGACCGCGACATCACCATCGCGCAAATCCAGCCCTACCTCGCCAGCCTCTCCGAAGCCGACCGCGCCGCCCTCAAGCAAAACCCCGCCGCCCTCAGCCAAGCCGTCCGCACCCTCATTCTCCAGCAGGTCCTCCTCAAAGAAGCCAGCAACGCCGACTGGGACGACAAGCCCGACACCCAAGCCCTCCTCGCCCGCGTGCGCGATGCCGCTATCGCCGAGAGCTACCTCGAATCCGTCACCAAAGTCCCGGCCGACTTCCCCTCGGATGCCGAAGTCAAGGAAGTCTACGACGCCCGCAAGGCCGAACTCACCCTGCCCAAGCAATACCGCCTTGCCCAAATCTTCATCGCCAACGGCACCGACCCCGCCAAAGCCAAGGCAAAAGCCGACGCCCTCGCAAAACAGGTGAAATCCGGCGACTTCGCCGCCCTCGCCAAAACCAACAGCGACGAACCCCGCAGCGCCGCCAACGGAGGCGAAATCGGACTCCTTCCCGAGGACTCCATCCAGCCCGCCATCCGCAAAGCACTCACCGGCCTCGCCAAAGGCGCCACCGCCGGTCCCATCGAACTCGGCGACGGACTCTACTTCGTCAAAGTCCTCGACATCCAGGAACCCCGCACCGCCACCCCCGAAGAGGTAAAACCCCAAATCGTCCGCGCCCTCCGCACCGAACGCCAGAACCTGAACCGCCAAGCCTACCTCCAACGCCTCCAAGCCCAAGCCCCCATCACCCTCGACGAAATCGCCTTACCCGCCCTCCTCAAACCCGACGACAAAAAATAACCCCGCAAGTTACAAAATCGTCACAAAACCAACCCTAAACCCAACCCCAACCCCGCCGATCCTAATCCCTCACGATCCACCCACCGTCAATAAGGTCACCAAAGTCAATCAGGTCATCCCGATCCATCCGAGCCACCCACCGCCACTTAAAACTTAAAACTTCCTGCCCATGTTGAAAACCGGCCACCGCACCAAATACCACCTCCGCGCATTCGAGTTCCTCGCAGCGCGGCGGCGTTCGCGTGCCGTTCTCACATGCACCCTCCTCGCCTCCTTTCTGGCCACTATGCCCACCAGCGGACTCCAAGCCGGCGACATCCTCCGTGGCGGAGCCAGCGCCGGCAACGCCAAGCGAAATGCGGATGCCCGCGCCAACGCCGGAGCCGCTGCAGCCGAAGCAGCCAAAGTCCGCGCCCAAGACCGCCTCGCCCGCACCACCAAGGCCGTCAACGACATGCGCGCCCTCCAATCCTCCGCCCGCGCCGCAGCTGGGGCCAACGCCATTCCAAATGGTATCACCGAAGGCGGCTTGAGAGTCCTCACCGGCGCCAACGCCAAATGGCAGGGCGCCAACGCCCCGGTCCAATCCGGTAACACCGTCAACATCAAGCAAACAGCCGCCCAAGCCCTCCTCCACTGGGACACCTTCAATGTCGGCAGCCAAACCACCGTCAATTTCGACCAATCCGCCGGCGGAGCCGACTCCGGCAAATGGATCGCCTTCAACAAAGTCTTCGATCCGGACGCCAAACCCTCCGAAATCCGAGGCAAAATCAACGCCCAAGGCCAAGTCTACATCATCAACCAAAACGGCATCATCTTCGGCGCCGGTTCCCAAGTCAACGCCCGCACCCTCGTTGCATCCTCACTCCCGATCAATGACAACCTTGTCGCCAACGGCCTCCTCAACAACCGTAATGCCGAGTTCCTATTCTCCAAGGATTTCGCAAATGATCCCACGGCCACATTCGGCGATATCGTCGTTGAACGCGGCGCTCTCTTGAGCAGCCCCGAAGGCGAAGGCGGCAACGGCGGTCGCATCATGCTCGTAGGCGCGAATGTCCGGAATGCCGGTGAAATTTCCACCCCCTCGGGCCAGGCGATCCTCGCCGCAGGTCTCCAAGTCGGTGCCGCAGCGCACGCCGAATTCGACCCCAGCCTTCGAGGGCTTGATGTCTGGGTCGGAGATGTTGGAAGTTACGGCGGCACTGTCGCCAATTCAGGCCTAATCGAGTCGCAGCGCGGATCCATCGTCGCCGTCGGCAAGCAAATCACCCAATCAGGCGTCCTAGAAAGCTCAACCTCCGTTAACCTCAACGGCCGCATCGACCTACTCGCCAGCTACGGCGCGGTGGGCTTTCTGGGATATGATTCCTCCTTCCAACCTCCATTCTTGAATCGCTCGACCGGAATCGTGGAGTTTGCCCCGGGTGGCACAACTCGAATCCTGCCTGATTTTTCATCAGATAAAAAAATCCCGGGCACCAAGCTCGCCCAGTCCTCCCAAGTGAATATCGAGGGCTTGGGAATCCACTTTGCGGGTGGATCATCCCTCATCGCAACCTCGGGTGCCATCGGCATCCGAGCGGGAACCTGGCCGTTTGTAGACACCAACAACGACGGTATTGTCACCAACGCTACTGAAGCCTTTCAGCAAATCAGTAACGGACGCCAACGCTTCCTCCTCTCCGGGGGGCAGGTCAATATCGCATCCAGCGCACTGCTCGATGCCAGCGGAACGATGGATGCCTTTGTGCCACTTGCGAATAATTTCCTCGCCGTCCAACTCCGCGGTTCGGAACTTGCCGACTCCCCGCTCCAGCGCTCCGGCGGTCTTCGCGGCAAACCTCTCTTGGTCGATCTCCGTCGCTCTGGCAGCTACGGAGGACGCGGCTGGATTGGCACGCCGCTCGGCGATTTGACCGGATTTGCGAACATAACTGAACGCGACATTGCCCAACTGACTACACGCGGCGGATCGATTTCCATCGCCGCCGGCGATTCTGTGGTTGCCGCCTCTGGGGCAACCATCGATGTCTCGGGCGGCTACTTCACGCACGAAGGCGGTCTTGTTAAAACCACCCGACTCCTCCGTGACACGAACTTGGTCGATATGCACAACGCCGTTCCAGATGTAACATACGATGGCATTTACGATGGTCTCTCCAGCTACCAATCCACAAAATGGGGCACATCCTCGACCTACACCCACGCCCTCGCCCCACTGGGAGGAGGAAACGAGCGCTCGCATGTCGAGGGAGCTTCCGCTGGTCGGGTGGACATTACCGCTCCGAAAATGGCCCTCGCTGCCGAACTCCTTGGCCAATCCATCACCGGTCCGCGCCAGCAGGCTACTCCCGCAGGTCAAGGAATACTTCAAATCAAATTCCAAGGGGAAACAAAACTCGACCTCGGAGGATCCTCGTTTGTTTTAGGTGTTAAGCAATCGCCCAACGCACCCAATTTAGTCTTTTCAAACGCATCATCGGCCCCAAGCGGATTCGCTTTCGAGCTCGTGAGCGGAGCGCCAGTTGCAATGCCATTTGCCGCAGGTTCAACTTTCGCAGTCCCATCTGATTGGTGGGATGAAGAAGGGGGGGGCTTTGGCAATATCTCCATCGACAACTCCGAAGGCGATATCACCATTCCCACGGGATCACCCGTGGAACTGCCCGCTGGAGGTTCTTTAACACTCGTTGGTCGGAATATTTCTCTGAACTCCAATATCTCAGTGCCAGGAGGGTCATTTTCCGCAACCGCCTATAATTTTACCCCCCTTGCCTATGACCGAGATGCCAAGCTCGGGCTCTTCACCGCTCAACCTGCCCCAATCGCAGGCCAAGGTATCATCCGAGTTGCACCAGGTGTGGTGCTCGATGTGGCAGGGCAGTTAATCGACGAAAGGCCCTCATCAGAAACAGCATATCAAGAAAAATATGTCCTTAAAGGCGGCGCGATCTCGCTCAGTGGTTACTCGGTATTGCTAGGTGCCAACTCGCTTGTGGATGCCTCGGGTGGCGTGCGGGCACGTCCCAACGGAAAATTCCAATATGGAAATGGCGGCTCGATTTCCTTGCTTGCCGGTAAAGATCCCTCCCTCTCTACCACAGTAGGCGGTGAGTTGAACTTAGGGGGTGTCTTGCAATCCTACTCGGTTGCCAAAGGCGGTTCATTGGCCATTCAAGCCAACGCAATCCAGATCGGCGGTAATGCATCGCCAAAAACACTGCTGCTAGAGCCTGCTTTTTTCCGCTCTGGCGGCTTTACGAGCTACGCGCTCACTGGCATAGGCACGCGGGCAGTCGATGGTTCGTTGGTGCCCGGAGTCCGAGTAGCCGCAGGAACCATTATCGAACCCGCCGCCGAAAGCTGGCGCCATATGCCATCGGCTAATGCAAGAAAACTCCCTCAATCCCTTGCAAGACTTGGCGATCAGGAAAGCAAAAATACCGAGGCGCTTATTTCTTCTCTATCCTCGAGTGCAGACACGCGCCCACTCGGCATGAAACGCCTTGGCACGGATGCGCTTTTCCCAGTGCTTTTACCGGAAGGGCTACGCCAAGCCACCAGCCTCACACTCTCTGCCACAGGCTATGACGACTCATTCACCGAGGATCGAGTCGAGGCGACCGGCTTGATTGATCTGCAAACCGGTTCTAAAATTCTTACCGACGCAGGCGCGAGCGTGCGATTAACCGGCGATCTTGTCAGAGTCGCCTCGGAAATCTCCGCTCCCGGCGGAAACATCGAAATCACAGGCCGCTCGTCTTTCCGGCTCCCAAGCACGATCCTAGATGTTGCCAACTTCGCCATGCCAACCGTCCACATCACAGGCGAAGCAAAACTCTCAGTCGCAGGAAAAACTATTCCCCTCGACGACCCCTACGGATGGAACGCCGGAATCATCCATCCAGGTGGAACGATCAAAATCTCAGGCAACATCCTCGCCGAGTCCGGATCGACTCTCAATGCTTCGGGAACGACCGCCATCCTTGACTTACACCCCTCGCGCCTGGATCCGAGTCTCTCTGCCAGTATTCCTGCCAATACGGGACTGAACACAAAACCATGGCAGACTACCTCGGTGGCGGTCAGACTCGACAGCGATGGAGGAAGGATTGAGTTGAATGGCTCCCAAATGCTTTATGTGGATTCGGCTCTTCAGGCAAAGGCTGGCGGAGATTCCGCAGGCGGCGGCACTCTTTCGATCTCATCAGGGCGATTTTATTCCTCAGGAGAATCTCGCACAGGGGCTGACACAAACCTCTTGGTTGCGGGGTCCGGCTCCTCAATTAGGGTGGCAGATACGGGCGCCCTCTCAACCCTGGCAAATGCATTCTTTTCCGGAGATACTCCGGAGTCTGTTGTTCAAAACGCTTTCGCCAGTCCTCTGCCCCAGTCTCCAGGCATCGGCTTTTTCGCAACTGATACTTTTACCAAGGGTGGGTTCGACCACTTGGATTTGGGTTTCAAATACTTCAAGGATGCTTTCCCTATTGCTATTGGAGGAAACTTGGAATTCCTCGAGCCAGTCTCACTGGAGGCCCGAGGATCCATCCGCTTAGCCGGAGGCGGCGTAATCCGGTCGCCCTTCGCGATTTCGATTGCATCTCCTTATGTATCTATTGGCCAAATTTCTACCGAACCTCTCCATCCATCGGATGTCTTCGCTCCATTTCGTGAATACAATGCCTCGAACAGATCGACACCGGCCCATAAGGTTGCTCCAACCGCTGGGACGGGCTCAATTCAGATCGTGGGCGATTTCATTGATATCGGGACCCTTGTAACAAAAGAAAGCAGGTTTTTCTCGGCATTCGCCTTTGGTGGCGAAATTCGCGGCAACGGGATCGTCAGTGTTTCCGGAGATGTAATTCTGCAAGCCTCTCAGATTTATCCAACCACACTGAACCGTTTCGAGGTTTTTGCTTATGATACTCCGACCAGACTTGGATCCATCGTCATTCTCGGAGCTGAACTTCCCCCAGTGCCTCTCAGTGCAGGCGGGCACCTTGGTCTGCATGCATCGGTGATCAGACAAGCGGGAACCTTGCGTGCACCGCTTGGATCGATAGCACTGGGTTGGGATGGCCGAGAATCCAATAAACCGGAAAATCCCGTCGTGAGCGACTTGATCGCGTCGCCCCGTTCCACCATCCTCAGTCTTGAAGATTTTAGCGTCACCTCAGTTTCTGGGTTTGATCCGCTCACCAATCAAGATGTTCTCTTTCCGTTTGGAATATCCCCAGACGGACAGAGTTGGATTGATCCGCGCGGAGTGGATGTGACAACAACAGGGCTTCCTTCGAGAGGTATTTCTGTGATGGCTGACGAGGTCTATGCATCACCAGGCTCGGTTCTTGACACACGCGGGGGCGGAGACTTGTTTGCCTATCGGTGGATTCCAGGCCTCGGCGGTAGCCGAGACTTACTGGGCACCGCGACTTCCGCATGGTCGGCAACGAAAGACTACGAGGCGGGCGACCTGGTCACCCACTCAGGAAAATCCTGGTCCGCCCGCTCCAAGATCGAGGCATCAGACTTTACTTCGTCCCCCGCGCCGAGCGAGGGGACTTTCTGGAGTTTACTGCCTGAATCTTATGCCATCCTTCCCAATGCCAAACTGGGATTTGCACCAGTTAACACCTTTAACACGGGAGTCAATTCCGGTTCACTGGCGGGAGACCCTGGATTCATCGCTCCAAACCTCAGGACGGGAGAGACGATTTACCTCTCCGGTAACGCAGAATTGGAAGAAGGCTTTTACTCACTCTTGCCAAGGCGCTATGGACTCCTTCCCAATGCGATGCTGGTTATTCCAGTAGACTCCGCATTCACTGGGACAGGATCCGTGCGCACGGCAAGCAGTCGCACCCGTCTTCCCTCAAATCGTCTTTCCGAAGACGGAAGCAACTTTATCTCGGGGCACACCACAAATGCCTTCAACTTCACCACAAATCCGATTCATTCGAGATACGAAATACTCTTACCCGAGCAACTTGCTGAAAGAGCAGAATACCAAGTCACAACAGGAAATCAATTTTTTGAATCTTCCGCCAAGCGTGTTGGTTTTGACAGGATTCGTCTCCTTCCGAAAGATTCTGCAGCATTACAAATCCAGGGAAATCAAATGTTGGCACTCTCAGGACTCGTATTCTCCAGGCCAAATGGTGTCGGCCAACCCGGGCTAATCGATGTCTCAAGCAATGCCAACATCGAAGTCACAAACAATTCCCAACTAATCAGCTCATACGGAAATCTGGTTCTCCAATCAGATGTTCTCAACTCATGGGACGCAGGAAGCCTCTTGATCGGGGGCGTTCGAACCGAGACATCCTCTGGTTTTGCAATCGATGCTCGGGCCGCTTCGCTCAAGATTCAAACCCCGCGACTTTCTGCATCAGAAGTCACGCTTGTCTCCAAGGGGCAACTGGAAATCACCGCGGGATCGTCCATCTTTTCAAACCCAGAGTCTTTGGGTGCAGGCACTATCTCCGTCACCGGCGACGGAACACTGGTCCGCATTTCGTCAACTCAATCTCAAATTTCCCGAACAGGCACAACAGGCTCCTCTTCGGCAATCCTGAAAATCGGTAAAAATGCAGAGCTTTCAGGCACTGCGGTCACTCTCGACTCCTCACGATCAGCCCTCATCGACCCCTCCTTGAAGCTCTCCGCAGAATCTCTGGCCCTAGGAGCTGGACAGATCAGCATGGTATTCGACCCAAGAGCAACAGCCCTTGCAGGATCTCAATTCGACACTCATCTCATTTTGAAGGAGGGCGTTCTCTTGAGCGCTCTAGCTACTCGGTCGCTTACGCTCCAGAGTTACACGACAATCGATTTTTATGCTAATGAGTCTATCAACACAGCAGCAAAATCCCTTACCTTTCTCGCCTCTGGGTTGCGCACCTACATCAATAGCGCAACCACTCTTGGCATTGCCGCAACGGATATCACATTTTCAAATCCCAATACCGTAACGACACTTGCTGCACCAGCCTCAATCGGAGGCACGCTGGAAATGTCCGCTAAATCACTGGCATTCGGGCAAAATGCATTCTCGGTTAGTGGTATAAGTGCCATAAACATCTCAGCCACTAACGGAGTATCGGCTCTCTCAGACGGCACCTTTTCAAGCACCGGATCCCTCCGCATCGCCACCCCATCCTTCACAGCAAGGCGAGCAGTTGCCCATTCGATTTCCTCAACCGGCACTTTGGAACTCGCACGCATTGCAGGAACACCCAACACCATCCCTGAAGTCGGAGCTTCCATTTCACTGAGGGGCTCCGCAATCACCCTTGATTCTGATATTATCTTGCCGAGCGGTTCCCTAGAAGCCACCGCCACCGACGGTTCGATCACCGTATCCGGGTTTCTCTCAGTAGCAGGATCATCCAAAGCTTTTTTCGACCAAACCCGCTACACCAATGGCGGCGATCTTGTTCTTGACGCCACCGATGCGGTTCGGCTCCTCGTCGGTAGCCAACTCTCGGTGGCCGCTGCTTCTGGTGGGGGCGACGCAGGCTCGCTGACCATCAAATCACCCGGAGGACCGTTGGTGGCCTTAGGAACTCTCAATGGTGGCGCGCCAGCAGGCAGAAAAGGCTCGTTCTCACTCGATGCTTCGTTGGTTGGTTCGCTCGATGCCCTCGCTACCGCGCTCACAACGGCCGGATTTACCCGCAAAATGGATTTCCGGATTCGAACTGGAGACATCTCGATCGGCAGCAACATCTCTGCGAAATCATTCCTCCTCTCAGCGGATGGCGGCTCGATCACCATTAGTAGCCAGATCGATGCCTCAGATCAGACCGGCGGCCGAATCGAACTTATTGCGCGGAACAATCTGACCTTCTCGCCGACTGGAGGCCTCACCGTGGCGGCCCATCGCTTCGGCAATGCCGGGAAAGGTGGCCACATCCACCTCGAGGCAGGCTCGGCGATCAATGGATCTCCAAATACCACCGCCCTCCTCGATCTCCAATCTGGTTCTAAAATCAACCTCTCGGTCTCCGAGTTCGTCACGGGCGATTACACCACCGCCGGCTCCAGTGCCTTCAATGGCAAATTCCAAGGAACCCTCCATCTCCGCGCCCCGCGCAACGGCAATGATGTCCTCATTGACCAGATCGATTCTACCATTACGGGAGCCTCCTCCATCTCGGTGGAACCATTCCAAATCTACGAACCGACTGACGGCACCATGGACATCTTGCTTCGGACCACCATTAACAACGACAACGCCTCCTTCATGAACGCTGGTGAAGCCACCATGCTCACCCGTCTTCTTCCCGGAGGCAGCCCACTGAGAACGGCTTTGGTTATCACCCCCGGCGTGGAGATCCTGAACCGGACTGGCGACCTCACCTTGGGCGTGGCGAACAACTCAAACTTAGAAACCACCGATGTCGAGGCGCTCTCGAGTGCCGACTGGGATCTCTCCGACTTCCGATATGGAGCTAGATCCACCCCAGGTATCTTGACCCTTCGCGCGGCGGGCGACCTGATTTTCAACAACACCCTCAGCGACGGCTTCGAGCACGTCGATGCGAGTGCCGATAATGGTTGGTCTTCTATGTGGCTTGCGACCCCGTCTAAGATCGACTCCAAACTGCCGACTAACTTGCAGTCCTGGAGCTTCAATCTCACTGCTGGCGCGGACTTTTCATCGGTTGACTCTGGAAGTGTCGTTCCAAGCACTGGAAAAGTTTTAGTTGGAGAAGCACATTCGACATTTAGCAGTCAAGCAATAAGTAATGATGAAAAACCTGCAACTCAAAATCCAAACAAAATATCAGGTGACTACGGACGCACTCTGAACCATATCAAAATCAACCCAACTTTGAATAGAGGCAATAGGTATGAAGTCATTAGAACAGGAACCGGCGACATTCAAATTTCAGCTGGATCAGATGTCCAACTAAGAAACGCATTTTCTGCGATTTATACATCTGGCGTTGCTCTACCTAACGCGTCGCGAATTTTTGAAGACGGTGACTTTTCTATTCCCGTAACATCTAGAACAGGTTTAGGCCTGACACCTCCTGTAGAAACAAGTTGGGATGACCCTCTCTTGGGCACACCACAGCAAAACTATAAAGCGTCTTTCACAATTTCAGGAGGTGATTTAAACATCAACTCAATGAGAGATATAGGGCGTTACGCTGATTCTGCGATCAGTATTAATCCTTATTTCGATTCAAACAATCAACTACCAAGCAATTGGCTATACCGACGAGGCGAGCTATCTACCACAAGCCAAGATTCTGCAGGAAACCCCGTATTCGTGGGAGGTTCCCTTTCTTTTGGAAGCGGTTCCGGAATTAATGATGCATCTGCATCTACTTCTTGGTGGATTGACTACAGCAATTTCTTCGGTGCAGTTGGGGCAATGGGTGGCGGCTCAGTTCAAATTGCCGCAGAGAGGGACATTGTAAACCTTAACGCATCAGTTCCCACCACTGCGCGCATGGCAGGCTTGAGCAGTGGTTCACCAATCACTGCCTCGATAAATAAACTTTGGGAAACAGGGGGCGGCGATCTTGAGTTAATCGCTGGTAGAAACATTCTCAGTGGTTCCTATTATGTCGAAAGAGGAAATGCCTTACTCGTGGCAGGTAGAGAAATAAAACCCATAATTCCATCCAGCGAACAGGAGTGGACTCCAGCCACACTCTTTGGAGGAGATACCCGGTTCTCATTGGTTGCGAGGAGTGATATCGAGGTTGGCCCCGCGTCTAACGCATTCTTACTACCCCAAGGGTTGAATAATCGCCTTTGGTATCGCACCCACTTCCATACGATCAATCCGAGTTCTTCGATAGATGTTCGTTCATTTGGTGGAGGTATAACTCATCGTTTGACATATGCAGAAGGCGTAAACCAAAGCGATCCGTTTTTGTGGCATATTATGTTCAAAAATCAAGGCGTCCAAGAATACCAACCATGGACCCGTTTCTTGGAGACAGATTTGAGTCTTTTCAAGGATTCCATGAGCGTTAGCCTGCCCATTTTGAGAAGCTACTCATTTGGAGGCGATATTGCAGTTGTTGGCAAATTGAATCTGTTTCCGTCAGCAAAAGGAGAATTGGAACTTTTGGCTAACAACTCCCTTAATGGGCTAAATCCGTCTGGATGGTCCGACGGCCAAGTTTCATGGATTACCGCATCGCTCAATTTGTCTGACGCAAACCCAACTCAGTTTTCCTCTATTGAAAAGCCATTGAGTGGTCGCGCAAAAAATACGGATACGTCCTACTTTAACATAGCAAGCCAATTTAATGAGACAGGTTCGTTTATCGGCGATAAAGCATCCATCGATGTCAAAAGCGCCTTGCACAATCCATCGCCCCTTCACTCTAACAACCCGAACCCCGTCCTTCTCTACGCATCAGGCGGTGATATATCTGGATTAACGCTCTACTCAGCCAAAAAAATCCAGACGCTTGCACAGCGCGACATCACCGACATCGCTTTCTATCTCCAGCATCCCAGCTCCTCGGACATTTCGATCGTCTCCGCCGGGCGCGACATCATTCCCTTCAATGAAAATCATCCTCCGCGCGCTCTGGCATCCGACATCACGGCCGGAAATGTCATCATTGATGCGCAACTGAACACCTTGCGGAAGGACGCTTTGGGCAATCCTGTTAAGACCCAAGCCCTCCCAGGAGATATCCAAATCGGTGGCCAAGGAGTTTTGGAAGTGCTCGCAGGACGCAACATTGATCTCGGCACCGGCCCCAACCTTGTGGACGGACGCGGAAAGGGTATTACGAGTATCGGGCGTTCCCGCAATCCCTTCTTGCCATTCGATGGCGCGGAAATCGTTATTCTTGCGGGTGTCGGCGGCAAACTTGCAGGGCCAGCACTTGGCTTGGCCAACAGCGTCCTCGATTTCTCCACTCTGTCTGGAGGAGCTCCTGCCACGGAAATAGCTGCCGTGACAGCCCTCAAGAACCTGTTCAAAGACTTGGCGAAAATTGGTGAGGCGGCCTTAGAGACGAATGACTACTCTGCAGGCTTCGCGCTGGTTGACTCGCTTTTCCGCTCCGTGGGCACCGGCGACCTATTCACCCGCGCCCGCGACATCCGCACAGCCAGTGGCGGGGCAATCACCGTCGCCACACCGGGCGGTGGCGTAACCATGGCCTCGGACATCTTTGGCAATCCCCTCACCCCTCCTGGTGTTGTAACGGAATATGGCGGTGCTGTTTCCATCCTCACCAAGGGGAATGTGGAAATTGGCCAAGCGCGTATATTCACTCTGCGCGGTGGCGACCTCACGATTTGGTCAACGAGCGGCGATATTGCTGCCGGTAATGCGCCCAAGACTGTCGTTACGGCTCCTCCGACCCGCGTTCTCATTGATGCCACGAGCGCGGACATCCAAACCGACCTCGGCGGCCTCGCCACTGGTGGCGGCATCGGCGTGCTTGCGGCTGTGGAGGGTGTTGAAGAAGGCGCTGTCAACTTGATCGCCCCAAGCGGAACGGTGGACGCCGGTGATGCAGGCATCCGCGCCACAGGCGACATCAAAATTGCGGCTGCTGCTGTGGTGAATGCCGACAACATCTCCGCAGGCGGCACCTCGACAGGCGTGCCCTCCGCGCCCACCGTTGCTGCACCGAACATAGGCGGCCTGACTTCCGGCTCATCATCATCCGCAGCCGCAAGCAGCGCCGCAAGCCAAGTCAGCCAACAATCCAAGCCGGAAGAGAAACCTGCCGACGAAACCCCATCTCTGATCACCGTCGAGGTCCTCGGCTACGGGGGCGGTGACAGCTCATCCGAGAAAGAGGATGAAGAGACTTCGGCTGAGGGTTGACCTTTAATGACCCTGGGCTGGATAAAATTCTCGCTTCTCGCAAGCCTACTGGCGGTCTTGGCCACTTTGTCATTCGACGCGTGGTCGCGTCTGGAAATGGTCGAGAAAATCTCCCGCATCTCATTCGCAGAAACTCCTATCGGCCGCTCCCAAGTTTCCCCGGGTGCGCGCGAAGAGAACCTCATGCTCCCGCACTCTTCGGTGGATGCCCGATGGTGGGTCATCCACACCCGGCAGATGCTGCGTGAGGGTGCTTGGCGGGTTCGCCAGACTCCTTTAGACAATGCACCCGACGGCAGGGAAGTGCATTGGAGTTCATTTTTGATGTGGGTCTTGGCTGGGTTGGCATGGATTCGTTCAATCGGCACAGGAGATCCAGCTTGGCACTTCGCCGCAGACGCCGCCTTGGCGGCAGGCCCCCTTCTGATGACGGTGTTGTTTTTAGGTCTTTTTTGGTCCGCAAGGCGTGCCTTTGGTTCCGCGCCAGCACTCACTTATTTACTGTCACTGCTGACTTGCAACGCCGTATTAAGAACATTTCAACTGGGCGAAGCCGATCACCACGGCATCGTTCTGGCATTCGCTTCCGCGTGTGTCTTGTGCCTTTTGGCCGGAGGATCCGGATTTGCAAAGAAGAACGATCCAGTCGCACGGAATTGGTTTGTTGCATCGGGTTTCTTTGGTGCGGCCGCTCTCTGGGTCAGTGCCGCCACCATGCTCCCCATTCTGGCAGGGATAGGCTTCGGGGCCTTGCTGGTTGGTTGGCTTTTCAGCAAATCCAAGGAAACTCCGCCCGCTCAACCCCGTCTTTGGTTTGTATGGTCGGCCGCAGGTTGCTGCGGCAGTTTGGCCTTCTACGCACTGGAGTATTTCCCGTCACACATGGGCTGGCGATTGGAGGTGAATCACCCCGCCTATGCCTTCGCTTGGCTGGGCGGTGGATGGCTTCTTTTTCAAATCTTAAAAGGCCACCAAGAGGGTCGTATCCCCTTTCGATCCTCAGGAGCCTGGATCACAGCGGGGATTTGTGCATTGCTCGCACTGACTCCCCTCCTCGTAATTGCCTTTGCAGGCGCGCAAGTTTTTTGGGTATCGGACACCTTCCTTTTATCGCTCCACAAGGAATACATCCTCGAGTTCCAAAGCCTGGCAGGTCTTGTGGCGTCGAAAAAACAGGGTCTTCTGGCTCCATTGCTCATCCACTTCTGGGCATTGTTCGCGCTTATCGGAACGCTTATCCTCTGGATCAGAAGGAGCATGGACACCGCTACACGCCAGGCCTTGATTCTTCTGGCACCACCGACATTTGTCATGCAGACACTCGCCTTCTGGCAAGTGCGCTGGAGTTCGGTTGCCTTTGCCCTGTGGGCACTCTGGGTTCTTGTTCTGGCATCCGCCATCCTTCGACTTCCTGCGGGAACGCCTTGGCGCCGTTCTCTCACAACAGGCATCCTCATCGCCCCCTGGATCGCACTGCTCATTGGTCCGCTGCCCATGGCTTCAAGCACCGCCAAAGACGAAAGGACCTGCCTAGATGCCCCACTCTCTGAAGATGTCGGCGGCAATCTCCTCATACGCGATATCGCCCACCGGCTCATCCAATCCAGCCAGGCAAAAATCCCCACCGTTCTCACTGGGCCGAACACCTCGACCGAACTCACCTTTCACAGCGGAATCAAAACCCTCGGCACGCTCTACTGGGAAAACATGCCTGGCCTGAAGCGCGGCGCCGAAATCTTTGCCGCAAGAGGCGAGGAAGAAACCAAAAAACGCCTGAGGGAGGCTGGAGTGACGCATATCGTGGTCCCTTCCTGGAGCAACTTTGGAGAGGCCTATGCCGGCTTGCTGGCGAGCGCCCAAGGCATGGACAAAGCTGAACCCTCCTACCTCGATGGCGTTCTAAAGTCCGAGGATTTTCCAACGTGGCTCCGTCCTTTCGCCTACCCGATTCCCACCTCCTCGGGTATCGATTCCCAGTCCGTCCGCATTATCGCATTCATTCCGGAGCAAAACGCCTTCGAATCCTGGTTCTACCGAGGCGTCTATCATTTTGACTCCGGTCAACCGGAAAAAGCCCGCCCTGCCTTTGAGAAGGCTCTCGCTTTGCGCCCGGGCGACCCTCGTGTGCTATCGTATCTGGGCAACCTTCCGCCCCCTGTCCCATGAACCGCCCGCTCGTCGCTCCCCTGCTCATCCTGCTCGGCACAGCGCTTATCGTCGCCTGCAGCACAGGGACACTCTGGTTTGACGAAATCCTTTCCTTCCAGTGGGCCAAATCCGCGAAAAACCCATGGCAACTTCTCGAACTCTTCCGCCACGACAACAACCACCCGCTCAATTCACTTTGGCTGATGATCCTAGGCGAGAATCGCCCACCTTGGGCCTACCGGCTTCTCTCGATCGTCTCGGGCATGGCCTCTCTCATTCTCATTCACCGTCTGGCCCTCCGTCTCTCACCCCGCTTCGCTTGGGTCCCTCTGGTCCTTGCCGCGACCTCCTTTCCACTTGTCCTCTACTTCAGTGAAGCCCGGGGCTACGCCCCTGCGATCGCCTGTCTTCTCGGGGCAACGGTTTTGATCTTGAGTGATACACCACGCACATGGCAGATCCCGCTCTTCTGGATTCTCTGCAGCCTCGCCGTGCTTTCACATGGCACATCTTTGGTCGTTCTTGCCTCACTCGGAACCGGATTCCTCGTGCGCGGAATTCTCGAAAAAAAACCACCTCTCCCCCATCTTGGCGATCTCCTCCTTTGGTTCGCCATTCCCTTCGCGGTAGCCTGCGCCCACTGGTTCCTCTTCCTTCGGGAAATGATCGTCGCCGGGGGTCCCGAATACCCGGTTCCGGTTGTGCTGACCCATTTCTTCGGCTACGCGCTGGGAATTCCAGGTGCCGCACAGGGCCACTTCGCAATCGCTGCAGCAGGAATTCTGACTGTCGCCACCGCGCTTCTTCTCGGGCGTTTCCCCACACCTGCAACCCGCTGGTTTTTTGGCTTTGTAACGGTTCTTTTTCCCACCCTCTCCCTTCTGGCCACGGACACCACCTACCTCTATTTCCGCTACTTTTTAGTCTCACTGCCATTTGTCTACCTGCTCGCAGCTCCTATTGCGGAGCGGATTAGCGAAATGGGCCGCATTCCTGCAATGACATCAGCCCTTCTTCTCTGCGCCATCGTCGCAGGGCAATTCCCTCGCCTTTGGACGCTCGCGACCCAAGGCCGAGGCGACTACCTCAATGCCCTCAGCCACATTGCCTCGCACGCATCCTCGTCTCCAACCATCGTCTCCAACAACGACCTCCAAGTCGGTTTGGTGCTCGGCTACCTGCGCTCCCGTCATCCCGAACTCAGGCCCCTCCGCTTTCTGCCACAAAAATCCCATTCGGAATCCGCCCCCAGTTGGATTCTCTACGCCACCCAAGAAGATCCACCAACGGTTCCCGAACCCGCCATAGATCTCAACGGACGCCGCTATGCGGCTCTTGCAAAGCACCTCTCTGCACCCGTCTCCGGAGCGCATTGGACCCTTTACAAAATCCAACCCAACACACCATGAAACACATCCTCATCCTACTCGCAGGTCTTGCGACACTGAGCGCTACCGAAAATTCCTTGGCAACCCTCGAAGCCGCTGCCGCCTCGGGAAATGCCACCGCGCAATTCCAACTCGGCCGAGCCTACTTCCGGGGCGAAGGCATGCCTTTCGACAATGCCAAGGCCATCGAATGGATTTCCCAATCCGCCGAAAAAGGGAACCCCGACGCACTCACCAGCTTGGGATTTTTCTACTCCCAAGGAGTCGTCTTCGAGAAGGACGAAGCCAAGGCCATCGAGTGGTTCCGCAAAGGAGCTGCTGCTGGATCGGTGCAGTCCCAACTCAATCTCGGCCTCATGCTCCGCCAAGCAAAAACCATCACCTGCAATAATACAGAAAGCCTTGACTGGCTTGAGAAAGCCGCTTCCTCAGGAGACTCTGTTGCCGTGCGCACCTACGGACAAGTCCTTTTCCTTGGCGACGCGCATATGCTGCCCGACCGAAACAAAGCCTTCCCCTACATCCTAAAAGCTGCGGAGGAGGGCGATCCCTCATCGCAAAACATGATCGGTGTCGCCTACCGCGAAGGTAACGGAACAGAGATGAATTCGGAAAAAGCCAAGGAGTGGTTCCTCAAAGCCGCTCTGCAAAACGACCCCAAGGCGCAAGCCAACCTCGGTCACATCCTCGGTGTGGACTCCCCCACCAACCCAGATCGCAAGGAAGCCCTCAAGTGGCTGCTCATCGCCAAGGACAACGGCGAAGCCACATCCATCAAAACCTACAAGGAACTCATGCACACATTCCCTCCAGTGCTCCTTGCCACCGCACAAAAGGAAGCCAACAAATTCTTGATGCTGCAAAGAGCAAAAGCCTCTAAACCAGCATCCCCGTTGCCAGCGGGTCAAGAAAAACAGCCCATCAAGGATAGGGATTTAAACGAGTAAACAAAAAAATGAAACAATTACAAGCGAGAGCTTGAGAATCTTAAATTATGTTGCAGCAGCTGTCTATTTCCTGGTTTTTTTAGATTTTTTATTAGCCCCAGTTTTTTTTGAGGAAGTTTTCTTTTGGCCCTTTATTGCTTTCTTGGAAGATTTTTTTTGCGCTATGGCTGGTGAAGATTCTGTAATTTGTGGGATAGGGGCCACTATGTTACCTGCTTGAGATCCTTTAGCAATAAAACGGATAATTCCACTAGAATCGATGGTGATGACGCCAAGGAAATCGGCTCGTGCTCCGTTTGGACCGGGATAACTACTTTCTGCAAAAGTGGGTCTAATGTCATTGGCGATGTGCCAGATTTCTGAATCTGTGGCATTCGCTCCGGTGGACTTGCTGACTCGGTATAAATCCAGTGCTGCGACAATATTTTGAACATCTCCTAATTGGTATGGAGTGCCTACTGCTGTTTGAATGCCATTCGGAATCGCGCCGTAGGCGGTTGCGGGATTGCTGTTGGAGAACCCATTGTAGTTGTCTAAAAGCGTGTCTTCAATTGTGACCAAGCCCGGTTGGGTCATCGCGGAAATGCCGTTGGCAGCAGCTATGAATCCAGCTACGGATGTATTTGCAGGGTCAAAGAGCGGAGAATTTGAATTGTGCAGGCCGAGTGTGCCTCCATTGACACGCGCCTTTGTTATGTAGATTGTGCGGGCATAATCTCCATTCCTGATGCTTGTTGAAAGGGGTGAAATATCTCCGTTCTGTCCGACGGCCCCGATAAAAATCTTTGCACCTCGAAGAGTCCAGTCGGCTCCATAAGTGTTCGTAAGAATTTCCCCAATGTTCCCGAGAGGGATGGTGGAACCGTAATTAAGCGAGGTTGGTGTCGCTGCATCGCGGAAAACTTTAGAAGTGCTACCGAGGCTGTAGTAGACAACTTTGTCTCCGCCTATGGTGCCTGCTGGATTTTGAAAGAACAAAAGGAGATCATTTTCGGAATAGAAGTCATCTTCTGCACCGGAAACCCATTGTGGGAGAATGACAAAAGAACATGCGAACAAGACAGCACCGCACATTTTGGAGAGCTTTGGTTTTGTTAAGGATTGATTAGAAAGTGTAAAAATACCTGAAAGGCATTGTTTCATTAAGGAAAAGACCAGCTTAAGGATTATTGGAGGGATATCGTGCATAGGAATTTGAATAGATCACTTATTTTGCGTTCCAGTTAGGGGGTAATCTGGCCAGCTGCCGCACGAGCTCTTTTTTCCTTGAGGGCCTCTTTTGCAGCTTTGAGATGGTATTGATTAAAGGCTTGGTATCCGAAAAGAGTGATATACCGCTCGTCAGCAATCGATCGGGCTGTTTCCCATACTTCTTCCCGTGTCAGACCCGGAGGAACTTCAGAGACATTTTTTTCGAATTCCTCTGCAATTCGGTCCAATGCTTTTTGCTGCGGCAGCGGTTTTTCGGTGTCGTCATAGAACACTGTCGGGACTTTGGCGCCCTCAGGAACATTTTGCACGATCTCGCGTATGGAAGGTTCTTGATTGGAAGAACTCGACGAACCTCCAACGAGTTGAGAACCACCTGAGACCATTCCGGGCGCAGCCTTCGACGACTGGGGAGCTTGGACTGAAGTTCCAAGGGCTGCAACGGAGGAATTTACAAATTTCGAAGAATGGTGTGTGATCTGGGAAGGCGAATCGGTAATTAGAGGATCGGTAAACTGGTTGGTAGAGGCGGTTGGATGATTTATATTTGTAGAGGATGAGGTTGCGCTTGTTTGAGGCATTTGCTGAGGGAGAGGGTTCTGCGGCAGCGAGGCTATGGCGCTTGAGGAAAAATGCGCGTCTTGCTGGCGGGATTGCTTAGATGCTGCATCAAGGCCCAGAGTGGAGGTTTCATGATTCTCGACCGTGGAGTAGTTCCAGAAGGTAAAGGCGATCAAGATAACAACTATTAGGGAACTAATAAAAATCCATTTTGCTTGCATAGAATTTTTGCAGTGAATTATTAGGAGTTTTTCAAAAAGACATCTAGTCAATACGATATTATCTTAATAATATTTTTTTAACACAATCTGAAAATAAACAAAGCAAATGCTTTCGAATGCAAAGGCATTATTTTGCTTTTGATTTATTCGTCTTATTGCTGGCTACTTTCTTATTGCTGGCTACTTTCTTATTGCTGGCTACTTTCTTATTGTTGGCTACTTTCTTATTGTTGGCTACTTTCTTATTGTTGGCTACTTTCTCATTTGCAGTAGATTTTTCCTTACTAAAATCTGGAATTTTGGTATCTGCACCCTGAGAGTAAAGACTCCGACTCGAAGTCGGACGAGTCCAGTTTCGCAAATCCAACTGGAGAGCGTTCGAAGGGATTGTTGGCGTTGGCGTTGGCGTTGGCGTTGGCGTTGGCGTTGGCGTTGGCGTTGGCGTTGGCGTTGGCGTTGGCGTTGGCGTTGGCGTTGGCGTTGGCGTTGGCGTTGGCATTGGCGTTGGCGTTGGCGTTGGCGTTGGCGTTGGCGTTGCAATGTATCCTTTGGAAGCAAAGTGAATATCGCCATTCTTACCTACGGTTAATGTTCCCAAATAATCTGCTCGCGCAGAGTTGGGACCAGGATATGATTCGTCTGAGAATGTGGCTGTGACGTTGCTCGAATTGTGCCAGACCGTAGGAGCACCACCATTGGTTCCCGATGTCTTTGTGACACGATACAAATCCAGCGCGAGAATCACATTTGGCAGGCCGGCAAACGAAGATGCTGATCCCAAGCCACCTTGGATTCCACCTAACAGCGCTCCGTAGGCTGTGGCAGGCTTGCCATTGGTGAAAGGATTGTTATCGTCAACGATTGTTCCTTGTGTGGTTTCTGCTGCGAAGGGGTTTGTGGAGAATCCCGAGATATTATTCGATCCCGAGATGAAGCCAGCAACTTTTGTCTCAGCAGGATCGAACAATGGAGAGGACGAGTTGGCCTGCCCAAGCGTTCCGACTTCCAATCGCGGCTTAGTGACATAAACCGTGCGGGCAAGATCACCGTTGGAAATTGCTGTTGAAATCGCATTGGTATTTCCATTTTGACCAGCTGCCCCAGCGAAGATCGTCTCTGCCGAACCAGTCCAGTCAGCCCCATATGTCGAGGTCAACTTTTCATTGAGGTTTCCGAGGAAAACCAAGGCTCCATCGAGGTCAGAACCTGGTGTGGCAGCTTGGCGGAAAAGGGCATGCGAACTCCCCAACGAATAAGCTACCAACTGATCCGTGCCGGTGGTTCCAGCAGGGTTTTGGAAGAACAGGAGCAAGTCATTGGCTTCGTATGAAGGG
>JBILMW010000211.1:0-3763 GCA_044375335.1 Terrimicrobiaceae bacterium | reverse complement strand
TCGGGAAGATGCTCATCCAGATCCTCGTAAGTGAGGTAGCCTTGTTCCTTGGCGAGACGAATGAGATCGCGCACCTTCTCTTGAATCATCTTGGGGATGCTCATCGGAAGCGGCTGCGCAGTTAACTCGGATTTGGAGGTCTCGTTTTTTTTCTCCTTGGTATTTTTCTTTCCGGCTTCAGGCTTTTTTTCTTGAGCCTTTGGGGGAGTGGGAAGCTTTGGAGCGGGCTTGGAAGTGGTCTTAGTCGCCTTCGCCGGGACCGGCTTGGAGGCTACTTTTGCTGCCGGCTTGTTGGTCTTTGCCGGGGCGCCCTTGGCAGGGGTTGTAGCGCGGGCGGGAGACTTTTGGGAAATTTTTTGCGCTTTGGCGGGAGCCTTTGCCGTTGGCTTCGCAGCGGCTTTTGATTTGGGGGCGACCTTCTGAGGAATCGATTTTTTCGCGGTTGCCTTGGCTACTGGCTTGGGAGCGGGCTTTGGTGCCGGCTTCGCCTTTTTCGCAACAGGCTTTGGCTTTGGCTTGGAGGCCGCCACGGCTTTTTTGGCGATCGGCTTTGCGGCCTTTGCCGGCGCGGGTTTGCCGGATTGGGGGTTGGACTTCGCCGCCGGTTTGGAAGGTTTGGAAACCTTCTTGGCTGCGCTGGGTTTAGCCGCCGGACGGGACGGGCTTTTTGAAGAGGTGGTTTTTGTTTTCAATCTGCTTTCCGTTAGGCCTGGAGAAAAGGCCGACGAACATCCGCCACGCGGATCGTCAGGTCAAGGATTTGTTTTTGGAATTTTTGCCTCTCGTCCGCTGGGATCGCCGGGTTCGCGATGCGGCTCTTGAGACCTTCGATCTCACGGGTGAGTTGCTGAACGCTCAAGCCTTGGAGGATTTGCTTGGCCCGATCCAAAGGAGTGGGAGTGGGGCGGTGAATGTCCATCGCCGAAATGAGTCGTTCCTCGGCACCCGTCAACTGCGCAAGAAGTATAGGTGGCGGCGGGGACTCATCCTCGTAGTCTGCTTGGGCCAGTTTGGTCACCAAAACCGCCCCTGGCTCGAAATCATCCAGCCGGTTTTGGGTTCTGAGCCAACTGCGGACTTCTTGGCTCGTGAGCGCGAGACGGCAGAGCATTTCCATTCCAGCGGAAAGAGTGAGTTCCTCTTCTTGTTGCGGTGCTTGGGCCTGGGTTTCATCTTGCTCGACCGATGGCGCCTTCATGGCCACCCTGATCGCGCCCTGTGGAAGTCCAAGGCGTGAAGCAGTGCGTCCAAGAATGGTCTCTCTCAAAACGGCGTCCTGCACGAGGGCCAACGGGGGGGCGATGCGACTGACGAGTCGGGATTTGCCGGCGCTGTCGTTGAGTTCCCCCGAAGCAAAGGCCTCGTTCAGACTATGCTCGAAAAAGTCCGTCGCATTATTGATGACCTCTAAAAACGCCTCCGGCCCTGAGCGCCGGATAAGCGAGTCGGGGTCCTCGCCTTGTGGGAGGGTTACGATCTTCACCAGCAGACCTTGCGAGAGCAGTGCTGGCAGGGAGCGGGCGGCGGCTTTTTTGCCTGCGGCATCGGAGTCGAAGCAGAGAAGGACGGTTTCGACATAGCGCTTCAAAAGGCGCGCCTGGTCGCCTGTGAAGGCCGTTCCTTGAGGCGCGATGACATTTCGAATGCCTGCCTCGAAGGCGGAGATCAAATCGATCTGCCCCTCGCAGACAATGGCGGCATTTTTTTCAATGAGGTCGCGCTTGGTTTTATCCAGGCCGTAGAGGACTCGGCCCTTGGTGAAAAGCGGCGTCTCCGGGGAGTTGACATACTTCGCTGCCTTGGCGTCCGCTTCCAGGATGCGTCCGCTGAAAGCGATGACTTCGCCGTAGTCGTTTCGGATCGGAAACATGACCCGGTTGCGAAATCTGCTGTAGAGCGTGCTTCCGGAGCTGGGGGGCTCATCCTTCGAGGATGCCAGTCCGCTTTGGAGGATTTCCTCCTGCGTGAATCGGCGTCCGCGCAAGTGCGTGAGAAGCGCATCCCACGAGCCGGGCGCAAAGCCAAGTTGCCACGATTTAGCGATGGTGGAGTTGAGGCCTCTTGATTTGAGGTAGTCTCTCGCCTGCGATGCATCTGGAGATTTCAGAAGCTGGTCGTGAAACCAGGTCGAGGCCTCGGCGTGCAGGGCAAGTAAACGCTGTCGCAGGCCGTGTTTTTGGTGATCCTCGGCGGTCGAGGCCTCTTCAATGATCGGAATCCCGGCGCGTTGTGCCAGACGGCGCACGGCGGATGGAAAATCGAGATGCTCATATTCCATCACAAATCGCAGCACGCCACCTCCCGCACCGCATCCGAAGCAGTGGTAATTCTGCCGCGCGGGGTTCACATGGAAGGATGGGGACTTCTCCCTATGGAAGGGGCAGAGCGCACGGAAGCTCGTTCCCGCGCGCTTGAGCGGAAAATACGAACTGATCAGATCAACGATGTCGTTCGCATCGCTGACGCGCTGGATTGTTTCCTCGGAGATGAGTCCCACAACCTCAAAATACCTTGCGGCGTCTCGGGGCGCGAGGGAGATTTGCGCCGCTATGAAGTGCTTTCTTTATCTCTTTGTTTGTATCGCCGCTCTGATGCCTGCCCGTGCGGCAGAGTCCTCAATATCCACAGGCTCTGTGGTTGTCCTTCCGATCAAGGGCACGGTGAGCGAAGCGCAGTTTTTTTTCCTCCGGAGGGCTTTGAAAAATGCCGAGGCTGTTGCGGCTTCGGCCATTGTTTTGGACATGGATACGCCCGGCGGTGATCTCAAGGCGACCGAGAAAATCGTGCAGATGTTCTCGAAGAGTCCGATTCCCGCCTACACCTATGTGAATGCCAATGCGGGCTCCGCCGGTGCGCTGATCGCCCTCGGCACCAAAAAGGTCTTCATGGCTCCCGTCAGTGCGATTGGAGCCGCTGCGCCGGTGGCTGGCAGTGGGCAGGAAATTCCGGAAACCATGAATGCCAAGATCGTGTCCTATTACTCGGGATACTTCCGCAGTGTGGCCCAAAAGAACGGCTACCACCCGGAATTGGTGGATGGCTTCATGAATCTCGATAAAGAGGTGAAAGTCGGTGGCGATGTGATCAATCCCAAGGGCGCGTTGCTCACGCTGAGCGCTCAAGAAGCCGTGCGGGACATCGGAGGAAAGCCCCTGCTCGCCTCAGGCATCGAGCCGGATGTCGCCGCGCTCGTCAAAACCAACGGGCTCTCCCCGGAGCGGATTGTGCGCTTGGAGCCATCCGGTTTTGAGAGCATCGCCCAATGGATCACCACGCTCGCCCCCTTGTTTTTGCTGGGCGGAATTATGGGGGCTTATCTGGAGTTCAAAGCTCCGGGCTTCGGCGTGGCAGGCGTCCTCTCCGGCGTTTGCTTCCTGCTCTTCTTCGGGGGACATTACATCGCGGGTCTCACGGGATTGGAAATGGTCGCACTTTTTGCCATGGGAGTTGCTTGCATTTTGATTGAGGTCATTTTCTTTCCCGGAGTTTTCTTTTTGGCATTCGGTGGCGCGCTCATGGTGCTTGCGGCGGTCTTTTTTTCCATGGCGGATTTGTATCCCGCCCAGCCGCTGAACTTTTCCTTCGAGAGTCTTGAAGTGCCGATGTGGAACCTCATTATCACTTTCATCGGTAGCGTGGTCGGAGTTTCCCTGCTGGCGAGATTTCTGCCGAGCATCCCCATGTTTCGCAGTTTGTTTTTGTCGTCCGCTTCGCCTGCCGGGTCATCGCTCGCTCCCGTTGTCACGGAGTTGGGCGCTGCCGC
>JBILMW010000210.1:0-3773 GCA_044375335.1 Terrimicrobiaceae bacterium | reverse complement strand
CGCCCGTGCCAAATGCCAGCGTGCGGAAAAATCGGTTGTCCAACTCGCCCCAATTGCCGGCTTCCACCAACTCAGCCACCGAGGCCTGATCCACCGGAGAGGCGCTTTTCGAAAGCAGGCTCTCGATGTTTTTAGCGGACTCGGAAAGAAGTTTTCCATCAGCAGCAGCTTGGCGGATCGTGGAGAGGAGAGAGTTCATGCGCGAAGAATTAGCACGGGGCAAAGGCGTATGTAAATCCCGGAACTAACCTCCGCGCGCGCAGATTTGTGCCATATTCGAAGATGATGCTTCAAACCTTGTGAGTGACAACTTCTGGCTTGCCCCAAGATTGCTTGGCTCGGAATACACAGGGCTTCGTTCCTCCGCAAGCCGCATGCTTACTTCCTGAAAAATGCCTCAAAATTATCGCAAAATATTTTTGCAAAGCAACTTAAAGCTACGCTTCAGCATTTGGCGGCTTTGAGTTAGCAGCAGTGCGGGGTCGTCCCAGTAGATGTCGTGGTATCGGTTGCGGCGTGGAAGCCACTGTCGCAGGCCTTTCCAGTCGCGTTGTCTGAGACAGCGCAGAAAATCCGCCGAGAAGTAATGGGCTTCGATATCGCAGCCTGGCCGTTGAGTTTTGGGGGAAGTGGCTGTCGCGGTGCTCTTCCACTCGGCTGCGATCTGGGAAAATGAGACCCCACAGGCTTTTCCGAAACGCAAGCCGGATGTGGCGCGCGGATGGAACTCCACCACATACGGCTTGCCGGTGCTTTTTTCGCGTATCCAATCGAATCCGCAAAATCCTTCAAAGCGTGTATTGCGCGCGAGGCACTCCACGATCGGCGTGAGATCCGGTTCATGACGGAAGAGCCTCGCAGTGGATGGACCAAAGCGCTGGTCTGTTTTGGCAATCGTTTCCGAGGCCAGCCAGCCTTTCACCGCTCCTCGCGAGCAAAACATTTCGACGACGCCCATTTGACCTTCAACAAACCGCTGGGCGAGTAGCGGGAAAGTCAGGTCGGCACAAGGCTTCGTGCTCATCGGCATAAGAGAAACACCCTCCCCTCCACTGCCATTCATCGGCTTTAAAATAATTGTCCCGTTGACGGCCGAGGCGAATTTCTTCAGGTCATCCACCGTTTTGCAAACATGGCTCTCTGGAATCGGAAAACCCCACGCTTGCGCAGCCTGGATGATGCCGCCCTTATCTTGAAACAGATTCTGGACGAGCGGGTCGGCGAGGCCGGGTTGCCAATCGAGAATCCACTCGTGTTCGGGGTGCTGCGCGAGATGACGGACCACGGGCTCCTTGGCAATGATGAGTTTGTCCCAAGGGCCCTGCCTCCCCATGTGTCGATGCAGGTAGTCGATTTGCTCCTCGATCGACTCGAGTGTCGTTACATTCTCGAGGTAACGGCTGTGTCGGATGCTATCACCCGCCAAGCAAAGCGCATCGACCCCGTAGCCTGCCTCTCGCAGAATAGGGGGCAGGCGAAAGGCCAAGTAGAGACCTTCATCAGGGACAAGCAATATGCGCTGTTGCATGGAACGCATCCTCAGATAATGGCTTATGGTCGTCGAATTGAGGAAATTCATGCAGTAAATGCCGAGGTCTCCTCAGCCCGCCACCGCCGCTCATGTTCCACGTGGAACAATGCGCGAAATGCCATTGCGGCTGACAGCGAGGTTGCTTAGAGTGAGCCCATGTTGCATGTCGTTCTTGTCGAGCCGGAGATTCCGCCGAACACGGGGAATATTGCGCGTTTATGCCTCGCGGCAGGCGCGCGATTGCATCTGGTAGAGCCGCTGGGATTCTCGCTGGATGAAAAAGCGCTTCGCCGTGCGGGGATGGATTACTGGCATCTCTGCGATGTGAAACGCTGGGCATCCCTCGCGGAACTCCAGGCGTCCGAGCCGACGGGGCGCTACTTCTACTTCACCACAAAGGCATCGAAGGTTTATTGGAACGAAGCCTTCCAGGACGGGGATTTTCTGGTTTTCGGAAGGGAATCTCGCGGATTGCCCGAGTCTCTGCTACGGGAAAATGCGGAGGCGTGTTTGACGATTCCCATGCAACCCGACGCGCGGAGTTTGAATCTGGCGACATCGGTAGGCATTGCGCTCTATGAGGCCAAGCGGCAGATCGGCGCGGCAAAGTAGACTGCGGGGGCGCGGTCTGTAGGGGATTTACCACAATCGAAAGGGCGGGGCCTTTGAGATAGAGCAACCGAAGGTTGGCCCGGAGGGCGAGCTGAGCGGGGGCGAGCGAGTCAAAGGACACAGAGAACACGGAAGGAAGAACAGGGGTTCGGTAGGATTTTTGGGGAAATATGACGCTTGTTACTCTGCTGCGACCTGTTCTTTCTGTGTTACCTGCGTCTTTTGTGGTGAATCTTTTGAATATGCTTCGATTAAAGTCTTCGAATTTTCACGATTGTAAATTTCTATTGGCTAGATAAATAAAACATGAAATGAAAAATCGGTTGTCGCCGCCGATATTTCATGAAAAGATTTGGTTGATGGAAAGACCTTTTTTACTTAAGCGCATTGCGGAGAATTTAAGGGTTTCAAAAGTGGTGGCTCTCTTGGGCCCACGCCAGTCTGGCAAGACGACTTTGGCGAGGGAATTCAGCCGAGGCGAGGGATTGAACTTTGATCCAGCGCTGAATTATTTCGATTTGGAGAATCCGGCCCACTTGGAAAGGTTGGCGAGTCCCATGCTTGCGCTGGATTTTCTACGCGGTTTGGTGGTGATCGATGAGATCCAGTTGCGACCGGATTTGTTTCCTGTGTTGCGTGTGTTGGTGGATCGTGAGGATTGTCCTGCGAAATTTTTGATCTTGGGCAGTGCGTCTAGGGATTTGATCCGACAGGGATCAGAGACTCTCGCAGGCAGGATTGGCTTTGTGGAGGTGACACCATTCGGAATGCGCGAAACTGGAGAAGTTGAGCGCTTGTGGGTCCGAGGGGGTTATCCGCTCTCTTTCCTCGCGGAAACGGAGTCCGATAGTTGGCTATGGAGAGCCAACTATGTGAAAACATTTCTTGAACGAGATATCCCTGCGCTTGGCATTCAGATTCCGGCAGCCACATTGCGGCGATTTTGGACCATGCTTGCGCACTACCACGCCCAGATTTTCAATGCCTCGGAGATTGGAAAAAGTCTCGGCATTGCGGATACCACAGCCAGGCGTTACCTCGATTTGCTAACCGGAACATTCATGATCCGCACCCTGCAACCTTGGTTTGAAAACATCGGCAAGCGACAGGTTAAGTCTCCGAAGATCTATTTCCGCGACACCGGAATTTTGCATCAACTCATGGGTATCCCCGACCGGGCCGCTTTGGAGACGCACCCTCGCTTGGGCGCATCGTGGGAGGGATTCGCGCTCGAGCAGGTCATTCGAGTCAGCGGGGCATCGGATGGCGAGATCTACTTCTGGGGGGTTCACAACCAAGGTGAGGTTGATCTTCTCCTGATCAGAAACGGGCGCAGGTATGGATTTGAGGTGAAATTCACGGAAGCCCCGCGTGCCAAGCCATCGCAGAAACTCGCTCTGGAGTGTTTGAAGTTGGATCGTCTGGACATCATTTGCCCGGGTTCTGCAACCTACCCGCTCGCTGAAAGGGTCTATGCAACCGGCCTTGAAAAGGCGGCAGAACTGGGTGTAGGACAAAAAAGTTAGGCGGCTAATTTGATGTCTGGATTTTCCCAGCGTCTGGCCTTGAGTTGTTGCTTGGCGTTGATGGTTTTGAGTTTTTTCCATGTTTCATCAAAGTTTTGACCAAG
>JBILMW010000061.1:0-13230 GCA_044375335.1 Terrimicrobiaceae bacterium | reverse complement strand
TTCGAGGGGAACAGAGAACGCAATCCGCGCGCTTTGAAAAAAGCACGAGGTCTGCGATGGGATTCTTTTTTATCGTTGACCAAACCGGCTTCATAGCAGGGCCATCGTCCCGCATGGCCCAAATTTCAGTCACGGAAGGCTAGGAATCACTTTCAGACACAATCCCCGCTCAAAATCGCGCGAAATAACGCCTTTTGCCAACGCTGCTGCGCGGCTGAAGTGGGGCAAGCGAGACGATGCCTCTCCCTTGGGACGACGCGCTCGCATCAAGCCTGTGGGGTTTTCTCAGCCTTGGGCTTTTTTGTTTTGCGGGGCAGGGTGACGGTGAAAGTGGAACCCTTGCGCAATTTGCTTTGGGCTTCGATATCGCCGCCGAGCATTCGGCAGAATCGGCGGCTGATGGCGAGGCCGAGGCCTGTGCCGCCGTATTTGCGTGTCGTCGATTCATCTGCCTGGGTGAATGGATCGAAGAGCCTTTCCAGTTGGGCCGGCTTGATGCCGATGCCTGTGTCTGAGATGGCGAAGGAGATGAATTGCCGCCGCCTGCGCAGCTGGGTGCTGACAACGATCTGGATTTTTCCAGCTTTGGTGAATTTGGCGGCGTTGCTGAGGAGATTAAAGAGGGTTTGGCGGATTTTGGTCAGGTCGCTGTGCATGACACCGATGTCATCGGGCATTTCCACTGTGAGCGTGTTGCCGTTTTTTTGCACGGTCGGCAGCATGGTCGATTCGATGTCCCGGATCATCCCGGCGATATCGATGTCTTCGCAATAAAGGGTCATCTTGCCGGACTCGATTTTCGAGAGGTCGAGCACATCGTTGATGAGTTCGAGCAAGTGCTTGCCGGCGCTTTGAATTTTTTGCAGGTCGGGCACAAAGCCCTCTTGCCCGACTTCCACGGCCTCTTCCGCCAGCATTTCGCTGTAGCCGATGATTGCGTTCATCGGAGTGCGGAGTTCATGGCTCATATTGGCAAGGAAAGCGCTCTTGGTGCGGTTTGCCGACTCGGCCAGTTTGACGGCCTGGGCGAGTTCCGAAGTGCGCTCGGCGACGGTGGACTCCAGGTTCAAGTTCCACTCGGCGAGCTTTTGTTCCCGGTCCTTGATGCGCTCCGCCATGGTTTCAAAAGTGCGGGCCAAATCTCCGAATTCATCCTTCCTGCGGAGGAGGTCGGAGAGTTGGAGATTTTTAAATTCGCCTTCCTGCAAGGCCGAGGATGCGGCACGGAGGCGTAAAACCGGCCCCGAGAAGCGCCTTGCGACGAAGGCGGCAAGAACGACCGCCAGAAAAACGCCGCCCATCCCGATCTGGAGGGTCTGCCACGCCATTTGCACTACAGGCTCAAGGATGATGGCTTCAGGCACGACGAGCACGAGTTTCCAGCCAGCCATTGGCGCGGTCGCCCAATAAACACGCATGGCGCGATTGCCAGCGGTGAAAGTCGCAGTTCCCTCCGCCTGCTGGGCGATTTCCTTCCCAGCCGGAAGAGTGGACAGATCGGCTCCGGGAAAATCCTTTCGCAACATGAGCGTGGGCTCGGGATGGGCGATGATACGGCCGCTGCGACTCACGAGATATGCTATCTGATCGTTGGTTTTATCAGTCGCCGCATCCATGTGGAGTCGGATGTGAATCATGCTCACCATGCGGCGGATTTGCTCCAGCGAGAGATCAGCGCCGGCCACCCCGAGGAATTCCTGGTTCTTGCCGGTGACGGGAACAGTCAGGCTGACCATGCTGGCGTTGCCTGCGCCTTCGTCGAAGTAGGGTTCAGTAAAAAACAGCGCCTTTGAGGTTTTGGGCCCCTGATACCATTCCTGCCCTGGCGCGCGGTAGTCGTATTCGAGCGGGGTGAGGTTCGGCCAGAATTTGCGGTGGAAGGCTAAGAGGGAGTCGACATTCTCGTAGGCGATGTAGAGCCCGTAAACATCCTCTGGTGGCGTGCGAATCATCAACTCACGGAGGAAATTCGTCATGGCCGGGTCTGGCGTGTTGCCGTAGGCCTCCTGCAGTGAGGCGATGCTGCGCGGCAGCATGGCGATGCGGGAAAACAAATCATCCAGTTGGCGGGCGGAGTCGGTCACTTCCGTGATGGCCCGCGCATTGGCCACTTTCAGCAATTCCGCCCTGCCGAGTCGATAGTTTGTCCAAGTGGTAATCCCGACGGCGACAATGGCCGCGAGCGCGACAAGGAATTGCAACTGACGCGCCATGCCGAAGCGCAGCAGGGATCCCCAAAAATGCCCGCCTCCAGTCGCAGAGCCGCCGTTTTTGTTGCTCATTGGCGGAGTCCCGCGATGAAATGTCCAAGCCTAGCCGTCTCCCTTTCACATCCGGAGGCCGTCGTTGCATTCAAGACACCTCTCAATGCCATGGTGACTTCGCGGAATGACTCCGCGTAAGGCTTTGAGCGGAGTGGAATCTCAAGTTTGCTCATGGTCTGATGTCGGGCAGGTTTTTTCGAGAGTCAGGATATTGCACCCGTCTCGGTGCTCATAGCTCATGTGATCCGCCATTTTTCGCAAGAGAAGAATGCCAAGGCCTCCAATTTCGCGCTCCTCCAGAGGCAGTGCGGTCGAAGGCTCGGGAAACTCCAACGGGTTGAATGGGTGTCCATGATCGACTGACTGCAGGCTCATGCGCTCGCCGCCGAGTTGCAAATGAAATGTCATGAAGTGAGGGCCGACATCCGAATAACCGTATTTGATCCAGTTTGTGGCGAGTTCCTCGATGGCCAGGCTCACGAAGCAACGGGCTTTTTGCGAAGCGTTCCTTTCGCTGAGCCAGCTTTCGGCTTGATCGAGTGCGGATGCTACTTCCGCCATCGAATGGCCGATGCGAATGGAGCGCTCCTCCTTCATGCTGGGAATTGAATTTCCATAATGGAAAAATCGTCATCGAGTGTGCTTGCTCCGTGCTTTTTGAGAGCCCACTGCTCGAGAGCTTCAAGCGGATCAGGGCCGGCGGCGTTCGCCAGCATGAATGTCTCGAAGGTATTGTAATCCGCCATCTCGCCCGATGGGTCACGGACTTCGTAGCATCCATCGCTGATCACAAAAAGCCGGGCATCATTCGGAATGCGGCAAGTCTGCGTCGCGAATTGCATATTCTCCATCACCCCGATGATCATGCCATGCGAGGAGAGGTGCTGGGATTGGAAAGCTCCAGAGCCATCAGGTGCCAGGAAAAGCGCGGGCGGGTGTCCACCGCTGGCATAGCTTAAGGTGCGACTCGGCGCGTGATACACGCCATACCAGAGTGTGAAGTAGAGGTTGTTTTGCTTCTCCATTGGAAAAGCGCCGTTCAAGGCAGAGAGAACCTCGCCGGGATTCTTGAAATCAACTCCCGTGAGCGAGCCCGAGCGCAGGACATGGATGGCCGAAACTGAAAGAAGACAGGCGCCGACGCCGTGCCCGCAGACATCCAGCAGGTAAATCGCAAAATGCTCCGCATCGATCCAATGGTAGCCGAAGGAATCGCCTGCAAGCTCGCTCGAGGGACGGTATTTCCAGTGCACCGGGAGCGGGGATTTCAGTGGTTCGGGCAGGATCGATCTCACATAGGCAGCCGCCTCAGCGAGTTCCTTGTCGAGGCGGCATTGGGTCTCTTCGATTTTGCGCAAATGCCCCTGCTCGGCATCTCTGAGGGCCTTCTTTTCCAGACATGCGCCGATGCGGGCTTCGAGCAGCGTCGGGTTGAAGGGCTTTGGCAGATAATCCTCCGCGCCCGCCTCGATGCACCGAACTACGCTGTCCAATTCATCTAACGCCGAGATCATGATCACAGGGATATCCCGCGTCTCGTGGGCTGACTTCAGTTCCCGCAGCACCGCGTAGCCGTCCACCTCTGGCATCATCACATCGAGGAGCACCAAATCAAAAGCCGTCGAGCGGATCGCATCAAAAGCCGCCAAACCGCTCTCCGCTGTCTCGACCTCCAGACCATGTCGGGTCAGGCGGCGCGCCAGCACATCGAGATTCTCGCGGTTGTCATCCACCGCAAGCACACGACCGTGAAAAGTTCTCTCCGCCCGCTTGAAATCATCGAACTTCAACGACGAGGCGTTCGCTGATTTCGGGGTCTCCGCAAGCCCGCCTGAGGTCATCCTTGTATTGATCAATCCCAGCAACTCCTGCGCGGCTGAGCGGATTTTTTTCAAATCCGAGGCGTTCGACTCGTTGCCGCACTCCTCTGCATCCTCGAGCAACATCTCGCTGTAGCCGATGATGTGATTGACCGGCGTCTTCAGATCATGCCGCAACTGCGACGCTACATCTGGGGAGGCGTGTGAGTCTGAGTTCAAGCGGCAGGTTTTTTATCAAGCTGGACTTGGATTTTTTCCAGCAAGCGGGGGAAATCCACCGGCTTCGTGTCATACTCGTCGCATCCCGCTTCCAGACATTTCTCGCGGTCGCCCGCCATGGCGTGCGCTGTGAGACCGATCACCGGAATGCCCCGCGTCGCGGCATCTGCCTTCAATACCCTCGTTGCCGTCCACCCATCCATGACAGGCAGGCTCATATCCATCAGAATCAGATCAGGAGCCGCCGAGCGCGCCATGGACACACCCTCCGCTCCATCCACCGCCATGACGACTTCGAATCCCCGTTTCGCCAAACGCCGCGAGAGCATGTCGCGGTTCATCTCATTGTCCTCAACGAGTAATATTTTGACCATGACTCGATTTAACCGATCCAACGCGGATTCACAGAATTAAGGTGCCGGAACGAAGGCTGGTGTGATTTGCAGCTTCCGGTTGTCCGGCTGGGAGGCATCGACCAAGGCGACAGGTTTTTTGGGAATGCGCTGGGATTTATTGAGGACAATGGGACCTGTCAGTCCATCGATATGAATGCCGGACGCCAATGCCGCGCGGACATTTTTTGGATTCGCATCCTTGGATTTTTGGATGCCAGCAAGCAGGGCTCGTGTGGCATCGTATCCCAGCGCTGAAAACGAATCGGGGTTGGAACGAAACGCCTTTTTGTAATTGCGCACAAAGGCCGCTGATGCCTTGCGGGTTGTCGGAAAGGCATGGGTGGTGAAGAAAACATCTGGTGCGGCGGGATTATTCATCCAAGCGGGGGGATTGTCATAACTGTCACCGCCCATGATGGGGCCTGGAAAGCCCATGGAGCGGAGTTGACGGATCACCGGCATGGCGTCCGCCGCCGATCCCGTTGCCAGGAAAATGGAATCCGCTTTGAGAATAGCGGGGCCGACGAGCAGGGTCTGGCCGGGAGTGTAGGAAAGTGTGGAAGTGATCTTGCCGCCACCGCGCCGGAAGGCCCTTGAAAAATACGACTTCAGTAATCGTGTGTAGGTGAAGTCTGGATCATAGATGATGGAAACCGTCTTCGCACCCTTCGCTTGCGAAAGCCACTCCGCCGCCGCAGCCGCTTGGACATTATCTCCAAAGCAGGTCATGTAAAAAACCGCACCGAGTGCGCCGGGCAGCTTCGGCGAGGTGGCGCCAGAGGTCACAAAAGGAATACCCCGCTTCAAGGCCTGATGCGCAGCCGCCAGCGCGAGATCGCTGTCCGAGAGGCCCACCATTCCTGCGACTTGGTTTTTCTCCAAAAATTTGGCCACATTGTTCTTTAGGTCGGCGGCGCTGGAGTTTCCCGAGATACGAACCAATTCTACCTGCTCGCCGCGAATTCCGCCGGCTTTGTTGATTTCCGCCACAGCCAGTTGAGCCCCTCGCCAAGACGGTTCGTCTAAAACAGCCTGCGCGCCGGAGTCGCAATAGACGGCGCCAATTTGAATCGCGGCTCCCGCTGGCAGGTTGGATGCAGAAAGAAAAATGGTGAGGATTTGCAAAATGAATTTCATCGTCCGAGCCCTATAAACGCCCGATCTTCTTTTGAAAAGGAGCGTAAGGTAAAAAATTGCTCAAAAACGAACGCGCAGCTGGCGTCAGTGATCGATGCCCAGTGCAGCACGGTGCCTGAGATTTCATAAACTTCGGAATATAGCTCAAAAATGTCTCGAAAATGAGCTATATATTTGACTCATATAACTCATGCCCGACTTAACACGCTGGAATTGGCAGCAAAGCGATTGGCCGAATTTTCGTTTTGATGCCGGAAGATTGGCTGCTCTTGAGGAAAAATTCCTACGGGAGGCGGGTTTTTATTCAGGAACCTTTACGCATTTGGCGGATGAGAAAAGGGATTTGCTGGCTGTGGAAATGATGAGCGAGGAGGCCATGAAAACCTCTGAAATTGAAGGCGAGATTCTGAATCGCGAAAGCGTCCAATCCTCCATCCGTCGCCAATTTGGCTTGTCCACCGATTCCCAAAGAATTCCTCCGGCGGAGAAGGGGATTTCCGAATTGATGGTGGAACTTCACAAGCAATTTGACGCAACGCTCGACGAGTCGCGTCTTTTGCATTGGCACGGCCTGTTGATGAATGGTCGGCGCGACTTGAGTTCTATAGGAGGTTATCGCGTCGGCGGTGATCCCATGCAGGTGGTGTCTGGTGCCATCTACGACCCAAAAGTTCATTTCGAGGCGCCTCCCTCCTCGTCGGTTCCGGGTGAGATGCGTCAATTTTTGGACTGGTATGCCCGAACGACTCCCAGAGGCGGCAACCGCTTACCGATCCTGACGCGTGCGGGAATCTGCCATCTTTATTTTGTCAGCATCCATCCCTTCGAAGACGGGAATGGACGCATCGGGCGGGCATTGGCTGAAAAATCGATCGCCGAGGGCTTGGGCCACCCGGTCTTGATCTCCCTTTCGGCAACGATTCATCGCGGACGCAAGACCTACTACGACATGCTCGAGCACAGCAACAAGCGCAACGAGATCACAGACTGGTTGGTCTATTTCGCCGAAACCATTCTCCGCGCGCAGGGGGAATCCCAAAGCTGGTTAGATTTTCTTATAAAAAAAACAAGGATGCTCGACCGTTTGCGGGGGCATTTAAACGAGCGGCAGGAAAAAGCCGTCTTGCGCATGGCGCGCGAGGGACCGAATGGATTCAAAGGCGGTCTGAGCGCGGAAAACTACCTCGCTATCACTGGAACATCACGCGCCACGGCCACTCGGGATTTGCAGGACCTTGTGGAAAAAGGAGCCCTCGTGAGCAGCGGCCAACTCAAGGGCACGCGCTACTGGTTGGTGATTCAAGAGCCCAGCAAACGGTAGCTTCTCACTCCCAGAGTTTCTCCAATCCGCGCTCGATGCTGGCGAAAAGCTCATCGATTTCAGCATGGGTGATGATGAGTGGCGGGGCGACGGCAATGAGGTTGCGAATGCCTCGAACGATCGAACCTTCGTTGCGGATATGGGCGGCAGCGGGGATGCCGAGCGAGGTGGCGGGAGTAATGGCTTCGCGGCCGCCCTTGGGGAGGAGTTCGATGGCGCCGATGAGCATGTGGCCACGGATTTCGCCCACGGCGGGATGGTCTGCGAAGGCGTGGAGTTTTTTCTGAAAGTAGGGGCCGACATCGTCGCGCACGCGCTCGATGAGACCGAGGTTTTCGATGGTTTCGAGATTGGCGAGGGCGGCGGCGGCGCTGGTGGGGTGGCCGGAGTAGGTGAAGCCATGGGCGAAATAGCCGCCTTTGAAAACGGTCTCGGCGATTTCATCACTGACCATGGTGGCACCGAGTGGCAGGTAGCCGCTGGTTATGCCTTTTGCCAATGTGATGATGTCGGGATCCAGATTCCAGAGCGTGCTGGCGAACCAGTCGCCGACACGCCCGAAAGCGGTGATGACTTCGTCTGCGACGAAGAGGATGTCATTTTTTCGGAGGAGTTCGCGGAGTTCGGCGAGGTAGCCAGCTGGCGGTGGGATGACGCCGCCTGCGCCCTGTATCGGCTCGACGAACATGGCGGCGATGGTTTCAGGCCCCTCCTCGCGAATGATGCGTGCGGTTTCCTCCAAACACCAGCGGCCGAAAGCTTCAGCATTCATCGGCGAGTTGTAGCCGTAAGGGTGGGGGCCTGGAACATGGATGAAGCCCGGCAGCGGGAGGTCAAAAGGCTCATAGACCGTGGGCAGGCCCGTGAGGCTTGATGTGGCCAGCGTTACGCCGTGATATGAAAATGTGCGGGAGAGGATTTTCTTCTTCTGCGGCTGGCCGTGCAGCTTGTGGTAGGACCGAATGAGCTTGAGAGCGGTTTCGTTTGCCTCGGAGCCGGAGTTTGAAAAGACCGTGCGGTTCACGCGGGCGGGAGCTTTCTTTGCCAGAAATTCCGCAACGCGGATGGGCGGCTCGGTGGTGGTGTTGAAGAACGATGGATAGTAGGGAAGCCTCGTCATCTGCGCTTCGACAGCCTTAACGATGGGGGCGCAGCTGTAGCCCACATTCACGCACCAGAGGCCGGCGAGTCCATCGAGCAAACGGCGGTCGTTCTCATCGATGAGGTGGCATCCATCGCCGGACTTGATGAGGTGTGTGCCGGGCTGGTGCATGTCCAAATGGTTCGTGAAGGGATGCAGGTGATATTGCCGGTCCAAGTCGCGCAGCGTTTCAATCGAGGGGCTGGTGCTCATGCTGAAAGCGTAGCACTCGATCGATCGAGTTTCCATACTCAAAACTCCTTCGTTTTCCACTTCGAGTTCGACTTGTCCAGTCATGTCGGCCACTTTGCGGGCATGAAATTTGTCGATGAGATCCGCGTGCATGCCAAAGCGGGTGATGGAGGTAATGGTTGCTGCAGCTTCCGCCGCGAAAAGTTCGTTCCGCGTGGCGGCCCGGATGGTGGTGATGGAGGAAAGGGCGGCGATATCATCCTCGTGCCCGACCACGATGTGGACAGCTTGGTGGCCTTGTTTTTCGAGCCCTTGATACGCTCCAAGCGTGGAGGGCACGGTAAGGGAAAGGACAAGCATGGCCGGAGTGCCGAGCATAACTACATCAAGGTCCCTATCGGCACGGTGATCTACCGTGCGGGCCAGTCCCAGCGCGATGAGGTGGAGGAGGAACCAATCGCAGATCTCTCCGAGCCGGGGCAGGAATTCATCTTGAGCAAAGGTGGGGACGGGGGAAAGGGCAACACACATTTCAAGTCCTCGACGAATCGTGTGCCGCGTCAGGTCACCAAAGGCTACCCTGGCGAAGAGGGTTGGTTTTTATTTGAGCTGCGGACGATTGCCGACATCGGCCTGGTGGGATATCCGAATGCCGGCAAATCCACGCTCCTTCGCGAACTCTCCGCAGCGAAGCCCAAGACGGCGGCATATCCTTTTACCACGCTGCATCCCTTGGTCGGTGTCATCGACCTCCCTGAATACGGTCGCTCCACCATGGCCGACATCCCGGGTTTGATCGAAGGAGCTCACGAAAATCGCGGTCTGGGCCACGAGTTCCTGCGGCACATTGTTCGCTGCAAAACTCTCTTCTTTGTTCTCGATATGGCCGGTAGCGAGGGGCGAAACCCGATCGACGACTACCAATCGCTGCGCAAGGAACTCCGCCTCTACGACCCAACTCTCACCGCCAAGCCGGCCTGCATTATTGCGAATAAAATGGACCTGCCGGAATCCGCAGAGAACCTGAAAGCCTTCAAGACCCGCTTTCCAAAACTGAAGGTCATTCCCGTGTGCGCGGAGATCAAGGAAGGCCTGGAGAAAGTCATCGACTACATCGCCAAAAAAGTCGCCGCGTAGTGGCCTCAATCCTCCTTCTCCCTCTGACTCCTCGAGAGCCACAGGCAAAGGATGAAAACAAAGAGCAGGATCGTGCCAAGCGCGGCGCCGAAGGGTTGGTTCCGCCCTGAGGTAAATTGCTTGAAAATCACCTCGCCGATGTTCGGATTTGTTCCGCCGCCCATGAGGGTGGTGATGGCAAACATGGCGATGGATGGCACGAAAACCAGCATCGATCCGGCGACGATTCCCGGACGGGTGAGGGGAATGATGACTTGCGAAAACGCCCGCAGAGGCCCAGCGCCAAGGTCGTAGGCCGCTTCGATCATGCTGTTGTCGAGTTTCTCCACGCTCGTGTAGATCGGGAGGATCATGAAAGGCAAAAAATTGTAGACCAGGCCAAGCACAATGGCGAAAGGCGAGTAGAGCAAGGCCACCGGTTCGCTGAAAATGCCCGCCGAGACCAGTATACTGTTCAGGATTCCCTCCTTGCTGAGAATGCCAATCCAGGCATAGGTGCGGATGAGAAAACTCGTCCAAAAGGGAATCATCACCAGCATGAGCAAAATTCCCCGCCAGCGCTCGGGAGCACGACCGATGAAGTAGGCTGCGGGATAGCCGAGCACGAGGCAGATGAGTGTGGCAAGGAACGCATAGTAGAGCGATTCGAGGAGGATTTTCACCCACACCCAGTCAAAGGCACGGGTATAATTTTGAAGGCTGAAATTCCATACGATGCGGCCGAGGGCATCGCGTTCTGCAAAGCTCACAGCGGTGAGCATGAGAGTAGGCGCTACAACGAAAAGCAGGAGCCACGCCACAAGGGGGGAGACAAAAATCCATGCCCACAATCCCGGACGGCGGTGGTGCCTGCCTGCAGACAGGAATTCACTGCCGCTCGAGGGGAATGTCGGCATCCTACTGTGCCTTCAGCGTGGTGATGAGTTCCTCCACATCGGAGCCTCGGGTGCCGATGTCTTTGAAAATTTCCATCTTCTTCACCTCTTCATCCGATGGGAAACTGGCGGGATTCTCGAGTTGCTTCTTGGTCATGAGTTCCCTCGCGGCGAGGTTCGGATTCAAGTAGGGGAATTCATCCGAGATTTGTTTGCTGATGTCCGGACGGAGGATGAAATTCATGAACGCTTCGGCGTTCTCGACATTTTTTGCGGACTTGGGAATGGCCAAGCTATCTATGAAAAGGTGCGTTCCCTCGCTTGGAATGACCCAGCGGAATTTTTTGTTTTTGTTCAACAAAATTGCACCCTCTCCACCCCAGACCACGCCGAGCGCGACATCGCCGTTCAGGAGCGCTGTCTTCGGGCTGTCCGAGTCGTAAACTTTCACAAGCGGCAACCATTGCGCGAGGGTCGGCTTGACCTTGTTCAGGTTTTTTTCCGTAACCTGGTTCACATCGATATCATGCGCTGCAAAGGCCCACGCGACGATCTCCCTCGCGTCATCCAGAACGACGATTTTTCCTTTATTGGTTGGCTTAAAGACATCGGCAAAGCCCCGGACCTCCTCTTTAACCAGGTCGGTGTTCACAACAATACCGACCGTGCCCGCCATAAAGGGAACGCTGAATTTGTTGCCCGGATCAAATGGCATGTTCAGAAATTGCGGCGCGATGTTTTTGAGATTGGGAATTTTTGCGTGATCGATCGAATGCAGAATCTTTTCCTTGGCAAGGGCCTCGATGACATACTCGCTGGGTTGGATGATGTCGTATTGCCCGCCGCCAGCGGCGAGCTTGGAGAGCATCTCCTCGTTCGATGCGTAGTTTTCGACCGTTACCTTGATGCCGGTCTCTTTGGCGAACTGGTCGATGATCGCCTGCGGGATGTATTCGGACCAGCAGTAGATATTCAGATCTTTGGAGGGGGCGGCGCTTGCGTTGTTGGTCCATGCCAAAGCGGCCAAGACCACGAGGAACAGTGTGATTTTTTTCATAGTTTTTTCTTTTTTCCCAAAAAATGACTCCCGAATGCGAAGGCGATTGTTACCGCTATGAAGATGGCGCTCAAGGCATTTAATTGCGGGTTCAAACCCACCTTGGCCATGCCGAAGACTTTCAGCGGAAGCGTTTGCGATTGGGCGCCAGAAGTGAAGACGCTGACGATATATTCATCCAGCGACAGCGTGAAGGACATGAGCGCTCCGGCGACGACCGCTGGCATGAGGTATGGCAGCACCACTTTACGGAAGGCCTGGAAAGGCGTGGCTCCGAGATCCATCGCTGCCTCTTCCAGCGAGGGATCGATCCCCTGCAAGCGCGCCTGCACTCCCACCAGCACGAAGGGAAAACAAAAGGTCGTATGGGCAATGACGATGGTGGTGTATCCGAGGGGGATATTTAAAACCTGCACAAAGAGAACCAATAAACTGACTCCCATCAGGACTTCCGGCATCACGATCGGAACAAAAATCAGCAAAGCAAGAGCGCGTTGGAACGGAAACCGGTAGCGGTGCAGCATCCAAGCCCCCAGCGTGCCAAGCAGGGTGGCCAGCACCGTTGTGGCAGAGGCAACGATCAGGCTGTTCTGGAATGCAGTCAGCAGGGTTTTGTTGGTGAGCAGTGCGGAATACCACTGCGTCGAAAAACCCTCCCAGCGGAGGTTCAGTCGCGAGGCGTTGAAGGAAAACACCACCAGCAAGGCGATCGGGATATAGAGGAAGGCCAAGATTCCCGCAGTCCACGCTCCCAATGAAAGGCTCGGCAGGCGCGATTCAGCCCACTGCCTTAGCGATCCGGAACTCATGGGTGCCCCATGGATTGGCTTGGGAACGGTCACGCGTCGATTCCTTTCAGAGTTTTTCAGCAAAGTCGAGAGGGGCGAAATTTTTTTTTGAACAAATTCGAATCCCGGCGGTCTGAATAAGGGATGCAATGGGTCGCCTAAACAACCTCCCTGTATCCCAAACAATTTTTAACTCGTAACACCAAAAAAACAAACAATGGCATTCGAAGACAACGACAATGGCTTTCAACTCTACCTCCGCGAAATCGGCGAATACCCGCTCATTACCGTGGAGGAGGAGGTAAAACTCGCCCGCCGCATCAAACGCGGCGACAAGGAGGCGCGTGCGATCATGATCCGCTCGAACCTCCGTCTCGTGGTTAAAATCGCACGAGACTACAGCAATTTTGGACTTCCGCTCCTCGACCTCATCTCCGAGGGCAACATCGGCCTCATGAAGGCTGTGGAACGGTTCGATCCCAAAAAAGGCGGCAAGCTTAGCACCTATGCGGCTTGGTGGATCAAGCAATCGATCAAGCGCGCCCTGGCGAACCAGAGCAAGACGATCCGTCTGCCAGTCCATCTGGTGGACAAGATCGCCAAGCTCCGCCGCGTTTCCAATCAGATGACCGAGGAACTCGGCCGCGAACCCACCGACGAGGAACTCGCCGAGGAAGTCGGCATGGGCGCCTCGAAGGTCGCCGCCCTCAAAAGCGCAGCCATCCGCCCGACCTCGCTCGATCAACCGATCAACGACGAGGAATCGACCGCCCTTGGTGACATCATCGGCGACGAGGACGCGATGAATCCCTACGAGGCCCTTCGCGACAAAGACCTCCGTGACGAGGTCGGAGATCTCTTGGATGTGCTCGACGAACGCGAGC
>JBILMW010000209.1:0-3821 GCA_044375335.1 Terrimicrobiaceae bacterium | reverse complement strand
GATTACATCTGGGCCATGTTCCAGCTCACTTTCGCGATCATCACCCCGGCCCTGATCTTTGGTGCCACGGCCGAGCGCATGAAATTCTCTGCGGTTCTTCTTTTCACGGCGATCTGGATGTTCGTCGTTTACTTCCCGCTCGCCCACATGGTTTGGGCTGTCAACGGCTTCATGTGCGGTCCTCTCAATCCTGATGCCGGAATTAAAGCCATCGACTTTGCAGGTGGAACTGTCGTTCACATGAGCTCCGGCTGGTCCGCGCTCGTTCTCTGCATCATCCTCGGGCCTCGTCTCGGCTTCGGCAAACAGCAGATGGCTCCTCACTCGATGGTGCTCTGCATGATCGGAACCGGCATGCTCTTCGTTGGCTGGTTCGGATTCAACGCGGGCTCCGCGCTTGGCGCCGATGCCATCGCCGCTAACGCTTTCACCACCACCTTCCTCTGCGCCGCCACAGCCGGATTCGTCTGGGCTGCTGTTGAATGGATCACCCGTGGCAAGCCCAGTGTTCTCGGCTTCTGCTCGGGCATCGTTGCAGGCTTGGTTGTGGTCACTCCCGCCGCAGGTTTCGTGACTCCTGCCAGCGCCATGATCATGGCGGTTGCCGCAGGTATCATCCCGTTCTTCGCGGTTGTCTACCTCAAGAAAATGCTTGGTTATGATGATGCGCTGGACACCTTCGGTGTTCACGGCGTGGGCGGCACATTGGGTGCCATTCTGACCGGCATCTTTGCTTCGGCCGAAGCCAATCCCGTGGTTGAGGGCCTCAAAGAAGGCCTGCTCATGAACCAGATCAAGGCCAGCATTCTGACCATCGTCCTCTCGGTGGTTGCCACAGCAATCATCGCCTACATTGTGAAATTCACAATCGGCCTCCGCGCCTCAGAGGAAAAAGAGTCCGCCGGTCTCGATACATCGGAGCACGGCGAAGAGGGCTACCTCATCGACTAACTCAGCACTCATAACAAGGAGACAAAAATATGAAAAAAATCGAAGCCATCATCAAACCCTTCAAACTCGAAGAGGTCAAAGAGGCCCTTGCCGACCTCGGGATCGAAGGAATGACCGTTAGCGAAGTCAAAGGTTTCGGCCGCCAAAAAGGCCACACCGAAATCTATCGCGGCAGCGAATACACCGTGGACTTCCTGCCGAAGATCAAGATCGAGGTGGTCGTTACCGACTCGCTCCTCGAGGGCGCTCTCGCGGCCATCGTGAAGTCCGCCAAGACCGGCAAGATCGGAGACGGAAAAGTCTTCGTCTCGGCAGTTGAGGAGGCCATTCGCATCCGCACGGATGAAACAGGGGAAAAAGCCATCTAAGGGATAGTTTGGCATAGTGTGAAGCGGCGGGGGAATGTGAGCCCCCGCCGCTTTTGCTTTGCCCGCAAAACGCCATCTGGAGACGAATGCAAATGGTTTTTCAAAATGACGGAAAATTTTTTTCGAACTTTGCCTTGTCCTTGCGCGTCTGTAGCGGAAAACCATCATCTACATGACTGAATCGAGTCCCTCAGAAAAAGGATACCGCATGCCGGCCGAGTGGGAACCCCACGAGGCAACTTGGATTTCCTGGCCCCAGCCCGATTGCAACAGCTTCCCGGAATCCTACGACCGCGTCATTCCAACTTTCGTAAAAATGGCGGAGGCACTGGCCGAGTCGGAGATTGTCCGGATCAATGTGAGCGGCGCTGAGCAGGAGAAGATCGTCCGCAAGCTCCTGCGCTCCTGTCCACCGGAGCGGGTCGAATATTTCCATATCCCCACCGACGAGCCGTGGTGCCGTGATCATGGACCCATTTTCGTGAAACGCGACAAGTCGCCGCAATTGGCGGTGCTGAACTTCGGTTTCAACGCCTGGGGCTACAAGCTCTCGCCTTTCGACGAAGATAATGCCGTTCCTCCAGCCATTGCCAAAGCTCTGGGCCTGCCCGTTTTCAATTTCGAACATTTCATCCTCGAAGGTGGATCAATCGACACCAACGGGCAGGGGACCTTGCTCACCACCGAGAGTTGCCTGCTCAATCCCAATCGCAATCCGGCCCTCGACCGCACGGCGATTGAGAAAAAACTGCGCGACAAACTCGGGGTTAAAAAAATCCTCTGGCTCGGCGATGGCATCGAGGGCGACGACACGGATGGACATGTCGATGACATCACGCGTTTCATTGGACCCTCCACCGTCGTCACCGCTGTGGAAGAGGACGAGCACGATCCAAATTTCGAGCCGCTCCAGCGCAACCTCGACCGCCTGCATACCATGCGTCTCGCTGATGGCGAACCGCTCCATGTGCTCGCCCTGCCCATGCCGACACGCATCATGCGCGAGGGTCAGCGTCTGCCTGCGAGCTACGCGAATTTCTACATCGCGAATTCGGTCGTTCTGCTCCCTGTTTTCAACGAGCACAATGACGCCTGGGCTGTCTCCGCTCTGCACGAGGCTTTCCCCACTCGCCGGATCGTTCCGATCGACTGCCGCGAACTCATCTGGGGTCTCGGAGCCTTCCATTGTCTCACACAGCAGCAGCCTCAGACATCCTGACCTCAGCCCAATGGCTTACGAATCTCGCTGCCGCGCGCAAGAGGGGAGCACGGTCGTCTCGACCGTGAAAGGCACTCGCGCCGCCACCTCATAGATTCCCAAACCACGCCTTGCGCCTGCACAGCCGAGACGGCCATGCTCCCCTGAGACGCCGCTTCGCGGCTGAAGAATGGGTCAAGCCGGAGGTCGACCCTCCAACGATTTCGCGCTACCGCGTGACAGCCCGCTCCAGAAGGAACGAGGCAATGGCGCGCGAGGCGGAAGGTTTTTGAATCTGGACGAGATTCTTCCGCCAGGTCCTCCAGAGGGCGGCTTCATTCGCCATGGCGCCTTTCACAATATGCAGGATGTCTGCAGGGCTGTTTGAGGCGAGGGCGCCAATCGCTGTCTGTTGGATGAGGGCGATGTTGCCCTCCTCCTGGCCAGGAACAATGTGATTCACCACAAATGGAATTTGCGCTGCGATGGCCTCCTGCACCGTCGCCCCGCCGGCTTTGCCGATGAAGATGTGGTGCGATCCCATGAGCTCGGGCATTTTGTCCGTCCATCCGATCAGGTGTCCCCGCTTGGGCAGGCCCGCTCGCGAAAGCGCCGCATGGGCGTCCTGCCGCCGGCCGGTGATGACCGTGACGCTGGCATTCGGAATTGTGGAAAGGTGATGGAGTGTTTCAAACGCCTTCTGCAGCGGGCCGCCGGGGAAAAAAAGCAGGCGCCAATTGCCATCGTGCGGTGGCGGTGCCGGGATGAATTCGTCGAATTGCAGACCGACCGGAAAACCAAGAATGTGGATTTTTTCCTCCTCCACCCCATCGCCGCGCAGCACCTCCGCCGTGGGCTCGTCGGCCACAATCGCCCCGTCGCACGGGTAGCGATACCATGTCTGGTTGATCATCGTGGAATCTGTGATGACCATGTAGAACGGCATAGCCACGGCCGGATCGACCCGGCGGATTCGTTGCAGGATGTAGCCGAAGACAGGGTAGGTGGAGGCGATCAGGTCCGGCTGAAACTCCCGCACCAGCGAATGCACCGCGTTCGTGAGCTGCAGCAAAAGCGGCGCCATTCCCTCGATGACCTTGGGTTGGCTGAGCATCGCAAAAACCATTTTCCACAGCCGGGGGTAGTTATTGATGGCTGCCGCGTATCCCTTCTGGATACACCGGTTCACCACGGGATTGGTGCGCGTGTAGGGATCCACCACCAACACCTCCACGCCACTCCCCGCCTCGGCTTGGAGCGCATGCTGTATGTTGCGGGCAGCGGTATTGTGGCCCTCCCCCATG
>JBILMW010000208.1:0-3824 GCA_044375335.1 Terrimicrobiaceae bacterium | reverse complement strand
GGGAAAAACTCCGCCCTCAACTCACGCCGCCCTCGGCAGAGGCTTTCCGTGCCAGCCTCGCGCATATCACCGAACCCGTCGGTGGACGCACATGGGCCAAGGAAGGCAAACTCTTCGAGGTGGCAGGCGATATCTCCTACGACAGCGATTGGTATAACGGCTTCGAGCTTTCCGGGCTTGGGCGTGCAGCCAACTGCGCCGACCCCGCCATCGCAGGCCCCGCCAAAGCTCTGGCCAAGGAAATACGCCCTGAACGCGCCGCGCTCCTCGCCTTTTTCGAAATCTTCCACGACTGGGAACTGGGCGCTGCTTGGTCAGATGCGTGCGGCGGAGGCTGGAATACAGACTGCTCGCACAACGGCCTGGAGGGGCTTCTCGCCGAAGCCCGCCTGCGCGAGGCAGAGGGTGACAAAGAAGGATCAGACTACGTTTTCTATCTGGCAGCCAAAACCGCCTCGGCACTCTTGGCTGCGGAGTGGATGCCGGACTACCTCGTCGACATCTCCTTCGTTCGCCCATACGACGGCACGCCGTGCTCGTTCTGGAACTTCGGCCCGGATACCCCCACCCCGCCTGCCGGTGCCCCCTTCCCTCCCGGCGAACTGCCGTGCGGCGTCGATGTGCTCTACAACACATCTGGAGCAAGCATCCAATCCGCGTCCTCAAAGAACCCCTACTTCATTGCACCGCATTTCCCGGAGTTCAACGCGCTCCAGCGGGCGCACGGCCGCATGGACCGCTATCGCGCCACAGCGGAAACATGGAAAGAACACCACACGCACCGCTACACCGACTGGATCAAATTTTACTGCGGTGTCTCGGATCCAAGCCTCGACACCTCGGCCATGCACTCCCAGGAGGCCCGCATTCAAGCGGCCGTGATGTATCACCTCGCCCCCGATGTCTGCTTCCGCCTCTGGACGCTCGGAGAGGACCCCGATTCCATCGAAGCCTTATTCCAAACTCCGCTGAACCTCGCCGAGCAAATCCTCTGCAGGTCGGGAATGCAGCTCGTGCAGCCTTAAAGGGAGACGAGCCGAGCGGGATTGGGCGAAAGCGTTGCCTGAACCAGAAAGGCCGCAGGAAAAAGGGTCAGCCAGCGACGGCCTGAGGCAACTCGGGAACAAAGACATACTCAGGATTCTCGCGTTGTTTCTTGAGCACAGGAATGATCTCGCACCAGGTAGCCCAGAGTCCATGCGGAGCGGGAGGCAGGTCGTGTTCGATCGCTTTGCGCAGCGCGGGCAGATTGTAGAACGGCACCGCCGGGAACATGTGGTGCTCCACATGATACTGCATGTTCCAATAGAGGAACCCGACAAACCGACTGCAGGTGAAGGTGCGGCAGCAGAGCCTGAAATCCGGCGAATCAGGCACCAAACCGATGTGCTGGGGCATTCCGCAGAGCACGACAAGCCAACCGCAGTAAAAAATAGCGAGGTTAACCAAGAGAATCAGAATCCACTGGCCAGTGGCGATGAAGAGGGCCGCCAAAGCCAGATGGCCAAGCAAAACCACACGGGCCCATTTGCGGTGGCGGCGGCGAAGTTCCTCGTTCTCCTCGGGTAGGACTTTCTGCATCCACTCCTCCCCGCCGGCGAAGAGTCCCTCGCCCTTGAGGTTGCCGGCCGCGTATTTGAACCATTTTTTCAAAGCGCCAAAAACCGCGACAGGATTCGGAAACGGCACCAGTAGCCAGAACCAGAACTTCACGGCATCCCAGTCCATTTTTTGCGGAAGGATCACCTCCCCGTCATGGTCGTGGTGCGCGGTGACTTGGTGATGCTTCACATGGCTGACGCGGAAGCTGACCGGGTCGCTCCATGTCAGGAACGAGAACACATCCATGAAAAGGTCGTTCAGCCACTGCCTGCGGAATGGCGTCTTGTGGACCAACTCGTGCACTGCCACCAGACCCATGAACCCGGTGAAGGTGCCGTGAAGGAAGACAAACAATGCGAGCAGTGGAACCATCCATGCCCAGTTTGCCTGCGTGATGCTTCCGCAAGCGAGATAGGCCGCCGTGCCCGTGCAGGCGTAGAGTCCCAGATGCAGGAGCGCTTGGCGCAGCGCTTTTCCATCGTCGCGCTTCATCAAGCCGCTCATCACGGCTTTGTCCACTTTCGTGCGATACCAGTTGATTTTGATTTGTTCGTTCATGGCAGTTCGAAATAAAACATTTCCGCGTCAATGAGTCCATATCCCCACTGATCTTTTTCATATCTCTATTGCCTTTTTTAAAATTTGAGACACCTTATCCGCATGGCATCTCGTTCCTCGAAACCGGCCAGCGCCGTTCCGAAAACGGAAGACCTCTACCGCGCGGAGTCGCGCGGAGACGATCTCCACATGTTTGGACGGGCCATCTACCTGCCGGGCGGTTGGCACGGCCCGCGCAGGCAGAATGTGTATTTTCTCATCACGATTCTGGAGGGCAGCGTCGCGATCGACTGCGATGGACGCCATATCCAGCTTGCATCAGGCGAAGGAGTCATCCTGCCACCCCGTGGAATGGAATTCTTCCGTTTCGATCCGGATAGGAGGACCGTCCACCACTGGTGCCAGATTGCGCCGAGCCTCACAAACCGGCCCGAACGCGACCTCCTGCGCGCGGCAGGCCATCCCTCGCCCGTTCCGGCTTCCGTCAACATCCTCATCGAGGAGGGACTGTCCATACCGGTGAATGCCGGGCCGCACTTGAACCTGGCGATGCAAACACTCGCGAAAGCCTGTCTGCTTCGCTTTGCGGCCCACGCCTCGGAAAACATCCCAACAAAGCAACCCCGCCACCAAGCCGTGCAGCGGGTGCTTGAAGCGGTTTCCATGAACCCCGCGAAATTCCGCAGCGCGCAAGACCTCGCCCGCCACGGCGGAATCTCCTACTCGCGCCTTCGAAAACTTTTTCAGGACGATCAAGGCGAAAGCCCCACGGCAATGATCTGGCGCTTGAAGACCGATCAAGCCGTTCAATTGATCCGCGCCACCGGCCTAACCTTGGCCGAGGTCGCAGACCAGTGCGGCTTCTCCAACGCCTTCCACCTCTCGAGATGTGTCAAAGATCGCACAGGACTTTCGCCCCGCGAACTTCGGAAAATCGAACAGGCAACTGGACAGTGATTCCCTAACGTTCGGTTGCTCCGGTGTTGAAGGTTGGTGAGGAAATCATTCAGCAGCTGAAACTGGGACTCAGGGTTCATTTTCTTTCAATTTTCCGATACAAACCTCGTGAATTTTGCAGAAACCTTTTTCTCGATCCCGGATAAATCCATTATGTGGATAGCCCTGCTTACATTGGCTGCGTTTTTCATGCCCAGATACTCGGCAATCTATGATTGGGATACCGTTGTCTTTTTCCACAGCAAACCTGCAAGGAGCACCTTTCGCGGTTCGGTGAGCTAAGCTCGGCCGAGAGAGAGCAGAACACGGAGGTCCTTCTCGGCCCACCACTCCAGCGAAGCCAACGAGGACGTTGGCGCTCCCATGCCCTCCGCAAGATTGGTTCTCACGCCTCCAGAGGACCAAATATGAACAATTAATGCCCGACCTATTTGATGTTTACCTTTAATTGCCTTCATTTTATTTTGTTTGTGTCTTGTCTACTTTATAGCCTGCCTAAAATCATGTTTCGCTGTTGAAAAACCAGCTCCGGCAACCATCGGGGGAAGGTCGGCCAATGTCACCCGCGGCCATTCCTGTTTGCGATGGAAGCCGCAGACGGTGTGCGGCGAGGTGGTCGAAATGACAGGCGTTGGAGTTCCTGGTGTGTAGTCGTAGCGGCCGAAGGAGAGCAACCACTCGGGATGGTCTCCGGGAAAGAGAGCCTT
>JBILMW010000266.1:0-13430 GCA_044375335.1 Terrimicrobiaceae bacterium | reverse complement strand
GCCGCTTTGAAGGCCGAAAAACCGGACACCGCTGTCGTCGTGCGCCCCCACTTCGAATTGCCGATCCAGAAATTTATTTCCGTCATGGATATTCTCCAGCGCGTCGGAATCACCAAAGTCGGAGTCATGACGCTCAAAGACGACGCCTCCGCGCCGGCCAACGCCCGCTGACATGGAAAATCCGCACTTCAGGCGGAACCTGATCGTCGTCGCCGCTCTTCACCTTCTGCTCATCGGTGGAATCCTCTATTTCACCAAACGGGAAATCAAAAAGCCCCAAGGCGACATCACCTGGGTGAATCCCGGCTCCTTTGCCGCCGCCGCAGCGGCTGCTGCTGGAGATCCACCTCCGGAGGTCGAGGAAGAGCCCGAACCAACCCCTCCACCCAAACCCAAAGCCACGCCGCCACCAACTCCTGAGCCCACGCCCGAACCGACTCCGGAGCCAACCCCTGAGCCCACTCCCGAACCAACGCCCGAGCCAAAAACGGAAAAATCCGATCTCATCGAGTCCACTCCAACCCCTACTCCGAAGCCCACACCCACACCAACGCCGAAACCCAAGCCGACTCCAACGCCCACTCCCAAACCCAAGCCAAGCCCTACTCCCACACCGAAGCCCAAACCCTCGGTCACGCCTTCACCCAAGCCCTCCGCCAGTCCCTCACCGAAACCCAAACCATCCGCTTCTCCCAAAGCCTCCCCCTCTGCATCCCCGAAACCTTCGCCCGGGGCATCACCCAAGGCGTCCCCAGGAGCCTCGCCTAAAGCATCTCCTTCAGCATCCCCCGGTGCAGCCAAACCCTCGGCATCCCCTGGAGAGGCCAAGTCTTCCGCCACGGGGGCAGAGAAACCCGGAGCAACTGGCGGCGGGGGTGGAACGGCGGCCAGTGGCACTGGCAAAGGCGGAGCAGGCGGCACCGCCAGCGAATTCGGATGGTATCACGAACTCATCCACGACCGCTTCTTCAGCCAATGGGAGCAACCCACCTCCATCTTCGAGCAGGACAAATCCTTCGTCTGCACCGTAAAAATCCAAATCAAACGCGACGGCACCATCGCCAGCGCGGAAATCGTCCGCCCCAGCGGTAACCTCCTCATGGACCAATCCGTCCTCGCCGCCCTCAACCGCGTCACCCGCATCGACGCCCTCCCCACCGGCCTCGGCACCGGCGACGCCTACACCATCAACATCAACTTCGAGCTGCAGTAAATCCCGCGCACTATGCATCGCTCCTGTGGATTCAGACAGAGGAGGAAAAATCCATCAGCGTTTATCTTGGTTTTTACGGATTTCTGTCATATTCGACTTTGCCTTCCAGTCGGCCGATACCAATTTCATGGACTCAGAAAAAAAATTGCCCAAGTCGAGTGTCTTGCCTGCGAGGAAGTCGAAGGTTTTTCAGAAAGAGCCTGAAACGCGCTCCGATTCGCCGATCTGGGTTCCGCCCTCCTTCGCCCCTCGGGGGCAACAAGCCTCTTCCGAGAACGGCCGCACTTTCAAATTGAAAAAGCCATCCTTCATTCCCAAGACTACGCATCCCGTCGAAGCGCCCCCTGAAGACGCGACACCTTTGGAATCACGCCCTCTTTTCGAGGATTTCCAGATGGCGTCCACTACTCAGGAGCGTTTGTCTCCCAAGATTTCGCCTGTCTGGGTTGCATCGATACTTGCAGGCGCGCTGATTTGTTTCCTGCTAGTGGGGTGGTTGGCTTACCATCAAGGCTTTTCGGCATCTCAAAAACGCTTGAACGAATTGCGCATGGAGCTGCCTCCAGCGATACCTCCCGAATTCCAAGCCTCCATTGATTCCGCATTGAAGGCATACAACAAAGGAAATGCCGCCGATGCTGTGGAAATTTTGTCCGGGGTTTATCGAAAGAACCAAACGATTCCATCCACTTGCTACCTCATGGCCCTCACTGCGATACAGAGTGGAAACCTCCAGATCGCCAGCGAAAAAGTGGACGAATCGATTTTCAAAGGCGAGAGACTCTCCGACTCCTTGGCCCTCAAAGCAGCCATAGAAATGGAAAAATCAAACAAAGGTGGAATGGGAGATCCCAAGGTCCGCGCGGAAAGCCTTCTTCGCTCCGCCATGGCGGCTGATGTTTCAAATCCCCGGCCCTACATCGAGCTCGCATCCCTGCTTCGTTTTCAAGGCAGAAACGACGAAGCCCGCCAATTGTTTGAAGCCGCGAGCGTGCGTCTGAATCCTGTTGAAGGCCAAGCCTTGGTCGATACCTCGCTTTCTCTCTTGAATCTCCAGCAAACCCCCGATGACAAGTTGCCGGTGAATTTAGACTCAGACAAAGACCCTCGCTCACTGGTATCCGCCGCCTATGCAGCCATGCGCAAAAACGACATCCCAGCTGTCAAGGCCTTGCTCGCCAAAGCAAGAGATCGGCTGTCCCCTCCACTTTATGATTATCTCATGAATGATCCAGCCATCCGGGTTTTTTCCAAAAACCCTCAGATGTCGGGACTCTTCTGAGCGGAATCCCAGCATAAATGCCTGCTCTCAAGCGGGGCAAAATTCAACCTCCTTGAGTCTTGCAAGGCACCCGGCGTCTTGGAAAAATCAAGCCTCGCTGGAATTGTTACGAAAACGTCACAGGGTAGGTCTTTCAGTGATCTTTGCTGTTAGTTCATCAATGCTTACCTGTCTCAATGAAATCCAAATCAAACAATATTCCTCACCCGACTGCAGAGCGCAAAGTCTCTGCCATCGTTGGCAGAGGGGCTCGTGCAAAGAGTCGGAAAGGAATAAAAACTGCGCCCGCCGTTGTGGCACTCCCGGTTGTCCATCAGCCTGAAGATGAAGAAGAGATTGTTGATGAGCTTCCCCGTAAACGCACAACTACGAAAAAAGTTACAAAAGCTAAAGTCGTCCATACTGGCCAAGTTCAGGCTCTGAAGCCATCCGAGCTCAAGGACGCGAATTTCCGGTCACCCCGGTCAAGGAAATCATCGAATACTGAAAATGCTTGGGCCACCTTCTTGGCTGCCGGGGATTCTCAAGTCAAAAACACTGGTCCTGTGGGTAGCGGTCCGCAGTCTGCGAATTCTTCCAGCCCGGATGCGGTTCAACCTCCTCCCAGGGTTTCTCCACGCCGCAAATCCAGAAGGCGTGATACAGATTCCATGGTTTCTTCGGTCCTCGAAGAGTCGACATCCAGCCAGGAAGGCGCCGAAGAACTCACAAGAGAAAGCCCTTTTCTAGCATCCCAGGCGATCGTCCTCGCCCATTTTCAAAAAATTCTCGCCAAGCATCCCCGCGCCCTTGCCGCAGCCGCCATTTTCACGCTGATCTTAGCCGGATTTCTTTTCGGCAGGCTCCAGTCTGGCCCAACGGCCGAAGAAGAGGAGCGCACTCTTGCGAAGCCAAGCCCGCAACTCGTCATGGAACTTAACGAGGCACTCGCTCTCATCGACTCCGGTGAATCCGCCGAAGCTCTGAAAAAAATCCAAACCCTCAGCGCCAAGCATCCCGATGTCTCCTCGCTCGATTACCTTGCCGCTCTCGCTGCAATGCAAGCGGGCGATCTCAAGATGGCCCAGGAAAAAGCGTCCCTCTCGATCTCCAAAAATCAAAAAGTCTCGGACTCCCTGGTCCTTCTTTCCATGGCCGAGTCCGGTGCAGGCACGGGTGGAAAATCCTCCCTGCGCGATCCAAAAATCGTGCGCGAATCCCTGCTCCGCGAAGCCGTCGAGTCGGATGTGGCCAACCCCTTTCCCATGATCGAGCTTGCTTCGTTTCTTCGTAGTCAGAAGCGCGATGATGAAGCCATCCAACTTCTCAAAGCTGCCAACGCCCGCCTGCATCCCATCGACACTCATGTCGTCGTGCGAACTTCGATCCAGCTCATGAAACTCCAGCAAATGCCGGACGAACAACTCCCCGCTGTCGCAAATGAGGGCACGATTTCCGAAATCTTCGCTTCCATATACATCTCGCTTCGCAAAAAAGATTACCACCAAGCTGCAATCGCCCTCGAAAAAGGCCGCCATCAAGCCCCGCCGGATCTCTTTGCCTACCTCATTAATGACCCAGTCTTTAAACCCTTCCATGCAGAACCGGTCATGACGAGAGCTCTGTGACGGGCGGTTTTTAAACCCGTCTTTGCATCCAGCAGGGACGCTGCTTCGCAGCTGAAGAATGGGTCATGCGAGGACGATGAACCCTCCCAGGGGGACGACGCGCGCTGCCGCGCGGAGGCGCGAGAGAGGGGAGCACGGTCGTCCCGACCGTGAACGATGCTGGCGTGTGAACCTCAATGGGGGAGGGGAAACAATTGCTTGGGGTGCAGTTCAGAAAGCTTGAGCTTTGTCGCCGTTTGTAGGTATCTGCGCCCAAGACTCGAATTCAAAAATTCCGAACACCGCGAAATCCATTGTGTTCGCCGTCGCGAGGCGCTCGATGCCGCGCTCGTGGTAGGTCGCTGCGAGGTAGGTGTCGAGAATGCGTTTGCGGCCGAGGCGGAATTTTTCCATCCAGGTCCATGCCTGCTCCCAAGCGCGTCCACTGGGATGGCATTGAACGACCTCTGCGGACTCCCACCAGAAGCGGGATCGTTCCAGAGCCTGATCCATGGTCAGCGGCACCTTGAAACGACGGGGATCAGTCGCCACATGCACAAATTCCTGCAGCACCTGCGGGGAAATAGCGAAGAGAACATTGCCCGAGCGGCATGCCGTGGCGATGTAGGCGCGGAGGGCTTCGTGGCCTGCCGCCTCCTTGATCTCGTGCGTTAGGAGCACCGTTGTGTCGAGTCCGATCATTGCTTGTCGAAAAAATCTTCCAACAAATCTTCGCGCCCGGCCCAGGGGGTCAAAATTTGCCCCACGCTGGCGGCGGGGCCTGCCTCGGCGAGGGATGACTGCTTTTTAACAAGCGTTCTTCGATAAGCCTCCATGGCCTCGCGGATCAATTCGGAGGTCGAACGCCTCGCCTTGCGAGCTACTTTTTGAAATTCCCGGTAAACTGGATCATCCAAATGAACTGTCACTGCTTTCATAGGTCATAACATATGTTAATTTTATGTCTAATTCAACACGGTTTTTTTGACAGAATCGGAGCGTAGCGGAGAAAGACTGCCAAGGGCAGCCCGTAGGGTGAGCGGAGGCGAGTCAATTTACAGAATTTACAGAATTGAGAAGAAATGGGGGAGACGATGGACTCTTGCGTTGCGCGGCTGGAGGTAATAAACTCTGGAATACTCGGATGAGCACCGATGATCCCGGCGTGCTGGGATTGGCGGAGGAGAAGCAAAAATCTCACAAGCCTGCTTGCAGTTTTTTGTTTCCGCCTGCCCCATTCGCGCGGCGAATGCACCTGTGTTTTGGACTGTTTGTGTTGCTTAGGATTTATAGGAGGAGGTTGGGGTCGTGGCGGGGTCAACTTTCAGAAAATTTCGCACTATCAGTCTGGGAAAATGGCGGGGACTTTCTGGGAACGAAAGCGGCGGTAGATTGAAAAATCTGCGCGGTCTGTGGTGATGATTTGCGCCTTGGGATATTGTTCGGAAAGGACAACCATCGAGGCATCGCTGGCGTCCATCGTTGGATACTTGAGCATCAGTTCCTGTGTGCGGGTTAGATTTTCGGGCCAGGGGTGCAGAAGGCGGATGGATCCTTTGCCCACCAAGCTAAGCAAGGCGTGAACGGGTTTGGTGTTGCCTCCCAGATTCCAAAAGGCTTCGCCAAGCACAATCTCGCTTGTGTGAATCGGGCCTTTGACTTTTTTCAGAACGGACACGCTCCACTCGTGCCATTGGTCGGTGGCATTGAGCCAACCGATCAACGGACCGGCATCAACGATTGTTCGGACTTCCATAACCCTCCCGCGTGGAGAGGTCTGAAGGACCGCTGAACATCCCGCAATACGGTGCAGCCAAGGCGGCGAAGTCTACCTCGCCCTCAAGTTCCCGAGTCAACGCACGACGGATTGTTTCGGAAAAATGCTCCTTTTTGAGAGCGGCAGATTTTCTGAGTTTTTCGTTCAGGGCATCGGGAATTTTTGCCGTGATGGTTTTCATGTCATACCGTCTGTATTACGATGAAGGCTCGTTTGTCAATTTTGGAGATTTTTGGAGGGGATCCGCCTACGGAAAGGCAACTCCGGCGTGACGAGCAGGATTTACAGGAGGAGTTTTGAGACAAAATTAACAGAATTAACACAATTGGGAGAATGGTGGCACGGTCGACTCGACTTTGAAAAACGCTGCTGCAAGTCAGGAGATTTTTAGACAGGATGACAGCATTCACAGGAAGGGCTTGGGGCAGTGCCAGAGACCCTGCATACGGATCATTCCGAACCAGCCAACTTCTTCTTCTTCTCCTCCGTGTTCTCCGTGTTCTCCGTGTTCTCCGTGGTAAAATTTCTTACCGCAGGAGGCCGTATTTGAGGATGCAGCGGATGGCGCTGATGCCATCTTTCCAGCCGATTTTTTTGCCTTCGGCGTAGGTGCGGCCGTGGTAGGAGATGGCGACTTCGTAGATGCGGGCGCCGGTGCGGGCGATCTTGGCAACGATCTCTGGCTCGATGCCGAAGCGGTTTTCCTCGAGCTTCACGGATTGGATCAGCTCGCGTTTGAAAACTTTGTAGCAGGCCTCCATGTCGGTGAGGTTGAGATTGGTCGTCATGTTCGACAGGAGGGTGAGGAATTGGTTGCCGAGCGAGTGCCAGAAGTAGAGCACGCGGTGCTCGTGCGAGCCGATGAAGCGGGAGCCGAAGACGGCGTCCGCCTTGCCGCTTAGAATGGGCTTGAGCAGGGCGGCGTAGTCCGCCGGGTCGTATTCGAAGTCGGCGTCCTGAATGAGCACGATGTCCGCAGAGGCTTTTCTGATGCCGGTTCGCAGGGCAGCGCCCTTGCCTTGGTTGTGTTCGTGCCGGTGCAGGCGGATGCGCTGCTCCGTTGACGCTGCGTTTGTCAAGACCTCGAATGTGCCATCTGTGGAACAGTCATCCACCACCACCACTTCAGCCACGCATGGTTGTGCGAGCACCAACCGCAGAACAGCCTCCACAGTGGACTGCTCGTTAAATACAGGCATGATGACCGAGACATTGGGAGTGGTGGTCAAAGAAGTGCTCATAGGCTCCCAGTCTAAGTTTGTGGTGCATCAAAAATGAAGGAAATCCGTGCCTGACGAATGTGACGAACTTGTCACAATTCTTTCTTTGGCTCTTTAGGGGCAATTGACGATTACTTGTCTCAAGCAAGGAATACTCCATTCCCTGCTGAACCAAACTAACACAAATAATAATGAAACTCACATCCAAGCTGCGCCTCGCCAGCCTAGTGGTAAGTGCACTCGCCGTCTCATCGACGGGAGCCTTTGCCGCCGCCGACGACGCGTATACAGCCAATGACCTGCTTCTGTTTTCACAGAATCCAGGAGGCACCACCGGCACCGACAAAGTTGTCTACTACAGTCTCGGCAGCACATTCAATGTGTTCCGAGATGCAGCGACTCCAAGTTCGGCTAACTTCGGATCCACCATCTCCCTTGGTAATATTGGGGGCAACCTGACATCGACTTTTGGAGCTGATTGGACTAACCTGACCTCCAGCGTTTATTTTGGCGCTGTTGGTCAGAATGGTAACGTCAATGCAATCTCCACATCGATTTCCAATGGTGATCTCGCCCGCACGGTTTATGTGACCAAAGCCCGCTCGGGTATTGGAAGCGTCGGCCAAGCCAACTCGGCATCGCCTTTGTTTGATCCCGCGTCAACTTCTGTTGCAGGGAATATCCAAGGTTCAAATGCCATCGCTGGCATGACTCAACCAGGCGTTGTCGCATTCAGCGATACGCTCCTTGATAACTACAATCCCTTCAGCAGTGGCAACCCAAGCGCAGCATATGGTGCCATCAACGGGGGTGTCATGCAATCGGTTGGTTCCAATCTCACATTCGGCTCAATCGAAGGTGTGGTTCTTCTCGACCTTTACCGCGTCACAAAAACCAGCGGCACAAATGGAACTGCCGGCACCTTATGGCACAATGCCAACAGTGTTACGGCCACCTACAGTGATAACACCTACGCGGGTTCCAACAGTGCTCGCGCCGATTACCTTGGCACGATTGGTATCGCCGCAAATGGCGATGTGAATTTTGCCGCTGTCCCAGAGCCTTCCACCTACGCACTTATCGCTCTTACTGGCGCCCTCTACTTCTTTGTAAACCGCCGCCGCAAGTCACTCAACTAAAATCTACCATCCAAAAACTCAAATTCTAATACCAATATGAAAATCAAAAACATTCTCGCTGGCGCTATGGTCGCTGGCCTCACGGCGTCGGCCTCGGCCCAGACGACCGAAATCACCATCACGGGCGCCACGGCGTTCCGCCAAGCCACCATGCAAGCCATCTATGACGCCTACACCAGCGTAGGCGCTCTCGGCACTGCCTTCAATGTGTGCCACGACTTCTCCGGCAACAACCTCTCGCAGTTGATCGCTTCAAACAAAGCGGTTTTCAGCGGAACTTTCCCAGGCATCACCGGCACAACAGTGATCCGCACCTCCTTCAACGGATCGGCGGAAGGCCTGAATGCGATTGCGGGAAACAACGATCCGACATTCTTGACTGCCGCTGCCCTTGGCACACCAGGAGCTGTCATTAAAGGCTCTACAACCACACCCACGGAGACTCTCCGTCCGAAGTTCAGCTTCTCGGATGTGTATCAGTCCTCCACTCCTGTTGACAACATGACTCTGAATCCGTCCGGATCCTCCAAAGTTGGAATCGTGACTTTCTGCATGATTGCGAACGAAGGTGCTCCTGCTGATCTGACGAATGTCACGAACCAGCAAGCTCGTGCTCTATGGGCAAATGGTTTGCAAAAACTCTCGCTCTTCACAGGCGACCCGAACGACACGGATTATGTGTTCGCTACAGGGCGTAACGATGGATCGGGAACCCGTGCAGCTTACTTGACTGAGTGGACTTATGGAGTTGCCAACCTCGTCAATCAATACATCACTACAAAAACCGGTGGTAATGGCACGATCACTAAGATCACCGCAGTCCCTGCCAACGGTCTTGGAACAGGTAACACTGAGACCTCTGGTGCTTCGAATGCATCCACCCTCTGGGGTAACACGGCTGTGGGTAACGGTGGTTACAGCAGCTCCAGTGCTTTGCGCACGGTGATGGGCTACACTTCATCGAATGTGACTGTCTATGATGGATCCACCCAAGATGCTCTGATTGAAAATGCTAACATCCTTCTCCTTACATGGCTCTCATCGGCGGATTCTCTGAATGCCGCTACTGCCGGAGGCAAAATCCTTAGCTACAACGGTGTGTCTGTAACTCCAATTACTGCGGCCGGCAGCTACTTGAGCAGTGGCTTCAGCGAGGCTGATTTCAAGAAAATCGCCACTGGCGCCTACTCCGCATGGAGCTATCAGCACCTCTATTACCATGGCTCACTCTCAGCCACTGAGACTACTTGGTATAACAACATGAAGAGCACTTGGCTTCCCGCTGGCCTCCAAACCACATCCAATGGTGTGCGCCTCAGCGATGTCACGGTTAGTCGCCCAGACGACGGTTTCCCAATCGTTGCTCCGCTCTAATTGCTAGTTTAACGATCCACAAAGAGCCGACACCGCAAGGTGTCGGCTTCTTTTATCGCAGTATCCTTCACATCACTCACTATGAATCTTTCTGGACGCCTTAAAGTAGTTCTTTTTCTCGCCATTACTTCGATGGTAAGTCCGCTGGCTCAAACAGCCACGGATGACGCATACGGCGCAAATGATCTTCTTCTGTTCGTCCAAAACCCAGCAGGCACCACTGGCACCGACAAAGTTGTCTACTTTAGCCTCGGTAGCACCTACAATGTGTTCCGAGATGCGGCAACTCCAAGCTCGGCTAATTTCGCCTCGACCATCTCACTCGGTAATATCGGGGGCAATCTGACATCCACCTTCGGGACCGATTGGACCAACCTAACATCCAGTATTTATTTTGGCGCTGCTGGCCAGAATGGCAACGTCAATGCAATCTCCACAGGGATTTCCAATGGTGATCTCGCCCGCACGGTTTATGTGACCAAAGCCCGCTCGGGTGTTGGAATCGTGGGCCAAGCCAATTCGGCATCGCCATTGTTTGATCCCGCGCAAACTTCCGTTGCAGGGAATATCAGCGGTTCAAATGCCATCTCAGGCATGACCCAACCAGGCGTTGTAGCAGTTGGCGATACACTTCTTGATGGATATAATTCTTTTAGCAGTAATGCGCAATCGCCAGCTTACGGCTCGATTACTGGAGGCATTCAACAAGCAGTAAGTGCTACCTCGACCTTTGATTCCATCCAAGCTGTCGTTCTTCTTGACCTATACCGGATCACAAAAACCAGCGGCACAAACGGGGCAGCGGCCACCCTATGGCACAATGCAAACAGTATTACCGCCACTTACAGCGACAGCACCTACCCAGGCTCCAACAGCGCTCGCGCCGACTATCTCGGAACCATTGCCATTGATGCCGGTGGTAATCTCTACTTCGTTGCAGTAGGAATACCCCCGGAGATCACCAGCGCCACATCCGCAAACGGCACCATTGGAGTCCCATTCAGCTATCAAATCGAGGCGAGTAACACTCCCACATCCTACGGTGCTTCCGGACTTCCCTCCGGATTAACCGCTAATTCTTCCAGTGGGCTCATCGACGGCACCCCCGATACAGCAGTCCTCGCAGCGGCAAGCATCTCTGCCACGAATAATGCAGGCACTGGATCGCGAATTCTAACAATTACAATTTCCCCGACACCAACTACAATCACAACTCAACCGACTGCGGCTTCTATCACCTATGGTCAAACGCTTGCGAATGCGACTTTATCAGGTGGAGTTGCCAGCGTGACTGGAAACTTTGCTTTTACAGCGCCGGGCACGGTCCCACCAGTTGGGACTACTACGCATTCTGTGACATTCACGCCAAACGATAGTGGCAATAATACTTCTACAACGACGAATGTGAGCGTTACAGTAAGCAGGGCTACTTCAACCATAACAGAAATTCCGACAGCGGCTTCTATAATATACGGCCAAACTCTTGCTGATGCGGCGTTGTCGGGTGGCACTGCCAGCGTGACTGGAAGCTTTGCTATCACTGCGCCAAGCACGGTTCCTTCAGTAGGCACAGCAACACATTCCGTGACATTCACGCCAGCCGACACGGGCAATTATACAACCGCAACTGCGAATGTAAGCGTGACAGTTGTGAAGGCCACCCCAACGATCACGACACAACCTTTAGCGAGCGCAATCACTTCTGGTCAGACTCTTGCGAGCTCGACACTGACTGGCGGCGTGGGAAGCGTGGCTGGCACATTTGCCTTCACTGCGCCGAGCACGGTGCCAGCTGTTGGCGCTGCGCAGCAGTCGTTTACATTTACTCCGACAGATAGTGTCAATTATAATTCAGTAAATGGAAGCGTGTCAGTGATAGTGAATTCCGCGTCGGCAACAATATCAGTAATCACAAATCCACCGACAGCGGCTTCTATCTCATTCGGTCAGGCTCTTGCTAGTGCGGCGTTGTCGGGCGGAACTGCCAGCGTGCCTGGAACCTTTGCATTCACAACACCAAGCACGGTTCCTTCAGTAGGCACAGAAACACATTCCGTGACATTCATGCCGACAGACAGTGGCAATTATACAACTGTAACTGCGAATGTAAGTGTGACAGTTGTGAAGGCCACCCCAACGATCACGACACAGCCTACAGCAAGCACAATCACTTCGGGTCAGACTCTTGCGAGTTCGACCCTGAGTGGCGGCGTTGGAAGCGTTCCTGGCACATTTGCCTTCTCTGCGCCAAACACGATGCCAGCTATTGGCGCAGCGCAGCAGTCGTTTACATTTACTCCGACAGACAGTGGTAATTATACTAATGCAACTGCGAATGTAAGCGTGACAGTTGTGAAGGCCACCCCAACGATCACGACACAACCCACAGCGGGCGCAATCACTTTTGGTCAGACTCTCGCGAGTTCGACATTGAGTGGCGGCGTCGGAAGCGTGCCTGGCACATTCGCCTTCACAGCACCGAACACGGTGCCAGTTATTGGCGCAGCGCAGCAGTCGTTTACATTTACTCCGACAGACAGTGGTAATTATACTAATGTAACCGCGAATGTAAGCGTGACAGTTGTGAAGTCCACCCCAACAGTCACGACACAACCTACAGCGAGCGCAATCACTTTTGGTCAGACTCTCGGGAGTTCGACATTGAGTGGCGGCGTTGGAAGCGTGGCTGGCACATTTGCTTTCACTGAGCCGAGCACGGTTCCAACTGTTGGAACAGCGCAGCAGTCTTTTACATTTACTCCGATAGACAGTGGTAATTATACAACTGTTACTGCGAATGTAAGCGTAACAGTTGTCAATGCCACGCCAACGCCAACGCCAACGCCAACGCCAACGCCAACGCCAACGCCAACGCCAACGCCAACGCCAACGCCAACGCCAACGCCAACGCCAACGCCCGGTTCCAAGCTTGTCACTCAAATTGACCCTTCATACGAAGCCAATGACTTGCTCCTGTTCTTCCAAAACCCTGCTGGAACCACCGGCACGGATCAGTTGGTAGCTTATTCGTTGGGGAGTTCGCATGCCCTTTTCCGCCAAGCTGCCACACCAAACTCTGACCTCGATGGAGCCTTGGTTTTCCTCGGGAACCTCAATGAAAAATTGACTTCGACATATGGGGCCGACTGGACTGGTTCGGCAGAGACGATCTTCGCTGGGGCAGCTGGTCAAAATGGAAATACCAATGCGATTTCAACAGTAATTTCCGACGGTGATCTTGCCCGCACGGTTTATGTCACCAAGCCACGATTGGAAGTCGGAACGCTTGGGCAGGCTAACTCGTCCTCTCCATTGTTCGATCCTGCCCAGACAGCTGTCGCAGGCCTCATCTCGGGATCGAATAATATCTCGGGATTTTCCACAAACCCCTTCGCAGCAGGAATCACGCAAGGAACGATTGTCGACGATAACAATCCTTTCACAGGTGGAACGCCGGCAACGGCTTATGGTGCAATTCTTGGTGGAATTCAAGGTGGCTTGGGGTCGTCAACTTCGTTTGCCGGCCTGCCCAATGTGATTCTCACGCTGGATTTGTATCGTGTCACAAAGACATCGGGAACCAATGGTGGTGCTTCTACGGTCTGGCACAATTCGAGCAACGTCACAGCTACATTCTCAGACAACACATATCCTGGCCCCAACTCTGCACGAGCGGATTACTTGGGAACATTGGCGGTAGGTAAGAATGGCGACATTCACTTTGCTTCCAAAGGATACATTGCGACACCGACACCGACACCGACACCGACACCGACACCGACACCGACTCCGACTCCGACTCCGACTCCGACTCCGACTCCGACTCCGACTCCGACTCC
>JBILMW010000060.1:0-13435 GCA_044375335.1 Terrimicrobiaceae bacterium | reverse complement strand
CCGTTCCCACTTGCGCCATTGGGTCGATTCCCACGGCCCGATCCTTGAGGAATCCACTTTCATCCAGGCTTGGGAAGCTCAGGGGCAAAGAGGCGGAGCTGAGCATCATGTCCACCATGACCAAGAACAAGGGCGCTGGTTTAAGCGACTTCACCGGAGTCTGCACTTTACCACTTTGGGCGATTATTTTGACCGACTCCGTTTGCATGAGGCGATCTTTCCCGAAACCGCCTACCGACTTGCAGGATTCACTATCAATTCAAAAAACAAACAGTTGGCACCCGTGGTTTCCCAACCGCATGTCGAAGTCAATATCTCGCTGCCTCCAGTCTCCAAGGCCGAGACAGATGAACTCATGTCGGGACTTGGTTTCGCGCCGGTTCAGCTACGGTATGATGGGATTCAGGATGACGATTATTACGCCTATGTCCACCCGGTCTCAGGCGTGTTGGTTTTTGATTTGCATGACGAAAATGTGGTGCGATTGGAAGGTTCAGACGAGCTCGTCGTCATTGATCCCTTCATTTGCTTGGCTCGTCGAGGCACATGGGCGGCCTTGAAACTCGCAGAGATCGGGCTTCCCGAGCCGCCTGACGACCAGTTCGGAGGCTTGGAAAAATCCGAGCAACCATGAACTCGAGCCCTTCTTTGTTTTTTGAGTATTCCTTTCTCCGTGTCTTGGTGTCTTCGTGAGAGGCTTGCGGCAGATCAGCTCTTTCCTTTTGGGAAATGTGTCAGCTCCAGATTTCTTCGCGACTCTGCGATAGTCACCCCGTGCGGCGAGGGCGCTGCTGACGAAGTTCGGGCAGTGTCCGGAATGCGGGACAAACAGTGCGGCTTGCCGATACGGAATATCCGATCCTTGCGAGCGTTCTGTGGACTCTTGCGTGAGAAGAAAATTTTTTTCAAAAAATTGTTGACTGATTTGGTTGGTATAATAAAAGACTACCAATCCAATCAACAAATGAACGCGTCAACACGAGACAATTCCTCAACTGTGGTTTTACCCGAGCGGGAGATTTTACAGGCCATCCGGGGAATTCGTTTCGGCGTTGTTGAGGTTGTTGTGCATGAGTCTCGTGTAACCGAGATTCGTCAAACGCGCCGTGTCCGTCTTACGGATTCCGGTGCCGAAAGAAATTCATCCGACCTGACATCAGGAGGCTTATAAAGATACCGCCATTAGCGTCCCCGCGAGGAGGAGTTCATTGGTTTTTTTTAGAAACTATAAAATGACTAAAACAATAATAAAACATCCGGCGAAGTTTTCGGCCACCAGCCGAAGAGTCTCGCAGGGGATTCTTGGAATTCTGGCTTTGAGCACCTTTCAAACGGGTGCGCTTTACGGTCAGGACGATCTCGCCTCCTTGCGCGCCCAACTCAAGGCTCTGGAGGCAAAAGTCGCAGCTCTGGAAAGTAGCCAAAAGACATCTACAGGCGATGACGCTTTGAAGGAAAAGCTTGAGAAGTTGCCATCGGTGACTCTGGACTCCAAGGGGCTGAATTTTACCAGCCCTGGCATTCGCACCACCCGAACCGAGGTGGGGCCGGATGGCATACCTGTCGAAACCACGACCGTCACCGACGAGGGGGCGTTCAAATTCAAGATTGGCGGCCTCATCCAACCCCAGTTGCGGACATTTATCAACACGCCGGATGCCACATCCACCTTTCTGATTCGTCGTGCGCGTCTGAATCTTGAAGGCACGGCGTTCAAAAACTTCGATTGGAAACTGCAGACCGATTTCCAAGCGAACGGCGTGGACAACACCACAAGCACGACCGTGCAGGATGCCTATGTGGGCGCTAAGGGCTACGATTGGCTCCAGCTGCGCGTCGGTAAGATGAAGAGCCCGATCGGCATCGAGCGCTGGCAATCCGCACACGCCCGCTGGTTCACGGATCTCATCACCACCACCTACATCGTCCCGAACCGCGTGGTGGGTGCGATGCTCTGGGGCAATGTGGGTGATGGCCTGGCCGAGTATTACACAGGCCTCTTCAATGGCGCTCCGGATGGCGGAAGCGGGAATGTTTCCATACCCGGGCAGAACACCAAGGACTTTGAGGCGCGCTTGGCTCTGACTCCCTTTGCCAAGACGAGCTTCGTTCCTTTGAAAAAACTCACCGCCGGTGCCGGTGTCACTTATGCGCCCCAACTGAACGGTCTCGGCACTTATGCCACAGCCAATCAGCAAGGGTTCTTTAGATACCGCTCCTCAACCGTGAATGCCACATCAGCCGATCCGGGCGAGCAAGTGCGATTCGTGCCGAACCTCCAGTATTTCTGGGGCCCCTTCGGACTTTACGCCGAGGCGGCGTGGTCGACGGTCGGCGTGAGCGGCACCCAGAGCACGACAAAGGCGGTCACCAGGAAAACCAATGTCGTGGATTCCAAAGGAAAAACGATCGGCAGTTTCTCCACGACCTCGAATTCCACAACAACCCGGGAATATAGCACCGACCTGACCAATTTCGGTTGGCAGATCGCCGCATCCTACATGCTCACGGGTGAGGACAACTCGTTTCGTGCCATCTCGCCGCGCCGGAAGTTCAGTCCATCCACCGGAGGGTGGGGGGCGCTTCAACTCACGGCACGCGTCGGTCAGTTGGCGGTGGATTCCAACGCCTTCCCGATCTACGCCGACCCGAACACGCAGGCGGAGCAATCCACCACATTTGGAGCCGGTCTGAACTGGATCCTGAACGACAACGCCAAGGTCACACTGCAATACGACTATACCAGCTTCATCGGTGGAGCGGCAAATGACGGCAATCGCCCGGATGCCAACGCTATCACCACACAATTCCAAGCCTACTTCTAATCACTATGAAAAAAATAACTCAACTCGCGGTTCTTGCCGCAATCGCCGGCGCGACCGGACTTCAAGCAGCCAATCAGGCTATCCTCAATGTGTCCTACGATCCCACGCGGGAACTCTACAGCGACATCAACAAGGCATTCGCCAAGCAATGGGCGGCAAAAACGAGTGATTCCATAGCTATCGACCAATCCCATGGAGGCTCGGGTAAACAATCCCGCTCCATCGTGGACGGGCTCGAGGCGGATGTGGCAACGCTCGCGCTGGCATACGATATCGATGCCATCTCGGATCAAGCCGGGCTTTTGCCAAAGAACTGGCAGACACGCCTGCCTCAAAACAGCTCGCCCTACACCTCGACGATTGTTTTTGTCGTCCGCAAGGGCAATCCGAAGGCTGTGAAGGACTGGAATGATCTCACGCGCGACGGCGTGAAGGTTATCACTCCCAATCCGAAAACATCCGGCGGAGCGCGTTGGAACTACCTCGCAGCCTATGCCTACGCCCTCCGTCAAAATGGTGGCGATGAGCAGAAGGCGAGGGAATTTGTTTCCAAACTGTATTCGAATGTCCCCGTGCTCGACACCGGCGCCCGGGGATCGACGATCACCTTCACCGAGCGGCGCATGGGGGATGTTTTCCTCTCGTGGGAAAACGAGGCGCATCTCATCCAGAAGCAGTATCCCGGCCAGTATGAGATCATCGCCCCCTCGTTGAGCATTCTCGCTGAGCCGCCTGTGGCTGTGGTGGACAAGGTGGTGGATCGCAAGGGCACCCGCGAAGTCGCGCAGGCTTATCTGGAGTTCCTCTACACGCCGGAGGCGCAGGACATCATTGGCCGGCATTACTATCGGCCGCGTGATGCCGCCGCTGCTGCGAAGTATTCGGCGAAATTCCCGAAGATCGAACTCGTGACGATCGAAGACTTCGGCGGCTGGAGAAAGGCTCAAAAAGACCACTTCAACGATGGCGGAGTCTTCGACCGCATCTACAAACCCTATCGCCCTTGAACTAAAAAATACCTGAAACGGCCGCCCTGCGTTTTTGAGCCGCAGGGCGGTCGAACCCTCAAAGATTCTATGAAAACACTCCACGCCGCTGAAGTCAGAGAGACCGCAATCCGCCGCTCGGTTGCCACCTTGTTGAATCGCATGGAAAAGCTCGCGAGCCGTTCTGATCGTCTTTTCTCCGCGCATCTCGAGTTCACCGATCCACGGGGAGTCACAACAACCCTCCCGCGTTTTCTTTTCACCGGTCCCGGCGACCGCAGCAGTTTCCTGCGTGTGGGGATTTTTGCGGGTGTGCATGGCGACGAAGAGAGTGGCGTGTTGGCGGCGCTGGATCTGATCCAGGATTTGCATGAGAACCCGGCTCCGGCGCTGGGATACGAGTTGTTCATCTACCCGGTCTGCAATCCCTGGGGCTTTTCCCGCAACGCCCGCTGGCTGAAAAGCGGAGCGGATATGAACCGCGAGTTTTGGCGCGGCTCGAGTGAGATCGAGGTGCTCATGCTGGAAGGTCAGCTCATGAGGCTCGCTTTCGATGGCATCATCGCCCTGCACACGGATGACACCAGCGAGGGCATCTATGGCTTTGCCAAGGGACATCAACTCACGCGGCATGTGCTGGAACCCGCTTTGGAGGCTGCTTCGCGGCACCTCCCTCGCAATTTCGACCGCAGCATCGACAACTTCCAAGCCAATATGGGCATCATCGAGCAAGGCTATACGGGCATCCTCGGTGCACCGCCCACACAAAAGCCAAAACCATTCGAGATCGTCTTCGAGACGCCCCACGCGGCTCCGTTGGAGGATCAGATCAAAGCACACACCACAGCCATGACGACCATGCTGGAGCGTTTCCGGGTGTTGATTTCGGAGGCGCAGAACATCTGATGCGACGACGCCACATCCTACCCGGCTTCGGGCTCTCGCTCGGCTACACGCTCCTTTACATGGGATTGATCGTCCTCATTCCGATGAGTGCGCTGGCTATGCGTGTCTTCTCGGGAAGCTGGGAGCAATTCTGGCAAACCGTCACCGATCCCCGCGTGGTGGCATCCTACCGGGTGAGTTTCGGTCTTTCCTTTCTGGCTGCCCTCCTCAACGGCGTATTCGGCGTCATCGCCGCATGGGTGCTTGCACGCTACCGCTTCCCGGGGCGGAGAATCCTCGACGCCATGGTGGATCTTCCTTTCGCGCTGCCGACGGCAGTCGCCGGCATTGCCCTCACGGCTATCTACGCTCCGAATGACTGGATCGGCGCTCTCCTCGAGCCTTATGGAATCAGGATCGCCTTCACCCAGATTGGCATTTTCATTGCCCTCACATTTATCGGATTTCCCTTTGTCGTGCGGACCGTCCAACCGGTCATTCTCCAGCTTTCGGCCGAGCTCGAAGAGGCGGCCGCCTGCCTCGGCGCCAACCGCTGGCAAACCTTCCTGCGCGTCATTTTTCCTGCTCTTCTGCCATCCATCCTCACCGGCGTGACCTTGGCCTATGGTCGCGCCGTCGGCGAATTTGGTTCGGTTGTTTTCATCGCGGGAAATATTCCCTTCGAAACGGAAATTACCCCGCTGCTGATCATCAGCAAGCTCGAGCAATACGACTACGCCGGGGCAGCGGCACTTGGTTTTGTCATGCTCTGCGCCTCGCTCGTGATCCTCCTCATCTCAAACGGCCTCCAAGCGTGGAACAACTCCCGCAACGGAACGGCTTAAAAAAATTCTCAAAATGCCAGGTGCCACATCGATCAATATCAACAATCGCCAACCCCTCCGTGCCACGGGGGATAGGCTCGCCGTCCGAGCACTTCTCATAAGTGCGACGCTGGCCTTTTTTCTCCTGTTCCTCTTTTTCCCGCTGGTGGTGGTTTTTCAAGAGGCATTCTCCAAGGGTGCCAGCGCCTTTTTGGAGACATTCCGTGATCCCTACACGCGGCATAGCATCGTTCTTACACTGGTCATTGCGGCAATCAGCGTTCCGTTGAATACCATCTTCGGCATCGCAGCGGCGTGGTGCGTGACCCGCTACCGCTTCCGGGGGCGTTCGTTTCTGATCACGCTCATAGACCTCCCGCTCTGGGTTTCTCCTGTTATTGCCGGCTTGCTGTATGTGCTCGTCTTTGGTGCGCAGGGGTGGTTCGGCCCGTGGCTCCGCGAGCATGAGATCCGCATCATTTTCGCCGTTCCCGGCATGGTGCTGGCTACGATCTTTGTCACATTTCCCTTCGTAGCCCGAGGGCTCATTCCGCTCATGCAGGCACAGGGCATGAAAGAGGAGGAGGCTGCGCTCACGCTTGGAGCAAATGGTTGGCAGATTCTCTGGCGCATCACCCTGCCGAAAATCAAATGGGGCCTCCTCTACGGCATCATTCTCTGCAACGCCCGTGCCATGGGCGAATTCGGTGCCGTCTCTGTCGTCTCTGGCCACATCCGTGGAAAAACCAACACCATGCCGCTACACATCGAGATTCTTTACAACGAATACCAGTTCGCATCGGCCTTCGCCGTCGCCTCTGTTCTTGGACTCTTAGCCATCATCACCCTCATCCTCAAAACCCGCGCCGAATGGCGCGCCGAGCAGGAGCTTAGCGTCTCCTCATCCACAACCGCACCATGAGCATCGCCATACAAAACATCACCAAACGATTCGACCTCCATCCCGCACTTCGCGATGTCAGCCTCGACATCCGCGAGGGGGAACTTATCGCCCTTCTCGGCCCAAGTGGTTCGGGAAAGACGACGCTGCTCCGTGTCATTGCCGGACTGGAATTCGCCGACGCCCACGACGGCCGCATTTTTTTCCACGGGAGGGATGTCACCGGTCTCTCGGCCTATCAACGCAAGGCGGGCTTTGTTTTCCAACACTACGCCCTCTTCAACCACATGAATGTCTACGAGAACATTGCCTTCTCGTTTCGTGTGCTCCCGCGCTCGAAGCGTCCGGCGGAATCCGCCATTCAAGAGCGGGTCAGTGAGCTTCTGCGGGCCGTGCAGCTTGAAGGCTACGAGAAACGCCTCCCCACCCAGCTCTCCGGCGGACAGCGCCAACGGGTCGCCTTTGCCCGTGCGTTGGCCAACCGCCCCGAGGTGCTCCTGCTCGACGAACCCTTCGGCGCCCTCGACGCTAAGGTCCGAAAAGACCTCCGCCGCTGGCTGCGCGAATTCCACGACCTTACTCGCCTCACCACCATTTTTGTTACGCACGATCAAGACGAGGCCTTCGAAGTTGCCGACCGCGTCGTCCTCATCGACAAAGGCTCCATCCAACAAACCGGAACGCCGGCAGAAGTCCGCAACAACCCGGCCAACCCTTTTGTCGCTGAGTTTCTCGGTCTTTCCGAATCCATCCCAACCCTGGCTTGAAAACAGATAATTTCGGTCAGCGTGTTAAATTGAAAAAAACCTTGCCACGCTGCGCTCGCACGCTGAGTATCTCAATTCCACGCTGACCCTATCGTCCAGCGGTTAGGACACCGCCCTTTCACGGCGGTAACACGGGTTCGAATCCCGTTAGGGTCGCCACTTCTCAAAGTGGGTCGCTCGCCTCTGAAAGCCCATAAATAAAGGCTCCGCGAGCCATCAAGGCAAGCATCCCCAAACTGCAGCTAATTGCAGTTTTGGCGGCAAATTTGTTACCTTTTGTTACCTGGTAACGGGTTCTCCCTATAGCCACCGGCAGTCACTCTACCTGAAGAGTTCGATGGGCTAAAAAATATCCTTTCTCCAACCGTGTCCCGCCCCCTCCAAAATTTGCTCCCGTTCGGGAGCACTAGGGTTCTTTTGTTCATTCAAGGTGCGAGGGATGAATACACCCCGAAAACCCGAAAACGACATCAACTACGCCGACACGCAGCACCCTGTCGAACACATCGAACCCCTACCGCAAGATGGGGACGATAGCATTGAGAGAATCTGCCAAGTCCTCGGCAGAACCTTCGAGTGGGTCGCCGAAGCGGACGAGCCTTCCGAGAAGGGCCTCCGCGCCGCCGTGGTGCTTTACTGCGTCCGTTCCGACCTCATCGGGAGGGAGAGTCTTGAAGACCTCGCCTTCTCGCTCCATTACACCGAGAGCGAGGTCGAGAATCTCGTTGAGAACTTCTGCCACGCGATCAACTGGCGGTAACCGGAAACTTCCACGGATTGAACTCCACCTCCATGGCTCACCCGGCTCCCGAGCAGATCTATTCCCTGATTCTTGAAGATTACTTCTTCAGCCTGGTGGACCGTGGGGTTCCCGCCGGGGAGACACCGCTCTTCACTGGCAACCTCGAGGGAGAAGACCTCACGTCTGCTGTGGGGCGCCGGTTCGGTCTCTCCGAACAAGAAGCCCTACTCCACCTGGTTCACGCCCGAGAGGAGGTAGCCCTATGAGCAAAGACATCTACGAGCTCATCACGGCTCGCTTTATCGAGCAGCTCAAGCGCGGGACCGTCCCGTGGCAGAAGCCCTGGATGGGAGTCCAGAATATCGTCTCCAAGAAACCCTACCGGGGGATCAATGCCCTCATCCTAGGGGGCAGCGAGTTCCAGTCCCCCTACTGGCTGACCTTCAAGCAGGCTCATGACCTCGGTGGCAAGGTGAAGAAGGGTGAGACAGCCACCCCGGTCATCTACTACAAGCTTTTCGAGAAGCGGGATGACCAAGGGAACCTCGTCCTCGGAAGCAATGGACGCCCCACCCGGATTCCCTTCATCCGCTGGAGCAACGCCTTCAACCTCGACCAGACCGAGGGCATCGCGCCACCTGCCCAAACTCAGGTCGTCGTTCAGAACCCACTTCACCCGCTCGAAAAGGCCGCCAAGATCGTCGAGGAAGCCAAGACCTGTCCAATCTACCACACGGGATTTGCGGCGGTCTATTCACCCGGAGAGGACGTGATCCGGATGCCGGCCCAGAAGACCTTCCGGAGCCCTGAGTCCTACTATCAAACCCTCTTCCATGAGATGACCCATTCGACGGGGCACTCATCCCGGCTCGACCGGGAGGGAGTCACCATGCCGATCAAGTTCGGTTCTGAGCGATACTCCAAGGAGGAGTTGATCGCGGAGCTCGGGGCCTCGTTTCTGTCAAACGAGGCCGGAATTCTGAACCAGGTCCAGTTCGACAACTCTGCCGCCTACCTCGGGTCATGGATCGAGAAATTCCAGAACGATCCCAAGATGATTTTCACCGCATCCTCCCAAGCTCAGAGAAGCACCGAGTTCATTCTGGGGGTGGAACAAAAGGAGTCCCTTGGAGAATCCCAATCTCCGGCAGGTCTACCCACCTCGATAGAAGAACCAGCCCTGGCCCGGAAAATCTCTTCTCAAAGACCACAAACGAAGGGCATCCATCTATGACCCCAAGATCCGTGCATCCACTCAACCAGCACGCTCATTGGCCGGAGTCAGCCGCTACGCTTTTGGCACTGGGTTTCGCTAAAGCTTTCACCCGGTGCCAGCCTCCTCCGTCCAATCAGCTCACCCTGCTAAAAGACCAGCCATCATCCCGCCCATTACCGGGAGACCTCAGCTGCGCTTTCGGCTTCCCGGCAATCGGCTCCTTATCCCTCACCACACCCGTCGACTTGCCACCCAGGAAAACCCGTGGTTGGGCCAACAAAAACCCGGAAATTCGGGGTCTGTATGTAACAGAGCAAAGTGATTTTTCCGGAAAAAATCACAGCTCCGCCTTTGCTGCGCAAAGAACTTGTTCCTGCGCGTGTCAGGCACGCTCCAGAATCCACCCGGCAATTTCGCAAAAATGACCATTCAGTCCGTTAATGCGCCCAGCTTCCGCCGAGTCGAAATGAAGCTCTCTTCGGAGGGCATGAAGCGACTTCAAGCTCTCAAGAAAACGCTCGGGGTTTCCAAGCACTCCGAGGTCATGGAGGCCCTGCTTTTTGAAGCCTCAGTGGATCACAAAATCGATCCCGATGTGAGTGACCGGCTCGAACAAAAAATCGACTATCTCATCGAGCGAATCGAGATGATGACATGAAGGACGGCATCATTTTCCCGTTCAAGAAGACGTGGAGATCGCGTCTGGATTTGGAGTATCTCGACGAGACTTCCGAGCGCAAAGTTGCAACAAGGTTGGACCAATCCCGTCTCGAAGATGGCGCGAATCCGAACGAGATTGGCAAGAAGCTTCGCCAGTTCGCGGACTACGCCTCCAAGGAAACTCTAGGCCAAGTTCACGCCGGCGGATTCCTGCATCATCGGATCGTTTTGAATCAGGACGGGAGCCGGACTTCGCCAATGGCTCTGAGCAATTCCGAACGGAAAAAAAGGATCTGCGATGCCTGGATGAAGCACATGCGGGACTTCAAAACCTCATCGTCGAATCCCGTGATTCAGCACCGTTTGGTCTTCACAATGTCCACAGCTTTTCACGACAAACTGGTCGCGACCGGGATCAATCCCGACATCGTTTTGAGGAGTTCCTTGAAGACCGTTTTGAACCGCTTTCAGCAGCAGTTTCATCCAACAGATTCCATCGGCTACGCCTACGGACTGCACCACGACACGGACAATCTTCATGCCCATGTGGCCATCTGCCCGCGAACAGCCAAAGGGCACTATGTGGGCCTCAGTATGTCGCGCACTCGTGAGTCGGGAAACAAGAACCAGATGACCTATCTGATGCGTGCTTTTGATCGGGAAAATCGCAAATGGGACAAGCTTCTCTCAAATCCCGATAAGCTCCGGAAGGCGCTTGGAATGCACCTGGAGAGCGAGAAAATGGCAATCGTTCCGAAGATTTCCGCCAAGCAATTGCAGGTGCTCCGGGAGGATGAATCTCTCTATGCCAGTCGCCTCCGAAATAGCTACCAAGCCATTCAGAAACTGGAGCGGGAATTGCAACAGAGGCGTCAGGCTCAGCGCACAGTTCGGGTGATGCGGAACATCTCACGCGTCTTTGGATGGCGTAAGCCGGCCCCCGTCCGGAGCGTCGAAAAAGTCGCCGGAGCCGTTGAAAAAATCTCCATCCGGGAGATGCAGTCCCTCCTTTTCCGGATGAAGCAAACCTACAGGGAGGATCACCGCATTTACAGCCAGCGTTATGGCTTTCAAACCACCCAAAACGATCATGCCCATCACAGGCCCCAATCGAGACGCCAAGGACAAAGTCAACTATTCTGAATTCATTTATTGCGAGGGATTCGCCTTCAAGCTCAACCAAGTCGAATCGTTCTACCATGAGCCCACGGATGAGCGGGATGGAGTGACCATTGTGAACCTCCGATCCTTCAAGCAGGAGATCGCCGATCCCAAGCGCAAGCTCTTCGACTTTCTGATGAAAAGATTTCACCCGATAAATCCGGATGAGGCTTGCTGACCTGATTATCTTTTTCGGCAGTATTGCCGGAGCAATCGCCGGGCACTTCCTGCTCGTTCCACCCTACTCGTGGGGTGTGGTAACCCTGTGTGCACTCTTCGGAGCTTGGAGCCTCTTTGGAGAGGCCCATGCTGGGAATGTCGTGGTTCGCTTGGGCGGACTTTCTTGGTCGATGGAGGATTTCGTCCGAGGGTGGCTCATCACGGGAAGGACCGGCTCGGGCAAAACCCAGTCAGGAATCAATTCCATCACCTACCAGATTTTTCAGAATGTGAAGGACTGGGGGGGCATTTGCCTCGATCAGAAAGGACTCTACTGGGAGATTCTGGTTCGGATGGCCGCCCACTTCGGAAGGAGCGGAGATCTTGTGCTTCTCCAAACCCGTCCCGAGGGAGAAAGCATGCTGTGGAGGCCTCCACATTCCATCAATCTGACCGGCAATCCCAAGGTTCCCGCCTCCACCTATGCCAAGGTGATTGTGGATACTGCGATCTCGCTGACCGGGGGCCGTGGCGGGAATCCCTTCTTCCCCATCAAGGCCCAGCTGTCCATCCAGATGGCCTTTGAAATCCTCCGGCATCTGGAATGTTTCGTCACCATTCCGAATATCCATCGGCTTCTGCTGAGTCCTGCCGATACCACGGAAACTCTTCGAATGCTCGAGAGGCGGGTCGACCAGCGATCCAAAGAATTACTCTCATCCCTGCAATCTTACCTTGAGCAACCTCCCGAGCAGTTGGGAGGTGTTCAGGGCACTCTCAGCACATACCTGGAGTTTTTTCTAAATCCCGAGATCGCCGAGGTGTTTTGTGCAGATGAGCCGACCTTCTCGGTTGGAGAAATCGACCGGGGGAAGATCGTTTGCCTCGCGATGCCGCAGAAGTTTCAGAGTGAGCGCCTCTACATCAATACCATCTTGAAGCTCTCCTACTATTTTCATGCCCTCAGCCGGTTCGACAAACCAGCCGAGGAACGGGAAAAGGACAACCTGCTGATCCTCTTTGCCGACGAGGGACAGGAGATCATCACCGGCGCTGAGTCGGCCTTTGCGGATCATCGGGCAGCAGGAGTCATCCGTGAAGCCAAGGCGACGATCGTTCTAGCCACACAGGCATACACCTCGCTGTTGGGATCCCTGGACAAGCGCTATGCCGATGTCCTGATGCTCAATCTCAGCAACGAACTTATCTTTACGGTCGCAAACCATGATTCCGCCGTGATTGCGGCGAAGAATATCGGTGAACACGAGGTCACCGAGAAATCGTGGGGATGGGCCGCTGGGAAGCGTTCCTACAACTACCAGACCCGGATCAAGCCGTGGTTCGAGCCCTACCTCTTGAGGAAGCTCCCACGCTTCAAAGCGATCGTCTGCCACTGCGAGAAACCCTTTCGGAAGCGGCTTCTGCCTCCGATCACTCCTGAGGGTTATTACCCCGAGTGGTTCACTACCCTCCGTCCCGACTATGCCCTGCGCCAATGGTGGCGTGGAAAACCCAAAGCTCCATCCCATTCATGAATCCCGATCCCGCCCTTATACAAAAACTCTCCGGTCTGGAGGGATACCTTGCATCCAAAATCCGAGGACAGGGTCATGTCATCCCGAGAGTCTGCTCCGTTCTGGAGCGTGGGGAGCTTGGGCTTCAGCCTCCGGATAAGCCACTGGGGTCGTTTTTGTTTCTTGGTCCGACCGGCGTGGGAAAGACCGAGCTAACCCTGGAATGCTCATGGTATCTTTTTGGTGAGGGTTCGATCCATCGCTTCGACATGTCGGAGTTTCAGCATCTCGATAGTGTGAAGCTCTTCCTCGGGGATGAAACCGGAATGCCCGGACGGCTAGGAAAGGTCTTGGAATCGCATTCCAGGGGGATTCTTCTCTTTGACGAGGTGGAGAAGGCCCACAGGCTGATCTGGGATTTATTCCTTCAGATGCTCGATGCCGCACGGATTACCTTGGCCGATCACCGTGTCTATGACCTGAGCGGTTTTTATCTGGTTTGCACAAGCAACATCGGGTCCCATCAGCTGATGAGACCGACTCGGTTGCCGTTTGCGACATTGGAGCGGGCTGTTCTTGCAGAGCTACACCGGCACTTCAGGCCTGAATTGATCGGGAGGTTCGATGAGAAGATCGTCTTCAGACCTCTGACTCCGGACATCCAAAGGAAGATTGCCTTGATCGTGATTGGGGAAGAGATCGAGCGTTACCGAAAGATGGGGATCGAACTGACGGTGGATGACGAAACCGTTGAGATGCTCATCCGTAAGGGAATCACCAAGGCTCTCGGAGCAC
>JBILMW010000059.1:0-13489 GCA_044375335.1 Terrimicrobiaceae bacterium | reverse complement strand
TTTTTTTCAGGGCGGTGTCGCCCTCCGTTCCAATCGCGATGACCGGACCTTTGCGGGCTTTGACCTCCTCGATGTTGCTGATGTTTTTCTCGAAGACGGCATCTTGGGGAGCAATGAACAGCGAGGGGGTCTCCTCGGTGATGAGTGCGATCACACCATGCTTAAGTTCGGCACTGGGATAGCCCGAGGCGGAGATGTAGCTGATTTCCTTCAGCTTCAGCGCACCCTCGAGAGCAATCGGATAGTGCGCTTGGCGGCCCATAAAGAGGAAGTTGTTCGCCTGAGCGTATTTTTTGGCGATAGCGGCGACCTGCGTCTCCAACTCAAGCGTCCTTGCCACCAGATCGGGCAATTTTTCCATTTGCGCGATCATATCGCGTCCCTCGCTGTGCGAGAGATGGCGAATGCGGCCCAAGAGGAGACCGAGGAGCGTGAAAATGGTCAGCTGCGAGGTGAAGGATTTCGTGGCGGCCACACCGATCTCCGGTCCCGCGTGCATGTAGACTCCGCCATCGCTTTCACGGGCGATCGTGCTGGCGACATTGTTGCAAATGCCAAGCGTGCGGTGTCCTTTGCGCTGGCTCTCGCGCAGTGCAGCAAGCGTATCGGCCGTCTCCCCGCTTTGGCTGATAACAAAAGCGAGTGTGTCGCGCTGGAGGGGGATATTGCGGTAGCGGAACTCGCTGGCGAATTCGCACTCAACGGGAATGTGCGAAAGCGACTCGATGATGTATTCACCCGTCATAGCTGAATGGAATGCCGTTCCACAGCCTGCGAGCACAATGCGATCCACCGCGCGCAGCTCGGAGTTCGTCATATTAAGCCCGCCCAGCTTCGCTGTGGCCTCTTCGAGGGATAGACGCCCACGCATGGCATCACGAACAGTGTTCGGTTGCTCGTGGATTTCCTTGAGCATGTAGTGCGGGTATTTTCCCTTGTCCACCGACGAGGCATCGAACTCCACACGACTGATCTGAAAGCCCACTCCGCCACCTGAGACGGTGGAAATCTCAAACCCCTCGGCCTGGAGTGCGACGATCTCGTAGTCGTTCAGGTAAACCACATCTCGCGTGTGGGCGACGATCGCGCTGACATCACTGGCCAAAAAATGCTCATCCTTGCCTATGCCGAGGACGAGAGGGCTTCCTCGCCGTGCGCCGACGATCACGCCAGGGACATCCGCATGGACGACCGAGATGCCGTAAGTTCCGATAACTTGGCGCAGGGCACTGCGAACGGCCTCGACCAGCGCCCCCTTGTCGCGCGTAACGGACTGGTCAAATGCCTCGCCGACGAGGTGCGCCAGGACCTCGGTGTCTGTTTGCGAGTGAAATTCATGCCCCCGTTCGATGAGTTGCTCGCGGAGTGTCTGGTAGTTTTCGATGACGCCATTATGCACGAGGTGAAGACGCCCGGAGCGGTCCGAGTGAGGATGCGCGTTTTCGCGTGTCACCGCGCCATGTGTAGCCCAGCGGGTGTGGCTAATGCCAATCTGACCCGAAATGGGATTTTTTTCTATCTCTTCAGCCAGATTGGCAATGCGTCCAACGGCTTTTCTGACATCGATACGCCCGGACTGAAGCAATGCCACGCCAGCGGAATCGTATCCGCGATATTCCAAGCGGCGCAGGCCGTCGAGGAGGACAGGAAGGGCATTGGAGGATCCTATGTAAGCTACAATTCCGCACATAAAAGCAACGTGACAAAAGGAAGGCTATCACGCAAGGATTAGCCCCGCTATGACTGTCCAACCCTCCTCTTCTTTCAAGTCCGACACGCTGGCCATCATCATGGGCGGTGGTGCAGGCACCCGACTTTTCCCGCTCACCAAGGAACGCTCCAAACCGGCCGTCCCGCTCGGCGGCAAATACCGGTTGGTGGATATTCCGATTAGCAACTGCCTGAACTCGGGACTGCGCGGCATTTATATCCTCACCCAGTTCAACAGCGCTTCGCTCCACAGCCACATCAACGAGAGCTACAAGTTTGACAACTTCACCCCCAGCTTCGTCGAGATTCTCGCCGCCCAGCAAACTCCCGAAGGCGCACGGTGGTATCAGGGCACGGCAGATGCCGTGCGGCAAAACCTGCGATACTTTCTCGAACACCGTTGCAAGTATTTCATCATCCTGAGCGGCGACCAACTTTACCGGATGGATTATCGCGAGATGATCCGCCAGCACATCGACTCAGGAGCGGACTTGACGATCGGAACGATCCCCGTCGATCGCAAGGCTGTGCCCGGATTTGGCATCATGGCGACCGACAGCGAGCGCCGCATCACTCGCTTCGTGGAGAAACCCAAAGACCCGGCTGTGATCGACTCGCTTCGAATCCCCAGCGAGCTTCTGGGCCAGATCGGACACTCGCCCAACGAGGAACTCTTCCAAGCCTCGATGGGAATCTATGTTTTCAACCGCGAGGCGCTGATCTCGAGCCTCGATAACGATCTCGTGGACTTCGGAAAAAATATCATTCCCGCAGCCATCGAGCATCGCAAGGTCATGGCACACATTTTTGAAGGCTACTGGGAGGACATCGGCACCATCCGCTCGTTCTTCGACGCCAACCTGGAGATGGCGGACCGCAATCCGAAGTTCAGCTTCTATGTGGCAGGCGCGCCGGTTTACTCGCAACCTCTCTGCCTGCCAGCCAGCGTGATCGAGGGAGCCAATTTGAAACGGGCCATGATTTCCGATGGCTGCGTGCTGGGTCATGCCACCCTCGACCGGTGCGTGCTGGGCATACGCAGCATCGTCGGTTCCGGCACGACACTGAAAAACACAGTCATGATGGGAGCCGACCTCTACGAGTCGCCCAAGGACGAGCGCCCTGCGGGAGTGCCTCCGATCGGCGTGGGAGCGAACTGCTCGATCGAGGGAGCCATCATCGACAAAAACGCACGCATCGGCGCTGGCGTGGTGATCACTTCCAAGTCCGAGTCGGAAAACTTCGACGGCGACGGGTATTACATCCGGGACGGCATTGTGGTCGTCCCGAAAAACAGTGTCATTCCCGACGGAACTCGGATATAGCGCTGGGATGAGGATTTTTGCACGACTTGCCCTGCTTCTCCTGCCGCTTTTGCTGGTAGGATGTCGCTTTGAGAACCCGCTGACGACTAACCCGTCGGAGGACTTGAACACCTGGCTTCTTGGCGAGTGGGAGCTGAAGGAAAAAGGCGGCACATCCACCGCAGTTGTGGCTCCGCTTTCACAAGACCGCTACAGCGTGCATGTCTCGCTCGCGCCCAAGGGCGGAAACGGCAGACGCGATTATGATTTCGAAGCCTGGTCCTCACGGGTTGGTAATTCGCTCTTCTTCACGCTGCGCAGTTTGAAAAATTCCGCAAACCTCCCCGAAGGCGCCCATGTTTTTCTGCACGCTCAGATGATTGATCAGGTCACCGTGCGCCTGCGTCCGCTCCAACTCGACTCACCTGAGAACGCAACAGGACTTGAACTCCGCAAGGAAATCCGTTCACGCCTGAAAGATGGAACACTCTATGCAGAGGACAGTGCGAAGGACTGGAAGCGCGTGGCCGAGATTTATTGGACAAAGGAAGGCGAGACAGGTCTTTTCAAGCCCCTGCGCTACGCCACGCCGCCGCCGGTCAAGAAGCCTTGATCCATTCGGCCCAGGGAGTGTCAGCGCTCAAGAACCGCTTGGGCGATGAGCTTCACGCCAAGAGGCTGAAGCGGCAGCACGACAAGCTTACGAAGTTCCTGCATCAGGGACGCGGAATTTTTCGCATCGAACGCATCCTGCCATTCGATTTGTGGCTCTCTCGCATCCTGCACCTCACGGGTCTCAAAAAGCAGATGCGGGCGGATTTTTTGGATGTTCGCCTGGAGGAAAAAGAATGGTTTTTTCCGAATCTCCCGCCGTCCTTCGAGGGATTTCGTCTCCTGCATCTCACCGACCTGCACTGCGACTTGGACCCCACCCTCATGCCTATCGTGATTGATTTGGTCAAACAAACCCCTCACGACGCAGCGGTTCTCACGGGCGACTACCGGAATGGCATGGAAGGAGACCATCGTGCCGCCACGCAGGCGATGGCAGAGCTACGGAGGGCATTGGCACCCGATTGCTGGGGAATCCTTGGAAATCACGATCCCTTGGAAATGGTGCTGGACCTCGAGCGGGACGGGCTCCCGATCCTCCTGAACGAAACGGCGGAAATCCGGCGCGGCGGGGATTCTCTGTGGATCGCCGGAGTGGACGACCCGCATTATTTTCAAACACACGATCTCGCCGGAACGCGAAAAAAAGCGCCTGCAGATGCGTTCGTGATCCTCCTTTCACACAGTCCCGAAACCTATGCCGAAGCCGCAGTCCAAGGTTTTGCGCTGCAACTAAGCGGTCACACGCACGGAGGTCAAATTTGCCTGCCAGGTGGTCGGCATTTGGTCGTTCCATGCAAGTCTCCCCGCCGCTTCATCGCCGGAGCTTGGCAACATGGATCGTTGCAAGGCTACACCTCCCGTGGCACCGGTGCATGCGGCGTTGCGGCGCGTTGGAATTGCCCACCCGAAGTGACCCTGCACACGCTGCGGCGCGCCAGAGCCTAAGCGCGGAAGATCGCGCCGAGTTTTTTTCCGAGAATGAGGCTGGCTCCGATGATCGTGACAGCCAGAAAAGCCATCGCCCAGACCCCGAGAGCACTTGCGACGAAGCGTCCCTCGCCGAGTAGTTGGTAAAGCTCGTAGATGGCCTTGGTGATCGGAAAGTCCTGCTGTTTCTGGGCGAGGATGAGCGAGTCGCTCACCTCCAGCATGGCGAAGGAAAATGCCAGCAATCCGCCTGCGAGAAGGTTCGCTGCGATGAGAGGAATAGTAATCCTGCGAAGCGTCCGCAGCGGTGGACATCCGAGGTTCTGCGCAGCTTCCTCGAGCGTGACACTGGTTTGCTGAAATCCTGCCGCCGCCGAGCGGACCACATACGGCAGCCGCCGCACCGAGTAGGCAATAACAAGAATGATCAGCGGGTCGATGGTGGGATTCAGAAAAGCAAAGGGCTTTCCCTCCTGCGTCATCGCCAGATATCCGAAAGCCAAAACCAAGCCCGGCACGGCCAGAGGAAGCATGGCCATGGCGTCGAGAATCTGCCGCCCAGCGAGACGCGTCCGCACCACGACATAGGCGATGGCCACTCCGAGGATCAGGTCAAGAATGGTCGCCAGGCCGGCATATTTGAGGCTGTTCTGAATCGAAGGCAGCGTGAGGTTGTGTCCCAATGCGGCCTCGAAATGCGATAGCGTCCACCCGCTCGGCAGGATCGTTTGATACCAATCTGTGGAAAAAGCCACGAGGATCACACCGATGTGTGGCAGGACGGCGAGGAAAGTCACCAAGCCAAAGACGCCCGAGCAGAAGAGCCCCATGGCAACTCCGGCTTGGCGGGGACCGCCTTGGCTCGTTGCCTTCGCCATCATGGCATGGGACTCGCGCCCGAAGAGCAACTTGCTCCCGGCATAGAGCAGAACTGTCGCGCAGAGCAGGACAACCACCAGGGCGAACGGGAAGGGATTTGCCCCGATGTCCTTGATGCCATAAAAAATCTGCACCGAGGTGACACGGGTGAAGTCGAACATGAGCGGCACGCCGAGTTCGGTGAATGACCAGATGAAAACAATGGTCCCGCCGGCGAAGATGCCCGGCATGATGAGCGGAAGGGTGATGCGGCGGAATTTGCGCAACCCGGTGCAGCCGAGATTCTCAGCCGCCTCCTCCATCGCAGGATCCACATTTGCGAGGGCGGCAAGGACATTGAGATAGAGGATCGGATACAGGTGGAGAGCGTTGAGAACAATGACACCCCAGATTCTCCCCTCGCCCAGCCAGTCCATGGGGTGAGCGGGATCGAGCAGGCCGATGTCTTCGAGAAGAGCATTGAGTGCGCCTTGCTGGCCGAGGATTTGCTTGATGCCGATCGCGCCAACAAATGGCGGCATGATCATGGGAACCAATACCAGAGCACCGAGGAGGGATTTTCCGGGAAAAAGGAAACGATCACTCATCCAAGCGAGCGGAATCGCAATGAGAGAGGCAAGCAGTGTGCTCCAGACCCCCATCTGGAGCGAGTTCCAGAGCCCCTCGACATAGAGCGGATTCCGGAAAACCTCGGCGATGTAGTCGACCGTGAATTTTCCATCCGATCCGATAAAAGCCCCATAGAGCGTCTCGCTGATCGGCCAGAGAAAGAACAACGCAAAGAAAACGGCGGTGATGAAGAAGACGAGCCTGGAGAATTGCTGGCTCATTTTCCCTCCCGCGCCAACTTGGCGGTCTCCTGATATTGTTGACGGAATTGGTCCGCGAGTTCCTTGGCGAGCCGCACTTCGTCGAGGCGGTTTTTAGAAGTAAGGGATTCTTTGAGGGTTGTCTTTGAAGCGGTGTAATCCACAGCACTGAGGTCTGTGAATTTTTTATAGGCCTCGCGGGGAAATCCAGCCTTCACAAGCGCCTGCCAAGCCTCCGACTGCTCATGGTGGAGGTCGAGGCAGATGACCCGGATGATAAACGCCATGACTCGAAAAACGGGTGCTGTCCAAGCGGCGGTGTAAGTGAAAAGCCGGGCCTCCTCGTAGGGTTGGACATCAGGATCGGAGCGCAAGGCGGCGTATTCCGGCGAGTAGAGTTCCTTGCGAATCGGAAGACGACGCAGGGCGTATTTCGTTGGCCCACCTGGTTCGCCCACTTTGAAGTTCCAGAGTTTTTGCCCCTCGAGCGAGAGAACGAAGGCTATGAACTCCTCGGCTGCGGCGCGGTTCGGAGCGCCACGCAGAAGGGCTATCGGGTCGACGCCCACGGAGGATCCGCCAGCTGGTGTGAAGTATTGAAGGCGCGATGGCGCATCGCCGATTTTCACCGCCTCGCTTTGGAAGCGGCCGTAGAAATCAATGCACATCCCGATCGCCGCATCGCCGAGAGAAACATCGAGCGGAATTTTCGGTGCGGAGTCTGTGAAGTATCGGGCATTGGCGGAGGCGGCCTGGATGATCTCCAACCCGCGCTTCCATCCGAGCGCAAGGATATCCTCATCGGCGCGACCGGTTGCTCTGACGAGTTCCTGCATTTGCTGTTGGATGACCATTTCAAAAGCCCGCGCGGCCGATCCGCTCTTGGTGGGATCCGCGAGGGCGACCTGACGGTAGAACACAGGATTTGTGAGGTCTTTCCAAGATGAGGGCACCTCCCGAACTCCGAGGCGCCGGAGGGAATCGGTGTTATAGCAGATGCCGAAGGAGGAAAGGCACGCGCCGATCCACAGTGCGCGGGGGTCGTAGAACTGCTCACCGGAAACGCTCTGGGGAATCGAATCCTCGGCGAACCATTTCGGGTAGCTTGTGATCACTTCCGTCGCCACAAGGCGACCGGCTTTAGCCTGCTGCTCGAAATCGTAGGACCCGCCGCCGAAAAAGAGATCGATGCCGATACCGGTGCTGGAGTTCAGAAAAGACCGGCGCACCGCCTGCTCGGGCGTGTCTGTTGCGGGATCATCGGGGATTTTGACTCTTGAGTTGTCGAAAGCGGCAGCGAGTTCCGGCGTCCAGGTTTTGCCTTGGGAGGTCCATGCGTATTCGAAGGCGGCGAGGTATTCGCCGGCGAGGAAGCGAGAGATCTCGCTTGTTCCACCCGGCAGGCGCCAGTCGATACGGATCGTGCGGCCGGTTTTGTTTTGATAGTGCAGCGCAAAGGCGACGCTGAACTCGTGCCGGACCGCCTCATTGTGGGGGGAGATGATTACAATCGTCTCGTCAGCACTCGCGAGGAGATTTTGGCGAGGCTTAAGCAGGAAAGGCACTGCCAGCACAAAGACGAGAGCCGCGAGCACCAGAAGGATTCGTGGGCTCATGGCGGCTCAGGGTTTGAGAACCACGACATCATCCACACTCGCAACGGCGAAAAATTCCTGTCCCTGACCACGGGCGGAGATGTGTGGATTCAATTCAAAAACCTTCAAGTCGTGAGCAGAGCCCCGAAGCCGGTATTGGGCCACCTCGCCGAGATAGACGGACTCGCCGATGCGACCCTTTACGGAGTTCATCGCGGTAGGAGTCGAGCGAAGCGACCAACTTTCGGGCCGGATGCTGAGCGAGACAGCATCTCCCGCAGAAGGCTTCCACTCCGGATCACCGAGAAATCCCTCGAAAAGCCCCTCGCTTGTTTCAACCAGAGCTTTCGCGCCATCGAGGGATTGAATTTTGCCATTCAGGAAATTTGTTTCGCCAATGAAGTCAGCCACGACGCGTGTTTTGGGTCGGCAATAAACTTGCTCGGGTGTCCCGATCTGAGCGATGCGCCCACCTTCAAGCACGGCCATTCGGTCGGAAATAGAGAGGGCCTCCTTTTGGTCATGGGTGACATAAATAGCCGTGAGTCCGTTCTCCTTGCAGACACGACGAATCTCAGAGCGCATCTCCAAGCGAAGTCGGGCGTCGAGGTTGGAAAGCGGCTCGTCGAGAAGGACGCAACGGGGACGGATCACCAAAGCGCGGGCAAGTGCCACGCGTTGCTGCTGTCCGCCGGAGAGTTGAGCGATTTTCCGTTCCGCATACGGGCCCATCTGAACGGATTCCAGCGCAGCTTGAACACGCTGGCGGATTTCTGCTTTGGGAACGCGCCGTTCTTCAAGGCCGAAGGCAACATTTTTGGCGACAGTCATGTGAGGCCAGAGGGCGTAACTCTGAAACATCATTCCGGTGTTGCGCTTGTGGGGAGGCAGCGCTGTCACATCCTCGTCGCCAAAGAAAATCCGCCCCTCGTCGGGAATGTAGAAGCCGGCGATGTTCCGAAGGAGTGTCGTTTTGCCACATCCGCTGGGACCCAGGAGAAAAAACAACTCGCCCGGCTCGATGCGAAGCGAGACGCCATTCAATGCCACTGCGTCACCGAATTTTTTGACGAGTTTCTCGATGGTGATCGCGATCATGGGCGGATGTGATTTCAACGACGGGAGATCAGCGATTCATACCGAGTCATTCTGCGAAACAAATCCGCCATCATTTTGGCAGATTCCGCCCGCTATTGCTGCGGGGCTGTCGGCGCCCCTCCGCCGAGGCGGGAGAGTTGGCCGGCTGACATCCGGGCGGCGGGTGATGCCGGAAACTGGGTCACGACCATGTTGAAACCACGGCGGGCCTCTTCGATCTGGAATCCGCGAAGGAGAATTTCAGCTTCAGTGTAGGCGGCAAATGGAGCTGCGTAGCTTTGCGGGAATTGAGTGACGACCTGCTGGCAAGTGGCGATGGCTGACTGGACATCACCCGCCGCATCTTGATTCATCGCAACGCCGAGAAGAGCCCCGCCCGCCAGAGGATGCTTGGGGAAGCGGTTGAGAAATTCCCGGAAGGCTGCGGTGGATTTTTCCATGTTTCCGGCCTCCCGTTCCGCTGCAGCGATCTGCATGAGCGCATCGGCTGCGGGCATGGTTTTCGGAAACTTGTCCACAACGGCTTGCAGTTCGGAGATTCCCTTCGCCTCGGCGAGGAGGGTCTGCGCGGCGGCATTTTGACTGGAAGAGTAGGCGAACCATGCAGCCACGCCAACGCCTCCGATGACGATCACGGCAAGGAGTCCAAGGATGAGGGATTTGTTTTTCTCCCAGAAAAGATCCCACTCCAGCGAGGAGTCATCAAGGACAGGGCCTTGAAGAACGGGTTGTTGTGCGGGTTCCATCAGGCTCCCACCTCCGCGCGGGCTTCGTCGGCAAGGGCGGTGCTGAGGTAGCGTTCGCCGGTCGAGCAGCCGATTGTCACGATGAGTTTGCCAGCATTTTCGGGGCGCTTGGCGACTTGGATGGCCGCATGGACATTCGCGCCGGTGCTGATGCCACCGAGAATGCCCTCCTCTTTGGCGAGACGACGGGCCATGGCGAAGGCCTCATCGTTCGATACCTGAATGCACTCGACGATTTGGGATTCTCCGGCGGAATTTTTCAGGTGGAGATTATTGGGAACAAATCCTGCGCCAGTGCCTTGGATTTTGTGCGGGCCGGGCTTGAGAGGTTCGCCCGCGAGGGTCTGGGAAATGACAGGCGAATCCTTAGGCTCGACGGCGATGGCTTGAAGAGAAGCTTTGCGGGGTTTGAGGGCTTCCACGCAGCCTGTGATCGTGCCGCCGGTTCCGACCGCCGCGACGATGATGTCCACTTTTCCATCCGTATCGCTCCAGATTTCCTCTGCAGTGGTTTTGATATGAATGGCGGGGTTCGCAGGATTGTTGAATTGCTGGGGCATCCAGGAATTTGGTGTCTCTTGAACGAGCGCCTCGGCTTTTGCGATCGCTCCGCGCATGCCCTCAGACCCAGGAGTGAGAACGAGCTTCGCGCCAAGCATGGCGAGGAGCGTGCGGCGCTCGAGGCTCATCGTCTCAGGCATGGTGAGGATCATTTTGTATCCCTTGGCAGCCGCCACGAAGGCGAGGGCGATACCGGTGTTTCCGCTGGTGGGCTCGATGATGACCGTGCCGGGCTTGAGAATGCCACGCTGCTCGGCGTCTTCGATCATGGCCATGCCGATGCGGTCTTTCACGCTTCCGAGCGGGTTGAAAAATTCACACTTGAGCGCAATCGTGGCCGGAAGCCCGGCGGTGACGCGGTTGAGCTTTACAAGAGGTGTGCGGCCGACTGTTTCGACGATGTTGTTGTAGATGTTGCCCATGGGTCTTGGATTGAGCTGCAAACCCTACACAGGCGGAAGCGGGCGGTGAAGTTTTTAGTTTGACCTACCCGGTGGTGCGAAGGCCGCTGGCAATGGCATTGATGCTCAAAAGGACTTCGGGAAGCAGGCGGTTTTTTGCCGCTGGCTCCGCAGCGCGCCACTCGGCGAGAAGCTTCGTCTGGTGAACATGGAGCGCACGAAGACCAGAGTCGCGCAAAGCGAGAGTTTTCAGCATGCGGGGGCGGCGTTTTTCCAGAGCGCCGCCAAAGACGAGGGACATCATTTCGCGAGTAGAATCAAATTCTGTCAGAATGATGTTCAGAATCTCCTTCCGCACCTTCGTGTCGCCGACCAATCCGGCGTAGATGGCGATGATCTCGCGATCCGCACTGGCGAGATTCGTTTCCACATTCGTCAGCACATAATAAAGGAATGGCGACTTTTTGAGGTTGGCGCGCAGATTTTGAAAAAGCTTGGGTCGCTCGGCTTGGAGGCGCTGCAGAGCAGATCCGACACCGAACCAGCCGGGAAGATAATGGCGGCTTTGGTTCCAACTGAAGACCCAGGGAATCGCGCGGAGATCGGCGAGCGTGCGCTGGCCCGTGCGCCGCGAGGGTCGCGAACCGATGCGACTCGTCTCGAGGGCATCAATCGGAGTGGCCTCCGAGAAATACGACATGAAACTCGGGTGCGTGATGAGCGCGGTGTAGGCATCCCGGCTGGCTGCCGAGAGAAATTCGCAGGCCTCGCTGAATTTGCCGTCAATGGGAGCCGGCTGGTCGTTGAAGGAAACAGCCGCAACGCCCGCTTGGAGGAGTTCGAGGTTGTAAACGGAAGAAGAGATGGTGCCGTATTTTTGGGAAATGGTCTCGCCTTGCTCTGTGACACGCAGGTCCCCGCGCGCGGAGCCCTGCGGCAGCGCGGACAAGAAACGGTGGGTCGGCCCCGCGCCTCGGCTGATTGTGCCGCCGCGTCCGTGGAAGAAGCGGATTTTGACACCCGCATCGCGCCCGACTTGGGCCAAGGCGCTTTGAGATTGGTGGAGTGCCCACTGACTGGCGAAGATGCCGCAATCCTTGTTGCTGTCGCTGTAGCCGATCATGACCTGCTGCACAGGCAGGCTGCGCTGTTTGGAGGATTTTTCATTCGCGCTTTTGCGATGGAAATCAAGGCTCCGCCTCGTGACCGGGTGTTTCAGGAATTGCCTGACGATGCCGGGTCCCTGCTCCAAGTCATCGAGGGTCTCGAAAAGTGGGACGACTGGCAGGTCGCACACAAGACCATCCTCAGTCCAACGCGCCAAGCCGGCCTCTCGCGCGAGCAAATAAACAGCGAGCAAGTCGGAAAGACGGCGTGTCATACTGACAATGAGGGATCCGATGCCATCGAGCCCGTGTTTAGCGATGTGGTCGCGCAGGACATTGTAGCAGGCAAGGACATCATCCGCCTCACGGCCGGCAGGAGTTCCCGCACTCAGGAAAGGGCGCGGCGAACGGAGTTCTTCTTCCAAGAACGCAAGGCGTCGATCCTCGCTCCACTCGGAGAATTTGTGATCCTCCGCGCCTCCCGCTTGGAGGAGTCCATCAATCGCCAGATCATGGAAGCGGCTGTTCTGACGGATATCCAGATTCGCCAAGTGGAAGCCGAAAGTATCGAGCGCGCGGCGAACGGGATTCACGGCGAAGTCGGCAAGTCGTCCAGCGCCACCGGCATGGAGTGCTTCGGAGAGCTGTTTCAAGTGGGCCTCGAGCTCGGCCGGTTGTTGAAAACGAACGCCTGTCTCCAAAATTTTGGCATCTTCAATTTCCCCGGTCGAAACCGGCAGACGGTTTTGAAGGTGGAGCACGAACTGACGCCATGGCTCGTCGGAATAAGACTGCGACAATGTTTGAGCGAGCGCGGGCGTTTCTCGACGGAACTTGTCGAGTGCACTTTGGAGTTCCTCCGGGAAGTCCTGAAAATTACTTGAGAGTGGAAGATTGGCTGCCAAATCCTCCAACTCGCGGTGAAGAACAATCAAGGCGCTGAGGCGGAGGTCGCGGAGCGTGGTCTCGGTGACAGCCGCAGTCACGAGCGGATGCCCATCCCGGTCGCCGCCGACCCATGTGCCGAAGCGGATTTTGGGCATTCCCAGAGGATCGGCAATCAGCGAGGGATCAAAGCCCGCGCCGCGCCAAGCTTCACGGAGACGGTGATCGAGACGCGCTAATGCAGGAGGAAACACCTCGCGCAAATAATAAATGACACCACGGCGCTCCGTGGCGACATCCGGCTTTTCAAGCAGAATTTCGCCTGTCCTCCAGAGGCGTTCCAAAATGACCTTGAACTCCTCGCGCAAGGCCTGCTGCTGATTCAGCGAAAGAGACTGGCCCTCGCGAGATATCAGCAAACGATAGAGAGAACGGTGTTGCTCGAGGACGGCCGCGCGTTTCGCTTCGGTGGGATGCGCAGTGAGAACAGGTTCGATGCAGAGCGTTGGAAGAAGTGCAGCGATGTCCGAAGACGACATTCCTGAAGCGGACAATTCCGCCAACCGGCTTCGCCAAAGGCCCGGTTCAGCTTCGCCGCCGGATTCAATTTCACGGAGTTGGCGTGTGCGTGCTGCCGTGTTCTCCTCAACCATGTTGAGCAACTGGAATGCAATCGATGTGGCTTGCTCAAAGCCCTCACAGCCCGCCTCCTTGGAACCTACCCATGGCAGGCGGTCGGCCACTGCGTTTTCGCCCAACTCCCTGAGAACCTCCTCCAGGCAACCCATGAGAAAATCAAGGTCGTTGGATATTTTTTCGAAACCCTGTGCGATATAATGCGTCGTCTTTTTCA
>JBILMW010000207.1:0-3884 GCA_044375335.1 Terrimicrobiaceae bacterium | reverse complement strand
TCCGTCGAAGCGCTCGTGATGGGCGCGAATGGTCTCGCCCACCGGCTTCAGCAAATCCACAAAGGATGCCAGCGTCTGGCCATGGATCGTGTGGTTTTGAAAAACGGTCTTCAACTCTGGCGACATGTCCTCCGAGTTATTTTGGACGGCAGACATGAACCCGTGCGGCACGGCGGTGAGGCCGATGTCGTAGAGTCTGGCGCTCACATCGAGCACATGTTTTTGCTCCTCGTTGAAGTAGTGGGTCTGCGCCATGAGCTGGCAGATGCCCGTGGCGGCCTTGGCCTGCTCGCCGAGGAGGGGATTGAATGTCGTGAGAATGCGCTGGCAGAGCTCCAGCGAGCGGCTGAAATTGGTTTTGAGGGCCTCGTGCGAGAGGTCGATTTCCTTTTTACCCGCCTCAAGTTCCTTGAGCTGGCGCTCGAGTTGGAGGTTTGCTGCGGAGAGGCGGTCGTTGAGTTCTTGCGTTGTTTTTTCGAGAACCCGGTTGGACTCGATGAGATCGTAACGCTGCACGGCATTGTGCAAAGTGGCGATCATCTCGGCGGAAATCCACGGTTTGGTGACGAAGCGGAAAATCTCGCCGTTGTTCACCGCCGAGGTCACGACATCCAATGATTTGATGCCAGTGATGAGAATGCGCGACGCCGAGGGCTGGATACGCGCGATACGGCTCAGAAGCTCGGATCCCATCATATCCGGCATATTGTGGTCGGCGATGACGACGGCAAATTTGCGGTCCACCGCCAAGTGCAGCGCCTCCTCGCCGCTGGTGGTGGTCATGGATTGATAGCCCGCCCGTGTCACGAGATCCTCAAGAACCTTGAGAATGATCGGGTCGTCATCGATGGAGAGGATGGAGTAGGAGGATTTGTTCATGGGACGGGAGAGTTGTCAGGTGTTGAGATTGTGCAGCGGGAAAACCATCATGACTTCAGAAGTATGCGGTTCCGACCCCCTGCAGAATAGCAGACGCCCGCCGGCTTCGCCAACGAGAACCTCGGCGGCGGCCATGGAAAGATCCGAATCGTTCTCGCGGGCGTGGAAGTCGTCAATTTCGACAGTGGAAAGGGCGACACAAGGCAAGCGGAAGCAAACGCCAACGGAGTCGCCCGCAGGCGCGGCTTTTACAAAATCCGCTTTCGCCAAATCCTGCGGGCTCAAAACCGCCATGGGAATGTCGATTTTCCCCTCGGGATAGAGTCCTCTCAGGCAGGACGCCAGCGTGAGAAGAGCGACACGGAAGGCGTATTCCGAGATGTAGAGGTGAAGGCCCGCTTCGGGAGATTTCAGGGTGATGCTGGCCGTTTTGGGAAAAATGATGCGCAAGAGGTCGATTTGGCCCGCGACGAGGGCTTGGGCCTCGTGGTATGTCTGCTCGCGCTCGGCGGCGTTCAGATAAACTTGGGTGATGCGGCCGAGGACTTCCTTGATGCGTTCGACCCCGACTTGGATTTCTTGGACACTTTCCGCGAGGGGATGCGAGGCGTCGAGGATTTCGCGACAGCCTTCAAGATTGAAGTAGATGCCGGTCAGTATGTTGTTGACCTCGTGAATGAGTCCGGGAGCCAGCGAGGCGTTGATCTCATGCGAGGCTCGGCGTTGGATTTTTTTTTCGAGGGAATCCGCCGTATCGCTACTTGAGGCGGGTTGGTCAAGAAGCGCGCTCATTGCTGCGGCGGCGAGGATGGAGCTAAACTTGAGAAGGCCTCATGGGCCACGAAGCCGGCATAGAGGCGCGGGCTTTGGAGAATAATCTGATTCCCGCTGCCTTGTTCTCGCTGTTTGCCTTTGGGGATCTTGTCGCTGATGTAGCGCATCTGGAGACCGGATTCTGAAAAGCTTGTGGCCAGATTTGAAACATCCGGTTCGGCGGAATCCAAAATCCCGTCAGCCATCCAGAGAATGTCCATGGTTTTTACATCCACAATCTTAGACCTCACGCCGATCGCTATCGGACGGTAGGGCCGGAAGAGCGTAAAATCCGTGAAAAGAACGGCATCAGCACCGTATTTCTGGCGCAACATGGCCATGACCGATGACGGAATGATCTCGGATGAGGAAACCGCCTCGCGGTTGATGAGGGAGGCCATGTCGGTGCGACTAACTTGAACGATCTCGTATTTAACGACCTTTGACAACTCGGCGCGAAAAATGCCATCCATGTCACGCTGGGTCTGGTCGATCGGGCGCGTCGAGTAGATGGGGAGAACAGCCAAACGGCGCATTCCCGCAGGCCAGCGGATTCCGGAATTGGCAGCGAGATCCTGTGGCGGAAGGGACATCGTCGGCTGGGAAATCTGCTGGATGCGACTGGAGCGATTGGGTTTGTCATTGACCGACCGCGAGGTCGATTGCGTGCAGGCCACGAGAGAAAATGCAGCCAAGAGACAAAGGATTCGGAATGTCATGCCAGAATGCACAGCATTTTTCATGCCTTCAGTAAAAACACTCGAACACCCGCAGGGCTTCGATGGCTGCAAGGGCAAGTGAATTGGAACTTTCGGCTTGCCGGAGTCGGCTTTCTCTTTAGGTTTTTGGCGACCTCAGGCAGCTCTTCGTATGGCACGGGAGTTGCTGAACATATTGAACTTCATATGCGCCCCATCTCATCAAACGACCGAAAATCCACATTTTCCGCCGTGTTTCGACGCGGACTTTGTCTTGTGACCCTGACCTTGGTCTGCATCGCGACATCGCTCAGCTTGAGTTCCTGCTCCTCGACCCCGAAGAAGAAGCCAGCCGCCCAAGCCTCCGCCCTGCCGCAGAAGCTCCCGAAGCCAGCCCCGATGCGTATCGCGCAGGACACCAACTCACGCCGCAAACCGCCGCTCCTGCCAAAAACCATTGTCAACATCCCCGATAGCGACGACATCCCCTCTGCCTTGGCGGATACCTCCAGCAGCCCAAGCGAGACCAAAGTCGTGGACAGCACGACGCCGAAATTCATCAACAACGAACAAACTCAGGATTTCTTCCAGGGAGCTGGCGACGGCCCCGCCGGCGAGACCGTTCTTGGCTCGTTCTTTGACACTGTTTTCCGGCCCGCCAACACGGCCAATCAACCCGTCAGCAGCACCTCTTACACAGTCGAATAACCATGCGCCGCCTTACCGGACTTTCCCTGCTCGTTTTCACGGCCGCCGCCCACGCGGAAATAGCCGCACCGCCGCCAATCACTCCCGAAGCCGCACCGCAGGCCCAAGCTGGCTCCGTAATGATGGAAAGCCACGCCGCGCCTCCCCTCCAAAACAGCCTGACTCCCACGGGAAACCCGACGGGCATGGCCGAGCCAATTGAATTCGATGCCTTGGAAGTCGAATTGGAGGAAAATCCCGCCTATGCACCCAGCCTCATGGCCAGCGAAGCCGGCGTGGAGGCTCTTGAGCAGGAAATGCAGCTGGCCCTGGAAAACGGCGACCCCGCGCAGGCGGAAAAATTGTTCAACCAAGTCCTCCGCCTCGCAGCCCCCGAGAAGCAAAAGCGCAACGCGCTTTTGATCATGGGCCGCAATCTTGAGGAAAAACAAAAACAACCCGCGAAAGCCGCCGTCGTTTACGAGCAATTCGTTAATCTCTTTCCCAGCGATCCAGATGCTCCCGAGACACTTCTGCGGCTCGGCCGAATCTACCGCGAGAACGGTGCTTATGCCAGTGCACTGAACAAATTCTACAGCGTCCTTTACTCAGCACTTCAGGTTAAAACCGGAGAGGAATACACCGACTCGTCCCTGCGCGCCAAAATGGAGATCGCCCACACGCACTTTGCCGCCGGCGACTACAAGGCTGCCGCCGAACTCTACTCCCGCCTCAAGCTCGTAAAGATGACCCAAGCCGAGGCCAGCGAGGTCGCATTCCGCTCCGCCTACATTTCCTACCTGTCCG
>JBILMW010000058.1:0-13516 GCA_044375335.1 Terrimicrobiaceae bacterium | reverse complement strand
ATGGTTTTCGACAGGTGACTCCGGGAGTTTCGATGCCGATGGAAATCTCGTCATAAGCGGGCGGCGCAATCGCATGTTCATTTCCGGCGGAGAGAATATTTGCCCCGAGATGATCGAGGCTTTGTTGACTTCTCACCCGGACGTGCGCCGCGTGGTTGTCGTTGGGGTTCCTCACGAAAAATTCGGTGCCCGACCCGTGGCATTTGTAGCAGGCGATATCGATTTCGACCGCTTGAGGGATTTTCTCAAATCCCGTCTCGAGAGCTTTTATGTGCCGGATGTTTTTCTGCCATGGCCGGAGGAGGTCTCCACAGAGGATGCGAAAGTGGATTTTCTTTTCTTCAGCCGCCTTGCCCAATCCCTCCGACTTTGATAGCGAAGCCGAATGATCCGTCTTATCAAACTCTCTGCCGTCCTTTTTTGCGCAACTTTACTCGTCGGTTGTCTGTCCTCGCCGATTTCAAGTTCCGGCGGAATCGGCGCCGTCACGGTCCATGATACCAATGCGGATGCCGTCACCGCAGCCGCCCGGAATGTCTTCGCATCGCGCGGTTACACGCTCTCAGGTGTTGATTATCCCGACTCCATCTCGTTCGACAAACCCGCAGGCGGCTTTGGAAATGTCATGTGGGGCAGCTACGGAAACCCGCAAACTATCCGCGTCCGGTTGGCGATGGTGCCGATCCCAGGCACGGACAATATCCGCCTCCAGCCGAAAGTTTTTTCTGTCAGCGATGCGGGTGAGGCGGGTTTCGACAATGCCAGGCCTCTTTTCGGAATCTGGAATGCGGAATTCGGCCCCATGCTTAAGGACATAGCCCGCAAAGCTGGCGATTAGTTCTCCCTCGTTGACACGGCCTCTCCCTCTCTCTAAAAATCCACGAAACCAAATGAAGATCGCAGTCACCAAAGAAGCCCTGCTCGAAGGATTGCAACGTATCCAGAATGTCGTCAGCACACGCCCGACGCTCCCGATTCTCACCAATGCTCTCCTTGAGGCCGATGAATCCGGCCTGACCCTCACCACCACCGACCTCTCGGTTGGCATACGCTGCCGCGTCGAGGCCCGGGTCGAAAAGACCGGCGCGATCACCATACCGGCCCGAAAACTTGTTTCGATCATCCGCGAGTTGACGAATTCGGAAATCATTCTTGAGGTGGATGCCAAAAACGCGACCTCGATCCGTTGCGGCGCCAGCTTCTTCAAAATTTACGGCCTCCCCAAAGAGGAATACCCGGCTTTCCCGCACTTCGAGGAGGCCAGTTCGCTGACCATGAAGCAGTCCGAACTCAAGGACGGGCTCCGCAAAACGGCCTACGCCATTTCGAGCGACGAGGCCCGCTATGTCCTCAACGGCATTCTTTTTTCTCTCACGGAAAACAAACTCACTCTGGTTGCGACCGATGGCCGCCGCTTGGCGCTTTTCGAAAGCGAATTGGAATTTCCCAAGAGCAACGAAAGGGACTTCATTCTGCCGACCAAAGCTGTCACCGAACTCCAACGCCTCCTTGGCGAGGAGGGCGAAGTAACCATTTCCAGTTCCAGCAATCTGGTTTCCTTCCAACTCAACGGCGCCCAGTTGGTGTCGAAGCTCGTCGAAGGCAACTATCCGAATTACCGCCAAGTCATCCCCGGTGAGGCCAAGGAGCGGATTCCGCTCGAGCGTGAGGCTCTTCTAAATTGCGTTCGCCGCGTCGCACTTCTCAGCAGCGACAAGACGAGTTCGCTGCGTCTCGCCTTTACCAAAAACAATCTCGACATCACCGCCACCACCCCCGAAGTCGGTGAGGCCAAGGAATCCATGTCCGTCAACTATCGCGGACGGGATATTGCGATTGCGTTCAATCCCGAGTTTCTCATGGATCCGCTCCGCAACCTGCCGAACGACGAAGTTTACCTCGAGCTGATTGATGAAATGAGCCCCGGTGTGATAAAAATCCAAACACCGTTCCTCTATGTCATCATGCCCATGCGCGTTTCGGCGTGACCTCCGCCTCGCATAAATGGGGCATTGATCTTGGGGGAACAAAAATCGAGGGAGTCATCATGGACTCCACTCGCCCTGGTGAGGCGCTTTACCGCCTGCGCCGCGAGACCGGTGCCACGCTTGGTTACGAACACATCCTTTCCCAGATCGAGGGCGTTATTTCCGATCTCGAAACGGCTTCAGGTTTTTCCCGGCCTTCGAAAATCGGCATTGGCACGCCTGGCGCTATCGAGCCTTCCACCGGGTTGCTTAAAAATTCAAACACAACCTGCTTAAACGGTCGTCCGATTGCGCAAGATCTGGAGCGCTTGGCAGGAATCCAAATTTTCATGGCGAATGACGCCAACTGCTTTGCCCTCGCCGAAGCCGTTATTGGCGCCGGAGCCGGTGCCAGCGTGGTTTTCGGAGTTATTCTCGGAACCGGAGCCGGCGGCGGAGTAGTCGTCAATGGCCGTGTCTTGCCGGGCCTTCACGGCATCGCCGGCGAATGGGGGCACAATCCGCTTCGCGGAGAAGCGCATCCTTGCTACTGCGGTCGCTCAGGTTGCATCGAGGGTGTCTTAGCCGGTCCCTCGCTCGAGAGATTTTATCGTGAGCAGGGTGGCGAAGCTGTGCGCTTGCCGGAGATCTCCCGCCGCGCCCAGGCGGGTGAACCGCTCGCTCTTCAAACACTCGAACGCTTGCGCGAGAAATTTGCGGAATCCATCGCGGCGGTGATCAACATTCTCGACCCGGATGCCATCATCATCGGCGGCGGCGTTGGAAACATGGCGCTGCTCTACGAGGACGAAACACGGCAGGCCGTGCTCAAGCATGTTTTCAACAAGGAACTCCGCACCCGCATTCTCAAGCCCACACTCGGCGATAGCGCCGGCGTCTTTGGTGCGGCCCTGTTGGTCGATTGAGATCTACTCCGCTTTCTTGCGCGCACGGCGTGCGTCGATGAACGACTTTACGCAGAGCACCAGGAAGACGAGGCAGACGACGCCCATGGCAATTTGCATGCCGGAAGCCAGCGGTCGCTCGGCCGTTCCGGCGATGAGGGCTCCCAGCTTGGGAAGGCCCATGCCAAGGCCGCCAGCAGTTCCCAGCAAACCCACCAGAGCGGCCACATGCATGAGGTGCATGCGGATTTTTGGAATAAATACCGAGAGCAATCCGCAAAGAAAAATGATCGTTCCAAAGAAGGCGGGAATGAGCGCCGTCACGCTTTGAGCGCCTGTGGCTACATAAGCACCGAATCCCATCGCATCGAGAATGATTCCAAAAACAATAGCAAGTGTTGGCATGGCGCGGAAAAGTGGAGGGAATAGTTACCGAAAGCAAGCGTGAAACGGAAATGTCACCAATCCTTGATTGCGCGTCCGTCTCCAGCGCGCTTTGATTTCCTCCCATGTCACGCCTTCTTCTCCTCGCGCTCCTCGCCGCTTGCGCCACGGCCACGGCCACGGCCAACAATGTCATCTTCATCCACCCCGATGGTGCTGGTGTTGCGAATTGGCAAGCCGCCCGTTTTTACTGGGCCGGACCCGATGCCGAACTCAACTGGGACCGCATCCCCCACATTGCTGTTTACCGAGGCCACATGGCTGATTCACTTTCCGCGACATCGAATGGCGGGGCGACCTCCCATGCTTATGGAATCAAAGTTCCGTCCTCCGCATTCGGCACCGATGGCAAATCAGCATCCCGTCCCACAGCGGCAAACGGCGAGACCGGCAGTATCATGCACGAGGCCATACGGCGCGGCGTGCGGACGGGTCTTGTGAACTCCGGTAGCATCATTGAGCCCGGCACGGCCTGCTTCGTTGCAAGCACCGCCAAAAGGGATGACTACGAGCAAATCACAACCCAAGTCGTCGAATCGGGAGCCGATGTCATTCTCAGCGGCGGGGAGGAATGGTTTCTCCCGGCTTCCAAGGCGGGCCGCCATGTGAAGGCGGGCAAGCGCACCGATGGACGCGACCTCATCGAGGAGGCGAAGAAAAATGGTTACACGGTTGTCTTCGATCGCACCGAACTCGCGTCCGTGCCGTCCGGCACCAAGAAACTTCTTGGGATTTTTGCCGAGCAGGACTCGTTCAACGACATGGAGGCCGACAAATTGAAGGCCCTCGGGTTGCCGACCTACTCGCCCGATGCGCCCACCCTTCAGGAAATGACATCCGCAGCTCTGCGCCTTCTGGCGCCGGGGCCATTTTTGCTCGTCGTTGAAGAGGAGGGGGCCGACAACTTTGCAAACTTCAACAATGCCCGCGGCGTGTTGGATGCTCTGAAACGCGCCGACGATGCCTTCGGAACCGCTCTGGATTTCGTCGAAAAAAATCCTGAAACCCTCTTGATCACAGCCGCCGACAGTTCGGCTGGGTCCATGGATGTGCTGGGTTTTCCTCCGAAGCCCGATTTGATCGCCAAAGCGGCCGGCGGCAAGGACACCAACGGCGCTCCCTATGGACTCGACTCCGAGGGGAAGCCCTTTCTCTCGAAACCCGACCGCGCGGGAGTGGCTCATCCCTTTGTTATTACTTGGGGAACATTGAGCGACGCGTCCGGCGGCATTCTCGTTCGCGCCGCAGGCAAGAAGGCCGAGGAGGTCAAAGGAAGCTTCGAGAATACAAAAATCTACCACCTCATGCGCGAGGTGCTTTTCGAAGACTGAGCTCGGGGGCGCCTTTGCACGCCGCTAGTTTTTGAGTCTTTGATAAGTGCTGCCGGTGGGTGTAGGTTTGCGCATGCTTTCGAAAATCCTCCGAACAGCAGCCCTCATCTTGATGGCGATACCATCCCTTGCGCCTGCCGCCGAGGAACGCCTCACGCCGGAGCAAATGCGCGATGCTTCGTTTCTCGATACGGTTTCCATTCCCACGCCCGGGGAGTTTTTTCTCGCCGTTGACAAACAATGCCAACCGAACTGGAGCAAAGTCCTCCGTCCTGTCGTTCCGGCCACCACCTCCGACCGCGAAATTATCGCCTTGCAACTCGGCATCCTCGTCGCTGACGGCTTCATGGCCATCGAGGCCCAGGATGGCCAGAGTGTGAAAAACAGCGCGCGCGACATCCTTCTGCTCGCCAAAAAGCTGAATGTGAGCCATCAAATCCTGGCCCGAAGCCAGAGCATTTCCGACTTTGCCGATGTCAGCGACTGGCGGCGCCTGCGGGAGGAATTGGATGCCATGCAAAATGATATTCGACTCTGCCTGCTGGAGCAAAAAGACAACCCCCTCGTCGTGCTGGCCATGGCGGGTTCCTGGGTCCGCCAGTTGGATATGGCCTCGAACCTCCTTGCGGCCGGGGAAAATCCCTCATCCACCGACCTGCTCGCTCAGCCCGAAATCGCCGCTCGTATCCTGAGCCGCGTGGAAAACCTTCCCGAAAACTCGAAAAAAACACCCCTCATCAGGCAGCTCGCCGAGGGCCTCAGGTCAGCGTCCACCCTTATGTCCGCCTCGCCTTCGTTTCTCCCGCCCACGGCTGTTCAGAGCCTCGCTTCCACCATGTCCACGATCGCAGCGGCAGCCACGATGGCGGACTCCAAAAAATGATGAAGCGGATGTTGCCTCTGTTGTTTTTCTTTTTGGCCCTGGCTGTCTCCCATGCCCAACAAGATGGCGGCGGAGTGGCGAATCCCTCGCCGCTGGACTGGAATTCCCCCGACAAAAGCCCTCGCAGCCTCGCTCTGGAACTCGCTGCGGGAAATGCCGGTGAGGGCTATCAGATTCATGATGGCTTTTGGTCCGGCACGCTATCAAAGGGTGTTCCCATGCTCATCGAGGTGCATCTTTTTGCCGGGAATGACTACCGCTTCTCCTCCGCAAATCTCGATCCCTACTCGCAACTCAAGGTGTCGATTTTCGATGCTTGGGGATACCCTGCGGGGCAGGAATACTCTGGCAATGCCTCGTGCGCCACAGCCGGCATTTCCGTGATCCGCAGTGGCAGGTATTTCATCCGCTTGATCATGACGGAAGGTGACAAAGTCGATACCTGCATGGTATATTCCTACAAGTAACCAACCTATGGCCGTCGCATCCACCACCGAGAAACTCAACAGCCCGCAGGTCCGGCAATTCTCCGTTTTTCTACAAAACAAAGTCGGTGCTCTTCGTGAAGTCGTGCGCCTGCTCGATGAGAACAACATCATCGTTCTCGCCCTCAGCATTGCCGAGTCCTACGAGTCGGCGATCAGTCGAATCATCGTGAGTGACCCCGACCGCACCGAGGAGCTTTTCCGCGAGCACAACATTCCGCACAGCTCCTGCGAGCTTATGGTGGTCGAGCTCGCCGACGGTCCCGGCGATCTTTCGAAATTGCTCGCAGCCCTCCTCATGGCGGAAGTGAATGTCCATTTCAGCTACCCTCTTTTGGTCCGCCCCCGTGGGCGTGCCGTTCTCGCCTTGCATGTCGATGACATCGAGTGCGCCACTTCCGTGCTTCTCGGCGAGAGTTTCAAACTTCTCACCCAGGGCGACCTCTCCCGCTGACCATGTCTGAAAGCGCGGCCTCCCGCTCCCAGGCCACTCGAATTCTGGGGGGATTGGTGCTGGGGCTCGTCCTCGGCCTCGCCGCCGGCGCTCTCCTGCCCGAAGCGGCCCTTCCCTCGCTCAACTGGTGGATTGATCAGGTCATTCAACCCGCCGGGCGGATTTTTTTGCGAATCATTTTCATGGTCGTCATCCCGCTGATTCTTTCAGCCATCGTGATTGGAACGATGGAGATGGGGGATGTCCGAACGCTGGGGCGTGTGGGTTGGCGCGCCCTCCTCGCCACATTTGCCCTCTCCGCGACAAGCGTCGGCATTGCTCTCGGCCTTGTGAATCTCATCGAGCCGGGGCGCTCGCTTCCTGCCGAAAGCCGCGAGTCGCTCGTCCAGACCTATGCCGGGGCCTCCCAAAAAAGTATCGAGCGTGGCAGCCAATCCCAATCCGTCGCCACCACCCTTCTCAACTTCATTCCTGAAAACCCCCTCGCCGAGGCGGTGAATGCCTTCAATCCCGAAAACAAAGGTGGTGGGCTCTTGGCTGTGATGGTTTTCAGTCTGTTCGTCGGTGTCGCCCTCACCATCGCTCCTCGCGACCGCACGGCCACGCTGAGGGGATTCTTTGAGGGAATGTTCGAGGTTTCCATGGTGATCATCGGCTTTGCTTTGCGGTTGGCACCTTTCGGTGTCGCCTGCCTGGCCTTTGCTGTTGCGGCGCGTCTGGGCTTGGACCTCTTTCGCACCCTTGGCCTGTATGTGGGCGTTGTGCTGCTTGGCCTCGCGCTCCAACAATTTGTGGTCTATCCCCTCACACTCCGCTTTTTCGCCTCCCGTTCGCCCGTGCGTTTTTTGAGGGATGCCAAGGAGGCGATCATCACCGCCTTCAGCACCTCGTCCAGCAATGCCACACTGCCCGTTGCCCTTCGCGTGGCCGAAAAAAACCTCTCCATCCCACCTCGCATCGCCCGCTTTGTTCTGACCGTCGGAGCCAGCGCGAACCAGAATGGCACCGCACTCTACGAGGGAGTCACCGTTCTTTTTCTGGCTCAGGTTTTCGGAGTCGATCTCACTCTTACCCAACAAATCGTCGTTGCCCTTATGTGCGTGATGGCAGGCATAGGCACCGCTGGAGTTCCCGGTGGATCGCTCCCTCTGGTCGTGGGTGTTCTTCTTTCCATCAATGTTCCGCCGGATGCCATTGCGATCATTCTCGGAATCGACCGGTTTTTGGATATGTGCCGGACCGCCCTCAATGTCTCCGGCGACTTGGTAATTGCTGCGGTCGTCGCCAAGGGCGCTCCGGAGGCCGACGCATGAAAAAAATCCTCCTCATCGACATCAGTAATTCGTTCACGAAACTTTGCCTCGCCGCTGGCAACTCCCTTTCGCGGGTCAAGCGCCTGCCCACTCCGTCTCTGGATGCCGCGCAGATTCGGGCGCTGTATCCCTCCAAACAAATCGAAGCCGTTGTCCTTTCCTCCGTCGTTCCCTCCAAAAACCCTGTCATCCATGCCGCATTTGATCGCGTGCTGGAAGTCGGAGCTCATCTCGATCTCGGCGTTGGGATTGATTACCCCTCGCCACGCACCATCGGGGCAGACCGCCTGGCCAATGCGGCCGCCTGTGCCGCTCTGCATGGCTTTCCAGGCGTGGTGGTGGATTTTGGCACAGCCGTGACTTTCGATGTCATCTCCCGCGCCGGCGACTACATCGGCGGCGTCATTGCTCCGGGACTCAATGCCATGACCGGCTACCTGCATGATCGCACAGCCTTGCTGCCAAATATCACACTCCGCGAGCCAACCACCGCTGTGGGCCGTTCGACGAGGGATGCCATGCTGTCCGGTGCTGTGCATGGATACCGTGGACTGGTGAAGGAAATCCTCGCGCAAATCCGCTCCGAGGCTTTTCCTAAGAAACGCCCACGCATCATCGCCACCGGCGGGGATGCCCAGCTTATTGCAGGCCAAGTCGGGTTGTTCGATGTCGTCGACCCGCTCCTGACGCTGCGAGGGCTGCTTGTCATTGCTCAAAGAAATTTATGAATCTGGAAATTTTTCAAAATCAACCTGTCCTCAAAATACAATCGGGGGATGCCAGTGCTCTTGTCTCGCCCGCGCATGGCGCGAGGCTCCTTTCCTGGAGTGTGCCCGGTTGGGACATCATCGGTTGGCCCACGGATGCCGACTGGGACCGCGTGGCGAAGGTTCGAGGCGGCGACCCGCTTCTCTTTCCCTTCATCGCCCGCACCTATGCCAATGGCCGGATCGGCTCATGGATCGATGCCTCGGGCGTCCAGCGCCCAGCACCAATGCACGGGTTCGCAAAAGACTTGCCTTTCCGCGTCCTCGAGGCTGGGGAGGATTCCGTCACACTGCGCCTGGATTCGAACGAAACCACCATGGCCTGCTACCCGTTCGCGTTCCGTCTGGAAGTAACTCACCGCATCGAGTCGGATGCACTGCTCACGAGCTTCCGTGTTGCCAATCGAGGTGATCAACCCATGCCATGGTCGGCTGGACATCATTATTACTTCCATGTCCCGGCCGCCGAGCGGGCCGATTGGCAACTCTCCTTGCCTTGCGGAAAATGGGGACGCCAAAACTTTGCCGATGGATCGATTTCCTTCGACACGGCCTCCCAGGAGTCAGCTTCGCTCTCGGATCCGGCTTGGATCGACCGCTTTCACTCAGAGCCCGACCTTGAGCGCGTTGTGATGTCCCATGCCGCGTCTGGCAAAGCCATTTCCTTCGAGAATCCCAGCAAGCGCCCCGAAGATTGGGTTTGCGTCACGACTTGGACCGAGAAGCCGGAGTCCGACTTTTTCTGTGTCGAGCCCTGGAGCGCATTTCCGAACGCGATTCACAACGGCCTCGGCCTGCGCACACTCGGGCCGGGGGCGGTGGATGAAATCTCCTGCCGCATTCGAATCAAGCGTTCGGCAGCATCCCAATAAAACCATCTATGCCAAGTCTTGGAGTCAACATCGACCATGTGGCCACACTGCGCCAGGCCCGCTATCGCGAAACGCCGGATAACCCGAATGTCGAGCCGGATCCCGTCGCGGCCGCGCTCGTAGCAGAGAAAGCCGGCGCGGTGGGTATCACCGCCCACCTTCGCGAAGACCGCCGCCACATTCAGGACCGTGATATCTTTCTGCTTCGCGAGAAGATCACCACGAAGCTCAATCTGGAGATGGGCGTTTCCGAGGATATTGTGGCTATCGCTCTGCGAATCCGTCCCGAGGATGTTTGCCTCGTCCCCGAGCACAGGCGCGAAGTCACCACTGAAGGCGGGTTGGATTGCGTGACGCACGACAAGACCCTTCGGAGTGTCATCGGCCGCCTGCAAGATGCGGGTTCGAGGGTGAGCCTTTTCATCGACGCCGAAGAAGCACAAATCCGCGCCGCTGCAGCGCTCGGTGCCGCATTTGTGGAACTCCACACGGGCTCCTATGCGAACAAGTTTGGCCTCGAGCGGGAGTCCGAGCTCGAAAAGCTCAAGCGTGGCGCGGCTTTGGCGCTCTCTCTCGGCCTTCGCGTCAATGCCGGACACGGCCTCAACTACGGGAACACCACGCCCATCCTTTCACTGCCAGGGTTGGAGGAGTTGAATATCGGACACTCCATCATATCCCGCGCCGTCTCGATAGGTCTCGAAAATGCTGTTCGCGAGATGGCCTCACTCATCGCTGCCGGTTGATGAATTCCCACAGCGAATCCTCGCTTGATCAGTTCCTGCTCGCCGGTCTTCAGGAGATCGAGTCCAAAGGTCTCACCCGTAGGCTCTCCGCTCTCGAGGGTGCACAACAGGTCCGGGTTGCGAGGGAGGGAAGACAGCTCCTGAATTTTTCCTCAAACGACTACCTCGGCCTGGCAACGCATCCAGCATTGAAGCAGGCCGCCATGGCCGAGTGGGAGCGCTCGGGATTTGGATCGGGAGCCTCGCGCCTCATCTGCGGCACGCTCGCCGCTCATGAGGAACTCGACGACGCCATCGCCGATTTCAAGCAAACGCCCGCTGCCCTCTCCTTTTCCAGTGGCTACGCCGCCGCCATGGGCACCATCCCTGCGCTCTGCGGGGCGGGGGATGTCATTATTCTCGATAAACTCTCGCACGCCTGTCTGGTCGATGCCGTCCGCCTGAGTGGTGCCACGCTGCGTGTTTTTCCACACAACGACCTCGGAAAACTGGAAAGTCACCTCCAGTGGGCCTCCAAAAAACATCCCGCCGCGCGCAAACTCATAGTCGCGGAATCCATCTACAGCATGGACGGCGACCGCGCCCCGCTGCGTGATATCGTGGAACTCAAGGACCGCCACGGCGCATGGATCTTCCTCGACGAAGCCCATGCTGTCGGAGTTACGGGAAGGCAGGGCAGGGGATTGGCCGACGAGCTCGGCGTGGCCGAGCGTATCGAGATCCAAATGGGAACTCTGGGCAAGGCGCTTGGCTCTCATGGCGCCTACATCGCGGGCAGTCGCAAGCTCCGGGATTTTCTCATCAATCGCGCCCGCAGCTTCATTTTTTCCACATCGCCGCCGGCCCCTGTCGCTGCAGCCTCTCGCAAAGCCCTCGAAATTTCAGCCTCGCCGGAGGGCGATTCCCTGCGCGCCTCTCTATGGGAAAACCTCCGCCACCTCCAATCCTTGCTCGCTTTACCAACTCCAGCGAGTGCCATTCTTCCAGTCGTGATTGGAGCCGAAACAAGCGCCGTTCAAACATCCGCCGAACTTTTCAACAGCGGATTCCTGGTTCCTGCGATTCGTTTTCCAACCGTCGCCAAAGGCTCAGCCCGCCTCCGCATCACCCTCACTGCAGGACACACGAAAACGGACATCGACTCACTCGCCAGCGCACTTTCTGCTCTCCAGCACAAAGCAGGGATGTAATTCAAGCCGACTTCAAAAACGCTGCGAGGGGGCTTGTGGCGGATGCATGATCGAGTCGCATCGGTAGACCTGCCTCGTGGGCTTCGCGGGCGGCTTCGACGGTAACTCTGAAGGCTCTTGCCATACGCACGGGATCTTCGGCCGCTGCGATGGCTGTGTTCACCAGCACGGCATCAGCACCCATTTCCAATGCCTCAGCAGCGTGGCTGGGCGCTCCGATCCCGGCATCCACCACAACAGGGACGGTGGCTTGCTTGATGATGATTTCAATCTGCGAGCGAGTATCGAGCCCCCGGTTGCTGCCAATGGGCGAACCAAGCGGCATCACGGTCGCCGTGCCCACATCCTGAAGCCTACGCGCCAGAACGGGATCGGCATTGATGTAAGGCAAAACAATGAATCCTTCCTTAACCAAAATCTCCGCAGCCGCCAGCGTCTCGATGGGGTCCGGTAGCAAATAATGCGGGTCGGGGTGGATTTCGAGTTTCACCCACTTGGGAAGCCCCGATGCCGCAGCGAGTCGCGCCAGGCGCACCGCCTCTTCCGCATTCATCGCGCCGCTGGTATTTGGCAGGAGGAGGTATTTTTTCGGATCAATGAAATCGAGAATGTTCGCGAAGGGGTCTTTTTTTCCGCTCAGATCAGCCCGTCGCAGGGCAACCGTCACGATTTCGCATCCACTCGCCTCCAGCGCATCGCGCATGGTTTCATTCGAGGAAAACTTGCCGGTTCCAAGAAGGAGACGGGATGAAAACGAACGGCCAGCAATGAGGAGTGGTTGATTCACAGTCGACCCATGATGCAATCGCGTGGATTGCGGCGCAAGCGTTTCGCAGAGCGCCAAGGCGAGATGGGCTTAATTTCCCGGCTTCTTGATCCAGACTTCAACTCGTCGGTTTTTGCTGCGACCAGCCTTTGTCGCGTTGCTGGCAATCGGCAAAACAGACCCCACACCCTCGACGGCTTGGGCTTTCACGCCACGCATTTCCAACTCGCCGGAGACCATCTCGGCAAATTTTTTGGAGCGTTCGATGTCCTTTGAAGCATCGCCCGAATCGTCGGAAAATCCGATCAGCAGGACTTGACTCTTCTCAAACCGAGGTTGGAGTAACGCGGCGACAAGACGATCCAGATCCCTTGAAGCTTTGGTATCCAATTGTGATTCGCTGGAATTGAATCGCAGGCTCAAGCTAAGCCTCTCGGCTCCTTGGGAAAGCGCAATATACTGCTCGGGCGCTCCGGATGGCACATTGATGCGATGTGGATCAATCGATTGCTTGATGAATCCCGACTTGCTCACGATTTCTTGTCCGGCCGGTCCCAGAGAAAACTCCACCAGTTCTCGAACCCATGGGTGGCTGGGAGTCGAAGGAGAGTAAAAATAGAGGCGACGCGAGAGAACATAATCCTCGGTGGCAACGGTGAATGGCGTTGGAATGAGTGGAGCACACTCGCCGTCTCCCACCGCTACGGCTTTGCAATTCTTGATGTAGGGCAGGCCAACAAAACCCATCCCATCTGGGTCGTTGGAGACGCCCTCCGAGAGTTCCGTGCTGTCCTCAATACGGCGCGCCTCAGGGCTCAGCGTTTTGCTGCCCAGCACCATGGCTTGGAATGATTCGAAAGTTCCGGAATTGGCATCCCGCGCATACAAGCGGATTGGCCCACCTTTTTCGCGGCCCAACTCCGACCAATCGCGGATGGCTCCTGAAAAAACATCGGCAATCTGGTCTTTACTCAGTCGAGAAACCGGGTTGGTCGAGTGGATGATTACAGCTAGGCCATCCAATCCGATAACATGTTCACATGTGGGCGTCCGCATGTCGCCGATACCTCTTTTGAATAATTCCTCGTGCATTTCGTCCTTCACCTCGTTGGATGACATCGCGATATCGCAAGTGCCATTGGCAAGGCTCGCAAAACCGGTTCGAGAGCCATGGGAATGCACCTCCGCGAGGCTGGGTGCTGAGTCCTTTGGCAGGAAAAATGTGATACGGCGCTCGACCGGCACGCTTCCTTGTTCCGTATGGAATTGAGAGGCACCTTTCGTTTGTAGAAAACCTTGGATGAGACTCGGACCCATTTTGGAGCCGACCGTGTTAGAACCATGCAGTCGTAAAATCGGAACACCCGCTGCGACAGTCGCAGCCGTTTTTTTA
>JBILMW010000004.1:0-40728 GCA_044375335.1 Terrimicrobiaceae bacterium | reverse complement strand
GTTGGCAGTAATAATGTCACCGATGCGGGCCGTTTGAGTTGCCTTGCCGATGACACCGATCATGGTGGCCATACGGGCACCGGTGTTGTCGGCGACATCGAGGCGTGAGCGGATTTGAATCATGGCAATTTAGTGTTTGAGAACTTCGACGAGGCGCCAGCGCTTGGTGCGGCTGAGCGGGCGGGTTTCCATAATGCTCACACGGTCGCCGATTTGGGCTTCGTTTTTCTCATCGTGAGCATGGAATTTGGTGACGTGCTTGGTGATTTTTCCAAATTTTGGATGCGGCACGCGTGTGATTGTGCGAACAACAATGGTTTTATCCATCTTATTCGAGACGACTTCACCGACACGAACCTTGCGCAGTCCACGGGACTCGGTTTGTGCGGTTTCGGGAGTGATTGTATCTTCCATTGACTACTTGGCTGCTGCTTCCCGGGCCTTGCGGCTGAGAACGGTTTCGATGCGTGCGACATTGCGACGGGCTACCCGAATGAGATGTGGTCTCTCGAGCTGGGAGCTTTGTTGCTGAATTCGCAGATTGAACATCTCTTCTTTGAGTTCCCGCTTGCGGGAAACGAGTTCTTTTGGAGTGAGTTCCTGAATTTCCTTGATTTTCATAACGGCGATTACGCTGCGTGGTGGCGAGTTAGGAACCGCGTGCGAAGCGGGAGTTTATTTGCTGCCAAGCGAAGAGATTCGCGGGCAACAGTTTCAGAAATTCCATCCAATTCAAAGAGAATGTTACCAGGACGGACAACGGCCACCCAGTATTCGGGCTGGCCTTTACCTTTACCCATTCGGGTTTCAGGCGGACGGGCAGTAACGGATTTATCAGGAAAGATTCGAATCCAGAGCTTGCCTTTACGCTTCATGTTACGGGTGAGAGCAACACGAGCGGCTTCAATCTGGGTATTGGTGATCCATCCGCGCTCCAATGTCTGGAGACCAAATTCACCGAAATCAATTGTGGTATTGCGTGAAGCGAGACCCTTGCGGCTTCCCCGCTGCGTCTTGCGATACTTCACGCGTTTTGGCATCAATGGCATAGTATTATCCTTTTACTTGAAGTTCCTCGAGAGTTTATACAGCCTGCGGAGCGTCAGCCGGGGCTTGGGCCGCTGGTGATGATTGGCGAGGTTCCTGAGTTTTTTCTGGAACTTCTTCCACTTTCTTGCAAATCCAGCACTTAACGCCGATTTTACCGGCGACTGTCTCCGCCTCTGTGAAACCGTAGTCGATCGGAGTGCGGAGAGTGTGAAGTGGGACTTTGCCCTCGTGGTAGCGCTCGGTGCGGGCGATTTCGGCTCCACCAAGGCGGCCGGCAACACGGATTTTGATGCCCAAGGCACCCTGTTCCATGGTGATTTGAACTGCGCGCTTCATGGCGCGACGGAAAGAAATGCGACGCTCGAGTTGGGATGCGACATTTTCAGCGACGAGTTGGGCATCCATATCTGGATTCTTAACCTCGACGATGTCGATTTTAACTTGCTTGCCACCAGCGAGATCGCTGACCTCTTTGGTAAGGCTTTCAATTTCTTGGCCACGACGACCAATGACAACGCCTGGACGGGCGGTGTGAATTGTGACTCGAACGCTGTTCCAAGCGCGTTCGATGACGATGCGTGAAATGGCAGCTTGTTTCAGCTTTTTCTTGAGAACATTGCGGATTTTTTCGTCAGCAATGAGGTAGTCGGCAAAATCTTTGCGCGAGGCATACCAGCGTGAACCCCAGTCGCGAGTGACGGGGAGGCGGAATCCGATTGGATTAACTTTTTGTCCCATGATTATTCCTTAGTTTCCGCAGTTGTGGCGGAGGCTTCTGTTGATGTTGTCGCCGCGACTTGGGCTGCAGGAGCTTTCTTCTTTGCGGTCGATTTCTTGTTCGCAGATTTTTTCTTCGGCTTGTCACCGCGACGAACGATTTCAACTTCGTCCGTAAGAGTCACGCTGATGTGGCTGGTGCGCTTGCGGATGGGACCGGCGCTGCCACGAGCCTTTGGCTGAAAGCGCTTGAGTGTCGGCCCTTCTCCAACGACGGCTTCTTTAACAACGAGGTCGTTGGGATTGAGTTGATTGTTATTCTCAGCGTTGGCTATGGCGCTTTTGAGCGTCTTGAGGATGAGGCCTGCTGCTTTTTTGGGTGTGAAACGCAGGAGATCGACTGCGTCGGTAGCTGGCAACCCTTGAATGGCACGAGTGACCTCGCGAGCCTTGAAGGCCGAGATTTTGGCGAACCTATGAATCGATTTTACCTGCATTGTTATGTTGTGTTTATTTATTTTTGGGCATCCACCTTGAGGATGTCGCCCTTTTCTATACGAGTAGTTTCAGTCGTAAGAGATTGAATCACGCCGCCGGAAACTTTTTCCCGGACATCAACTATTTTGATGGAGTTTATAACTTTGCCATTACGATATACTTGAAATGGCATTCCGACTTTGACCCCATGGGCTCTGCCTATATTTGCAACAACAAGGGATATTTCTTCTCTTGTATCAAGAACAACACCACTTGCGAGGCTTGGTTCTATGCTATTTTGTTGCAATCGAATATTATCTCCCAGCAGTTCGCTTGTTTTTCTTAACTCAGATTCGACGGTGAGTCGACTTTGCGGATTTGTTTCCGCTGAAGTTAATAGAAGCATTTGAATTGCTTCGGACAGCATTAACAATTGTTGCCTCGCAGAATCTTTGTCATTTTTTATGACACGCAGTTCGCGAAGACATTGAAGCAATCGCGCTTCCAGGGTTTCTGTTTTGCTGTCTTTTTCGGTTGCAGCAACCGCTTCGAGCCTGAGATTTGCATCTTCAAGTTCGCGGCGGCTTGCTTCGGCACTATTTCCCATTTCCGCTACTGTAGCAGTCAGCGCGCTAATGGTCGTTTCGGCCAAGAGGAGTTTTTCCCTCAAGGCACCAATAGTATTAGAATCGGAGACCGAGACTTTCGTCTTGGTATTCCCAATTCGTGATTCAATATCTGTCAAAGATCGTTCATCCTGAGCCTTGGCTATGAAAAGCGTTGGCAGGATGATGAGTGCTGCCGCCGTGGCGACAACCCTCATGCGTTTATTTGGTCACTTTTGCGGTGTGAGAACCGTGTTTCTTAAAGATACGCGTTGGGGAAAATTCACCCAACTTATGGCCAACCATGTTTTCTGTTACAAAAACAGGGATAAATGTTTTGCCATTGTGAACGTTAAAAGTGTGTCCGACAAAGTCTGGAGTGATCGTGCTGCGGCGTGACCAGGTTTTAATTGGTTTTTTACCGCCCGATTCGTTCATCTTGTCGATTTTGTCGAGGAGCTTCCACTCGACATACGGGCCTTTTTTAAGTGAGCGTGCCATGATTAGTTCTTAGCTTTGGATTTACGGCGCTGAACGATGAACGTATCGCTAGGCTTATGTTTGCGGCGGGTCTTGAAGCCCTTCGCGAGCTGGCCCCATGGGGACATCGGATGGTGACGACCGCCACCGCCCTTACTCTTGCCTTGGCCTCCACCCATTGGGTGATCGACAGGGTTCATGACCATACCACGAACATGTGGACGGATGCCGAGCCAGCGGCTGCGGCCGGCTTTTCCTGAAGAAACATTCATGTGGTCGGAGTTTCCGACTTGGCCGACTGTCGCGTAGCAATTCTCATTGATGCGGCGGATTTCACCGGATGCCAGTTTAACCAGAGCGTAACCACCTTCGCGGTTAGCCAGAACGGCTACGGAACCGGCGCTACGGACGATCTGTCCGCCACGGCCGGGAATAAATTCGACATTGTGAATGGAGGTGCCCAACGGGATAGACTTGAGCGGGAGGGCATTTCCGACATTCGGATCAGCTTTCTCACCAGCCACCACTTTTTGACCCACTTCAAGACCAACAGGTGCCAAGATGTAGGCTTTCTCGCCGTCTTCATATTTCAGAAGAGCAATACGCGCTGTGCGATTGGGATCGTATTCGATGGCAACAACTTCAGCCAGCGCGTCGCGACGACTGCGCTTGAAGTCAATGATGCGGTAGCGGCGCTTGTGCCCTCCGCCAACATGACGCATGGTGATGCGGCCCTGATTGTTACGACCGCCTGTGCGTTTGATTGGTTCTGTGAGACTTTTTTCCGGCTTGGTCTTCGTGATCTCAGCGAAATCCGGAAGCGCCTTGAAGCGGGCGGCGGGGGTGAGTGGTCTGAAAGTTTTGATGGCCATGGTCTGTATTTCTTAGACGAGATCGAGTTTTTCGCCCTCTTTCAAGGTGACGATTGCTTTCTTCCAGTTGGCTTGACGGCCGAAATCGGCACGACGCTCGCGCTTTTTCTTTCCTGCGAAATTGGCGGTGTTCACATCAGCGACCTTCTTTTTAAAGATCACCTCAATGGCACGCTTGATTTGCAGCTTGTTGGCCGATGGACGAACACGGAAGACGTATTTGTTGAGCTTTTCGGAAAGCAGAGTTGCTTTCTCGGTCAGCAGGACTGTTTCAATGTGGTCGTAAACTTCAGTATTCATTACGCGAGCCTTTCGGAAATTTTGTCGAGAGCACCACGAGTCACGATAATTTTATCAAATGCGAGGAGGTGCTCGGTATTGACATCGGATGCGCGGGTGAGTTGGGCGGTGGCCACATTGCGAGCGGCCTTGAAAGTATTTTCATCAAACCCTTCGGAAACGATGAGGGTCTTGCGGGCATCCGGGGTTGCGGAACGAAGAAGAGTGACGAACTGCTTGGTCTTGGGTTCTGCCACAACAAAGCTGTCGACGAGCAAAACATCGCCGAGAGCGATGCGGGCACTGAGAGCTTTGCGGAGGGCGAGTTTCTTGACGGCCTTCGGGGTGTTCTTTGTGTAATCGCGTGGAACTGGTCCATGGGCCACACCACCACCGACCCAGACAGGGCTGGAGAAATATCCGGCGCGGGCGCGGCCTGTTCCTTTTTGACGCCATGGCTTGCGACCCGAGAGATTCACATCGGCTTTGGTCTTTGCACAGGCAGTGCCACTGCGGCGGGCTGCTTGGAGTGCAACGACCACATCATGCACAGCCTGGTTGCCCTTGGCTTCCTCTGTGATGAGTTCAATCTTCGCCTTGGCGGCGTCTGCGGCTGTAAGAACGGTGGCGCTCATGATCAAAATTTTTCGACAGCACAATGACTCGCCATCGCTTTCGTAGCGACTGTGGCTGGAGCGTGTGCGTTGTTTTTCATGTTTCTATTTTCCGCGCTGCTTCAGGTTTCAAAGGAAAGGAATCTTCGATAATTTGTTGATTCCATCCCCCTCGAGGCTTTGCGGGAAGGGGGAAGCTACAGAGACGCGAAAAGTTAGCAAGAGAAAAAATGAAAATTTTTATAAGCCGCGTTCTTGTCTCCGCCGTGACGACATCCCACGAAGAGATTCCGAAGCGAATTCAATAGCGGAATTCCGGCTTCGAATCGGCCGGGGCTTCAATCTCGGAAATCGGATGAAGCACATCAACAGGTTCCGGCAGCGCCTCTATTTCAGGCATTGGAACAGTGTTTTCAAACGCATTGGAAATGCCCGCCGAACCGCTCTGCGAGCGTTTGCGAGCGGGGCTCGCGGAGGGCTCAGGCTGGCGCTCCGGGGCGGGAGCAATTTCTTCGTTGGCGATGTAGCCCGTGCGACCGCCCGTGATCTCCACATAGCTGAAACCAAACTCTCGGCGCAGCATTTTCACACGCTCTCCACGCTGCAGCGAAGCATCCGGCCCGCGCTCTTGTCCCGGCCCGAGAGAGTAGAACGGAGCGTAGTCCGATTGGACCAAAAACTCCGGCGCTTTGTCGGGATCGAAGCTCTGCGTGGCGCATCCGACGAGACACGCGGCTGTCATAAAAAGAACAGCGAGAATTTTGTTTTTTGAGCGGAGCACCATGTCGGCGAAGACGCCCAGACTATGCACCGAACGATCCCGGCGCGCAATCGCATTGGCACACACTCAGGGATGTGACCACAGAATCGCGCAGGCGCATCCCCGCGTCGACTTTTGCATCCGGCCAGACGATCACATTTTCCAACACGGCATCCTCTCCCACATCCACACCTGCCGCGACTGCCGAGCAGCCTGCAATCGAGGCTCCCGGGCAAATGCGCGCACCGCTTTGAACCGGCTTCAGCCAGTCGGCGGGAAGGTAAGAAAAGGCATGCGCTCCATCGTTCAAAATCCGGTGCACACCCATGTAGGACGGGATATTTCCGATATCAAACCACACTCCTTCATCGATCAACTCTCCGCCCACCGGCATTCCGCGACGCATGAGGTCGACCAACACAGGGATGATGGAAACAACTTCCCCCGCCGGGATGTGTTGGAAAATTTCAGGAGAAAAAACACTCACGCCTGTGAAAAGAAAGGACGGCTCGGAGCGGCCACCAATGAGACCGCGCATGTCGGTGATGCGACCTGTCGAGGGATCGCACTGAATGCGGCGCTCCGAGCCAGAGGCGCGCAGCGCAAGCGTTGCGATGTGGCCCGAGCGCCGGTGCGATGCGATCAGACCCTGCAGCGGGAAGTCAGCGAGGACATCTCCGTTGTAAACCAGAAAGGGCTCATCTCCGATGAGGTCGGCGGCGTTCTTGATGCCACCGCCTGTCTCGAGAAGCACCGGTTCATGGCGAAAAAAAACAGGGCATCCGCGATACTCCGCGCAGCCGTTAGCCTCGCCAAGCCAGCGCGTGTAGGCTTCCGGCCGGTGGTGCGTATTGACAATGAATCGGGTGATTCCTGCTGCAATCAAGTGATCAAACGCAAAAGTGATGAGCGGCTTGTTGAAAATCGGGACGAGAGGCTTCGGGCGTTCGTCGGTGAGAGGCCGCAGACGGGTTCCCAGCCCGGCGCCAAGCACGAATGCGGTCTTGATTTCTGCGCTCAATGTCCAACCTCCCTTGCGAGGAAATCAGGATTCATGATCCACAAAATAGCGCATCGGCTTCATCTCGCTTTCGACAAAGCCATGCTTGAGATAAAACCTCCGCGACTCCTCGGGATTGTCGGTAAGAAGTGTGATGCGGAGAAATTTTTTCTCACGCGCGAAGCCGATTGCGTGCTGCAAGAGGCGCGACCCGTAGCCGCTCCCGCGATGGTCGCGGTGCACCACCAGGTCTTCCAGCACCAGCACAAAGCCGCCCTCCGCCGTGCTGATGGTGATGAGAAGGTTGATCATACCAATGATCATTCTCTCATTTCGAAGAACAAAAATCCGCCCCCTGGCAGGCTGCTCCAAAATCAAGCGCAGACCTCGCATTTGCTTCTCGTAGTCCGGCTGAAAATCCGCCTCTTGAAGAAACAAGTCGCGGAGGAGTTCAGTCAACTCGGGCAGGTCGTCCAATGTCGCTGGTTCGATTCGGAGATCGGGCATGGGCGACTTATCTCACACCAGTTTCCCTCAGGCAACCCGCGAGCGGAGGAAATCAGCGACCAAACTTTCGATCCAGCTCGCTGAACGACCATTGGATCATGGTTGGCCTTCCTTGCGGACAGGCGTAGGGCAACTCGCATTTCAGCAACTCCCGCACCAAGCGGCGCGCACGGGATTCCTCGTAGTCGAACCCATTCAATGCGGCGATGCGCGAGACCGAGCGCACGAGGGCATCAAGCACCGGTTGGCCCGAGCCGAGGAGACCGGTGGAGCGCAGAGTTTCACACACATCGAGCAACGCCGCGCGCGCATCCCTCTCCGAGAGGCATGATGGCAGGGCCTCAACCTTGAAGGAAAATCCGCCGAAGGCTTCGAGTAAAAATCCCGCCTTCTGCAAGGCTTCAAGATTTTCGGAAATCCACACCGCATCCTTTGGCGTGAGCTCGACGATTTCCGGGAGGAGTAAGCGCTGCGAGGCCACATGACCCACTGCGGCCTCGCGACGAAGGCCCTCGAAAAGAATCCGCTCCGATGCCGCCCTCACATCGAGCAGGACAAGTCCCTCAGCGCCCTCCATAAGAATCCAGCGCCCACCAAGACCTCCCAGAAGACGAAAGGCATCGTCATTCTCTACCGCTCGCTCAGGCTGTGGCATGACGGGCAGATCCATTTGCGGAGGCGGAGAAAATGCCGGACGCGACGGGCGATGAGGAACCACCTCCGGCACCTCTTCAGTCTGCGCCCTCGGCAACTCTTTCGGAGCAGCCTCAACTGGCGTCCGAAAGGCATCCAGCGCTTGCCTAGCAGCCGCATAGACCGCCTGCCGAAGCTGATCAGGCCGATGCAACCGCACCTCGCGCTTGGCGGGGTGCACATTGCAATCGAAAGAAAGCGGATCCATCGTAACCCTTAAAACTGCGAGAGGATGCCGCCCCTTTGGCAGCGCCTCCGCATAGGCCTCACGCAGGGATTGAAAGACCGCCGGACACTGAACCACTCGCCTGTTGAGAACCACAAACTGCAACTCCCGGTCAGGCCTCCCCTCCCCTGGTTTTGCCACGAAGCCCTCGATGAGGATGCCATTTTCCTCGATGGGCTGAACGGCCATGAGGCGGGATACAAAATCCGCTCCAAAAAGATCGCGAATGCGCACCTCGTGGTCTTTCGTGGCGGCAGCCTGCCACAGAACCCGCCCGTCGCGCACAAGCGTCATCGCCACATCGGGGTGCGCAATGGCGAGCGACTGCATCTGATGCAAAATATGGGCCGCCTCGGTCTCCTCGCCGCGCAGGAATTTTTTCCGCGCCGGCAGGTTGAAGAACAACGACCGCACTTCCACCGATGTTCCCGGAGCACCTCCGCTGTCTGAAACAGACTCGATTTTTCCACCGGCGATCTGGATTTCTGTTCCAGCCGCAGCCTCGGCGGGGCGTGTCACCAGGCGGAATCTGGAGACGCTCGCAATACTCGGGACCGCCTCACCGCGAAATCCCATCGTTCCGACATCCGCCAAATCCGCCGCCGTTCGGATCTTACTCGTTGCATGCCGTTCCAGACTGAGCAGCGCATCCTCGCGATCCATCCCGGAGCCGTCATCCTCGACGCGAATCAACTGCGTCCCTCCCCGGGCAAATTCCACACGAATCCTCCGCGCCCCCGCATCGATACTGTTTTCGACGAGTTCCTTCACCACCGAGGCAGGACGCTCCACGACCTCGCCAGCCGCGACTTGGCTTGCGACTTCGTCTGTGAGCAGGCGGATCTTTCCCATGTCGTTTGACTTTGCACGGATTCGTTCATAAGAAAAGAGCGTGATCACTCTCACGGACCAAGCCGCTGTTGCCTTGCTCGACCTGATTGCCTCCAAAGGTTCCGGGGAAGGACTCCGCCTCGCTGTCGAAAAAGGTGGATGCGCTGGTCTCCAATATGTCATGGAAATCGACTCCGCCAGACCCTCGGATGCCGTCATCGAGCACAACGGAGCGAAGGTTTTCATCGATCCCGAGAGTGCTACAAAATTGCAAGGATCCTCATTGGACTACGAGGACGGCCTGTCGGGTGCCGGTTTTCGCATTCGCAATCCCCATGCCACGAGATCCTGTGGTTGCGGCACATCTTTCGAACCCGCTGCAGCCGCCGAGGCCTAAGCAAAATGCCGAATCCGGAGACAAAAAATAGCCGCGCCTGGTTCAAGGACCCCGAATCCGAGCAGTCCAGACCCGCGCGCAAGGACGAGGGCGGCCTCTTTGGCTGGACTATACTCATCTTGATATTCATCGGCATCGCAATCGCTTGCTGGATCGGAAGCTTTTATGTTTTTGGCCATCCGGAAAAGCCATTCAGCCACGAAGTCCTGACCAAACTTAAAAAAATCGAGCCCCCCAAGCGCTTTGAACTCACCGAGGCACCTCGCGGAGAATTCCTGCGCGCTCCGCAAATCATCGAGCGCTATGGAAAAATGAAACCTCGGCAACTCGAGCGCACGAATGAAATCCTCATTCGAAACTACATCCGCAACTACAAGCCCGCTGATGGCCTCGTGCCTTATGTCCTTGGCACCTTCAACATCCTCGACTCCTTTGAACTCACCGGGAGTGATTACTTCCCTTCAGGCGTTGCCGCGCTGGCCGTTTCAAAGGACGACCCACGCCTCCTGATTGAACAGATTTTTTCTTCCGGCAAGCGTATCATCCCCACCCTTCACCGCACACTCCTCACAGGCCTCGACATTGATCTGAAGCGCGAAAACGAACTGGCCGCCATCATTCACATCGAACGCCTCAAGGACGGCCGCCTCAAGCTCACGACGGTTTCAATTATGTATCCGAGCTACGAGTCTGTTGCCTCGGACGGCACATTCACCCTCGAACCGCCCACGATGCTCAATGTGAGCGCCGGCCTGCCTGTGGTCGATGCCACCCGCCAAAACGAAGCGGATGCTAAATACGAGCACTTCCGTAAAAAGGCCCGCCTCGCCGCGACAAAAAAACAGGACCCCAAGCCTGAAGACGCAGCCGCCGCACAGGCCCGCCTGATGCGCGTCGAGAAGCCAATACCCGCCACCACGCCAGAACCAACTCCTGGGGCTACACCCACCCTTTTAGCCTCCGCACTGCCCTCTCCTACGCCTACACCAAGCCCGCTACCCACAGCCACACCGTCGCCCACTCCTGCACCATCAGCCACCCCATCGCCGTCGCCATCTCCATCCGCTACCCCCACACCATCGCCGTCGCCGACACCTGAGGCTCCCAAAGCCATCGCAGCGGCTGGTTCTAAAAACTGGCCCGTCTACGATGCCGGCCGCATGCCAAGAGGCCGCCTTGTCGCACCGGGCGACCTCTCGGACATTGCGAGAAAAGGCACCGGCGGCGAGAGGATTTATCTGCAAGGCAGCTTCAATGTCACAGCTGCCGGAGGCGACCGCGCCGTCATGCGCGCGCCACAACGAGGCTTTGGATCACGCACCGACAATATCCGCATCATCGTTCAATACCCGAACGGCATGACCGCACCGGCAGATGGCTCCGCAGTCTCCCGCGACTCCCGGCGTCCCTTCCAGGTCATGGAAGTCAAAGAAAGCCCGGGCGGTCAAATCAATGTCTATGTCCGCGAGGTCACCAAGCCTTAGCGACCGCATCCGCCAGGAAATCGAAACGCAGGGCCCCATGCGCTTCTCACGCTACATGGAGCTTGCCCTCTATGATCCTCTCGAAGGCTACTACACATCTGGCCCCGCTGCTGTGGGGCGCGAGGGCGATTTTTTTACAAGCGTGAGCATAGGCCCCGTCTTCGGCGCCGTTCTGGCAGGCCAGTTTTTGGAAATGTGGGAGATTCTGGGACGCCCACCGACATTCCGCCTCGTCGAGCAGGGCGCAAATGATGGCCGCCTTTCCTGCGATATCCTGAAAGCCCTTTCAGAAACTCCTCTCGCCGGAGTTCCTCTCACCATCATCGAACCAGCCTCCATTCTCCGCGAAAAACAGGCTGTCACACTCGCGGGCTTCGATATCCATTGGGTTGAGAGCCCCCAGAATCTCGACACATTCGATGGAGTTCATTTTTCCAACGAACTGTTCGATGCCCTGCCCTTCGACATTCTGGAGGCGCGCGCCGGTGCCTGGCATGAATTGCAAGTCCACGCCGACGAAGCCGGCTTTTGCTTCAAAGCCTCCCCGCATCCAATCCAAACCGATCTCCCGCCGCGCCCTGACGGCTACCGAACGGAACTCCGCCGCCACCAGCGCGGGTTACTCGATTCGCTTTCCTCGCGCCTGCGCCGGGGCTTTCTCCTGGCCATCGACTACGGAATGCCCCGCTCGGAACTCCTCGCCCCCCACCGCTCAGGCGGAACACTGGCCTGCTACGCGCAACACCGCCGCGATGAGGCTCCACTGGAAATTCCAGGCGAAAAAGACATCACAGCCCATGTCGATTTTACCGCCCTCGCGCAGGACGCCACAGCCTGCGGCCTCGCACTCGAGGGCTACACAGACCAACACCACTTCCTCGTCGGCGCCGCCACAGGACTCCTGAAATCCCTCGATGGCGCCGCCCCAACACCCGCCACGCTCAAAATCCTGCGCAGCCTCCGCACCCTGCTCCACCCCGAAACAATGGGAACGCAGTTCAAAACGATCCTGTTTTCAAAAAACGCCCCTCTGGCAAAACCGCTCTCTGGCTTCCAACACGCGGGAGATTGCAGGTTTCTCCTCGACTGGGAATGAAGAGAAAAATGAAATTTGACCACCTGAACACAAACGAGCACTTTTGAGCCATGGCAAAATCTGTTCTTTTCAGGGCGCGCGTTCCCTCTGATCGACTCAAACGGGCTGAAAAAGTCTTTGCGCGTTTGGGAATGAAAACAAGCGACGCTTTCAACATCTTTCTGGCCCAGGTCGAACTGAGAAAAGACATGCCGTTTTCCATAACCGCAAATCCCGAACCATTGCTCACAACCGCCGAACAGGGCAAAGCATGGGAGGCAGCTCTTGGCGAGTATTGAAGCCAACGCCGGGGAGGTCTGGACCGTTGATTTCGGCACTGCCGCAAAGCAACGACCTGTTCTTGTTTTGGCATTTCCCCAACCTTCTGATGCCAGCGCTCTGGTCGTCGTTGTGCCCCTAACATCTCAACTTCGCGGACTGCGCGGAGAGGTTGATATTGGAAAACCCAAGTGGCTCCCGAAGCATTCCGCCGTCAATGTCCAAGGATTCGCCAGCATCGACCAAAACGCACTTCAGCGAAAACTTGGTAGGCTGAACGACCACCAACTGGACTCGGTAAATGATGCGATAAAAGAGCTTTTGGATTTGTAACGAGGAATCGAAAAAGTCCACAGACCAAAAATTTGGACGATCGTCCAAATTTTTGGTTTCAATCGGCAGGAGGAGTCTCAGGTGGGACGGCGGATTTTTTCAGCTATTTCGCAGGAGGCTCGGGCGTTTCGGTGGGCTTGTGTTCGCCGCCGACGAAATATTTTTCCACGAGGTAGAAGCAGGCCGGGATGATGAAGATTGAGATGAAGGTGGCCGCGAGCATGCCGCCGATGACTGTGGTGCCGAGGACCTGGCGGCTCACGGCGCCTGAACCGCTGGCCATCGCGAGCGGCACGGTGCCGAGGATGAAGGCGAAGGCGGTCATGAGGATCGGACGCAGGCGGAGTTTCGCTCCGGACAGAGTCGCCTCAAGGAGGGGCTTTCCTTTTTCGTATTCATCCTTGGCGAATTCCACGATGAGAATGGCATTCTTCGCCGCTAGGCCGATGAGCATGACGAGACCGATCTGCGCGTAGAGGTTGTTCTGCATGCCACGCATCGAGAGACCAGCGAAGGCTCCAAAAACAGCGATCGGTGTTGTGAAGAGCACGCTAAATGGCAGGCTCCAGCTCTCGTATTGCGCGGCGAGGATGAGGAAGACGAAGAGCAACGAGAGACCGAAAATCGCGCTTGGCGGCACACCTTGGGCGGCCTGGTTTTCCTGATACGACATGCCGAAATAGTCGTAGCCCATGCCGGCAGGCATGGTTTCGCGGAAGACCTCCTCCATGGCACGCATGGCCTGTGCAGTGGAGTATCCCGGGGCGACGGAAGCATTGATTTGTGAGCAGCGGAACATGTTGTAGCGCATCGTAAATTCGGGACCGAAGGACTCCTTGGCCGTGATGAAGGAGTTCACCGGCACGGCTTCCTTTTTGTTGTTGGAAATATAAAACATCCCCAAGTTGTCGAGGTCGTTTCGGTATTCGCCCTCAGCCTGCACATAGACCTGCCACTGCAGGCCGAAGCGGTTGAAATAATTCACAAAATATCCACCGAGGAATGTCTGAACGGTCTGGTAGGCATCCGTGAGGCTCACTCCCTGGATCATGGCCTGCGCTTCGTCCACCGAGAGATGAATCTGCGGCACATCCCAGAGCGATGTGGTGAAGAGGGTGGTCAATTCCGGACGAGCCTTGAGGGCGGCCATAAATTTCTGGGTATTTGAAGCGATGAACTCCACAGGCCCGCCAGTGCGGTCCTCAAGGATGAAGGTGACGCCACCGGCCGTGCCGATGCCGGGAATCGCGGGCGGCGGGAACGCAAAGGCGGCCGTGGGATTTGCGAGTGCAGCGAGTTCCTTGTTGATATTCGCCTGGATGGCATCGACCTGAAGTTCCGGCGTCTTGCGTTTGGCCCACTCCTCGAGAGTGATGAAAAAGAACCCCGTGTAGGTGCTTGTGACGGTGCTCAGGAGGTTGAAGCCGATGATCGAGGTCACATACTGGACACCCGGGGTCTTCAAAAGAATCTGCTCGATGCGCTCGGAGGCCTCGGTGGTTTGTTGGAGCGAGGAGGCGCGCGGAAGCTGCACGACGCCGAAGAGGTAGCCTTGGTCCTCCTCGGGGATGAATGCGGTGGGCATGGTGCCGCCGATACCGCCAGCTCCCAGAGTGAGTCCGACAAGGAGAATGACAGCAATCCCCAGCTTGCGAATCAGACCCCGGCAGACGGCGACATAGCCGTTCGTGGCGGTGTCGAACATTTTATTGAAGCCTCGGAAGAAGGCACCGAGTGGTCCCCTCGCCTCCTTGCGCGGGCGCAGCAGAAGCGCACCCAGTGCGGGGCTGAGTGAAAGGGCGTTGAAGGCCGAAATGAGCACCGAGACGGCCATAGTGACAGCGAACTGTTGATACATCGCGCCGGTGATGCCGGGAATGAATACGGTCGGGATGAAAACTGCCGCCAAGATGAGTGCGATGGCGATAACCGGACCGGACACCTGCGACATGGCCTTGAAGGCGGCATCCTTCGGACTCAACCCCTCCTCGATGTGTGACTCGATGGCCTCGACCACAACAATGGCATCATCCACCACCAGGCCGATGGCCAGCACCATGCCGAAAAGCGACAGGGTATTGATGGAAAATCCCAGCATCGGGAAGAGTGCAAAGGTGCCTATGAGGGAAACCGGCACAGCGATGAGCGGAATGAGGGTTGCTCGCCAACCTTGAAGGAAAATGAAAACCACGATGATGACCAGCACCATTGCCTCGAAGAGGGTCTTGACGATTTCCTGAATGCCATCGGTGATAGCGAGTGTGGTGTCGAGGGCAACCGTGTATTGGAGCCCTGCGGGAAATTGCTTCGACTGCTGCTCGAAGAATTCCCGCATTTGCTTCATGGTATCCACCGCATTCGAGCCGGGCAGCTGGTAGACTGCGATAATCGCCGCATTCTGGCCCTGGAAGCGCCCGCGAATGTTGTAAACTTGGCCACCGAGTTCAACGCGTGCGACATCCTTGATCCGCACAATCGATCCGTCTGGATTGGCGCGAACGACGATGTTTTCAAATTCCTCGACCGTTGTGAGGCGTCCGGTGGTGGTGACCGTGAAGGTGAAAACCTGCCCTTGAGGAACCGGCTCGCCGCCGATCTGTCCGGCGGGGTTCACTTTGTTTTGCGAGTTCACCGCTTGGATCACTTCTGGAACTGTGATGTTCAGCGTAGCAAGGCGGTCGGGCCTCACCCAGATGCGCATCGCATATTCGCCCGCGCCAAAAATACTCACGCTGCCGACGCCTGGAATACGGGTGAGCGGGTCGTTGATGTTGATGTAGGCGTAGTTCGCCAAAAAAGTGGGATCGAACTCGCCATTGGGAGACGACAGAACAAAAACAGCAAGCGGCGAGGAGAGGGCCTGCTGGACCGTGACGCCGTAGTTTTTGACCTCCGCCGGAAGCTGCGACGCCGCCTGAGTCTGCCGCATCTGGGCGAGAATCTGATCCGTCGTCGGCTCGGTGTCCGTGCCGAAGATCACATTCAGGTTCATGATGCCGGAGTTGGCATTGATCGAATACATGTATTCCATGCCCTCGACGCCGCTCATCTGCTGCTCGATGGGCGTGGCAACGGATTGCTCGACCGTGAGGGCGTCCGCGCCCACATAAGTGGTCGACACCTGAATCTGAGGAGGAACGATGTTCGGATACTGCGCGACGGGAAGCCCCGCCATGGAAACGAGCCCGACAATGACTATGATGATGGCGATAACCATCGCCACAATCGGCCGGCGGATGAAGAAATTCGACATGGCGTGTTACTTCGTTGACTCGGGAGTCGGTGAGGCGGCGGGCGTGGAATCGCCCGGCAATTGGTAAGGGCTGGCGACAACCTTCATACCGGGACGGGCTTTTTCGACACCCTCGACAACGACCTTTTCACCCGCCTGAAGAGGTCCGGAAACGACGATAAACTGGCCTTGCGGCGGCCCCAGCTTCACAGGCACAGGCTTGACGGTGTCGTCAGGTTGGAGAGCCGAGACAAAGTAGTTTCCCTGCATTTCCACAGTGGATTTCCGGGGAACAAGGAAGGCTCCCTTGAGTTCCTTGACCGGCGCCGTGATCCTGGCGAAGAGGCCCGGGCGGAGGACTCCGTTGGGATTGGGGAAAAGAACTGTGATCTGAATGGCGCCCGTCGAGACATTCACCTGGCGATTGAAGAAATCGAATTTACCAAGCTCCGGATAGGTCGAACCATCCGCAAGCTGCAGGGAGAAACGGGCCTTTTTTTCCTCCTCCGGCATGTTCTGGATGCGCTGGAGAAGGTCCGCCGCTCCGAGATATTCAGCCTCGGTGATGAAGAAATTCATTTTCATCGGATCGATCTGCGAGGCTTGGGTGAGCATGCTCACGCGTCCACCGGGGCCGACGAGATCGCCGATCTGGGCTTGAGCCACGCCGGCGACGCCATCAAACGGAGCACGGATCGTGCAGTATTCCAGATTCACCTGCGCGGACTGCACAGCGGCTTGGGAGGCGGCTACACTGGCCAAGGCGGCTTGGGTGTTTTGGTAGGAGGTCTGGTATTCCTGCTCGCTGATGACCTTGGTTTGGTAGAGCTGGGTCTGGCGCTGGAGAGTGATTTGCTGAAGCTGCGCCTTGGCGACGGAGTTGGCGTAGTCGGCCTCTGCCTGTGCCAGAGCGGCTTGGAAAGGCCTCGGGTCGATCGTAAAAAGGATGTCCCCCTTTTTCACTGCGGAGCCTTCCTTGTAATTCTGAGTGAGGAGGTATCCGGTGACTTGGGCTTGGATGTTGGAGTTCTGGAAACCGTCAAGCAGGCCGACCCACTGGTTGGTCGCCATGACATCCTTCTGAACAACCGGGGTCACGGTGACTTTCACCGGAGCGGCTTCGACAGGGGCGGGCTTTTTACACGAGACGGCGGAAAATGCAGCCGCAACCAATAAAACGGCATGAATTCGAAACTTCATCCCGCAGTGCGTAGCGGGAACCTCGCGGAAGGGCGAGGTTTTTTCGGTTAATTTTCGTCTTTGGGGCCGATCGTGCGCTCGCCAACCAGAAATTCCTGAACCGTGCCGACCGTGCGCAGCGTGGTATCACCAACCTTGCGGACGGTGGATTCCGTAAAGTCGCCGATTTTTCCAATGAGGCCGCCGACTTTTTTGCCCTGCGATGCTTTCACTGGAGACCCATCTGGCATTTGAATGGATTGGACAATCGCTCCGCCTTGAGCAGCAACGCCCATGGTGCCAACGATCGCTCCCATTTCATCGTAGAGGCGGACTGTCCAGACCGGTTCATTCGTGGCGGCATCCGTGCGCAGCGTGTAATCAAGCCAGTGAAAAGACACCCGCGCGTCATTCGCGTGTTGCTGCACGGATTGAAAAAGACTGCTGGAATCCACCGAAACCTCGCTCGTCTGGATCGCCGGCATCTCGGCGACATTCTGAAATCCCTTCAACGGCGTCCGCTCGGAGGTAATGGCTCCATTGGCGACACTCACCTCCCGCACCCCACCGCGCGCGGAGGGATCCGCGAGCAGGATTTGCCACTCGGCAGGCATGGGATCCGCCCGCTCACCCTTGACTTCGACGATCCTCGCATCAGCGGCGTAGGATTGGTCCGCCACAGCGCGAAGAGCCAAAATCGCCGAACCAGCGTTCCCCGCGAAGGCAGAAGAGGTGCAAACAAGGAGAATTAGAAGGATGCCACGGATCATGCCGGAAAAATATCTGCGCAAATGCGGGATTCCAGAGCTTTTTTAGGAAGCTGAAAAACCAGCGGTCAATGGGGACAGCAGGGGTTACAAGATTCAGACACCGCCTTGGTCCTCACTTGATCACATTCCGCCCCTTGAGACCGAAATGCTTTGCGGCGGCGAGGAGATGTTTATCGTTGGAATGAATCTCACGAAAGCCGTGCTCCTTCGCGCAAGCGAGGTGGAGGGCATCCGAGGCACGAAGGAAAATTTTTGCCGGTAGTATGCCGAAGTTTTTTGAGGCTTTGTCCACCAAGTCCGGGGTCGCGTCGAACCAGGTCCACAAGCCCGCCATGTTGTCCGCCTCAAATTGGGAAATGAGACACTCGTGCGTGGCAGGCTCAATCTGCGACTCGCGTAACTTCCGGTGAAAGGCGGCGGCAAGTTCCAATCGACCGAGGGAAAGCGATCCGACACCCGTCTGCCGGTCAATCAACGAGCGCACCTCCTTGCTGCCGGGCTCGTCCACATAATACTTCAGCAGGTAGGCAGTGTCGCAGTAGATCACAGGTCACGCAGTGCGGAGGTTTCCCGGAGACCGGGAGTGCTATCCGTATTGGATTTCAATTTGCCCGATAAAAGAGCCTCCTTGAAAGCAGGCAGAAGCTTGCGGCGTTCGCCTAATGTTTTCGTGGAAGGCTCTGAGAGTTGCAAAGGTGCGATGCGGGCAGCAGGCTTCCCATTCTCGGTGATGATGACTTCCGTGTCGCGCGAGGCAAGGCGGACATAGTGACCAGTGCGCGCATGGAGTTCGCGAATGGGTATTTGAATTGTAGCCATGTTCATGAAGCGTGACACGCGAGACACCATAAGTCAACCGGGCTGACATGTCGGTTTGAGTCACCACATTTCCCAAGCCTCGCTGGGCCACTTCCATCCAAAGACACTCGTGGAGGCCGAAATGCCGATTCTTGAGGAAATCACCTCGAAAAAAATATTTTTGAACCCCCAGCGGATGTCCTACCGAGGTTGATAGGCTACCAGCGAAATGATCACAAAAATCCTACACCTCATCCAGTCGACGCTGCTCCGCTTCCGCACGCAGCGCCTTTTTCAGAGACAATCTGCGAAGCAAGAGGAGTTTTGTTTCGTGCCGAAAAATCAGCCGCCCACTCAGCGATGAAATTCTCACCACCTGCTCTTTCCATTCAAGGCAAGCGGAGGAATCCGGCACCACACGAAGACTTGTTTGTCAAAATCGCCGCTGGTGCGCTTATCACGCTCACAAGCCCGATTTGGATTCCCCTTTGGATTCTGTTACTGCCCTTCAACGCCGAAAGCGCGAGGAAGACCTCGCTCAAGCAGCCCTCCGGGCAAAGATGCCGCCACCACCACCGCCTCCTCCCACCGATCCCGAGCTCCTTCGCCGTCGCGAGCTTGCCAGGCAGACCAATAAACACACCCATCCTAAAATCCGCTTTCTCTACGACCCGATCAGAGATGATCCGGACATCGGCCCGATCATCAAAGCGGCCGCAGACCGCGCCCATCAGGAAGTCTCGGGAGGCAAATACGAGCACCTCGGCACCTGCCATCTCATCTGGAGGCGACAAAAAGAAATCCTCAAGGAGGAACACTGCATCACTTGGTATTCACCCCGCGAAATGAATCCCGGCGTCATTTACGACTGAGGCACTTCCAGCGCTTACTGTTACCAAACTTTTTAAAATCCAGAATCCTCTCTTCGATGAAATTCTTAATCAGTCGGCAATTTTGAAACGGCTTTTAATTCCACTGCATAAAAGCCTCCAGTTTTCATCAAAGCATTAACAATGCGCTGAAATCTGATTTTTATTAAACAAAAATAGCTTTTTCTTTAATAAAAGATTTTCTTATTCAAGATTCAAGGAATGAACCGGGACGCCACAGGCCACTACCTCCCGATAACCACGATGATTCATATTGCCCACCGCATCCTGAAAAGCTGAAATAGTCCAAATATCCGACTTTTCCTCTCATGTTTTTTGAACCTTCCCAAGATTCCCGACACACCGATACACAAGAATGCCCGTCAGGTGCAACGCGCCGTTAACTCCAATCCACCATCCAAAATCCAAAATCTGTTCCGCAATCCAAAATCTAAAATCCGCCTCAATGCTACCAGACAACGGACATTTCGATTTTTGCTGAATCTTAAAAATTCTCTTGTTTCCGCAAGTCGATCTGCTACTGACAGTTTTTTTAAAACCATGCCTGCGATAAACTCGCAGTAGTCTAAAAATCAGTAATTAATACCTGAAATTTATCGCTCTTCCAAATTGTGAACAAGGAACTCATTCTTCAGATGCAAAGCCAGTTTGACGCGCTGACCCAGACCCACCCCGATGCTGTCGATCTGGAGTTCTGGTTTGCCCGGGATTTGCAGGAACCGCTTGGGTATGCGCGCTGGGAGAATTTTCTGACTGCCATCAAGCGTGCCATCGAGTCCTGCAAGACCACGGGTTACGAAGTCGGGCATCATTTTCGTGGCGTCACGAAATTGATCACCCACGGGAAGGGTGGGCAGCGCGAGATTGAGGATTTCATGCTCACTCGCTATGGCTGCTATCTGATCGCTCAAAACGGCGATCCGCGCAAAGAGCCGATTGCCTTCGCCCAAAGCTACTTTGCCGTCCAGACCCGCAAGCTCGAATTAATCGAGGAGCGCCTGAGCTTACTGCACCGTTTGGAAGTTCGCGAGAAGCTGCGCGCATCGGAAAAGGCACTATCCGACAATATTTTCGAGCGTGGAGTGGATGACGACGGCTTTGGCCGCATCCGCTCCAAAGGCGACGCTGCGCTCTTCGGCGGGCATGCAACGCAAGCCATGAAAGACAAGTTCGGCATCACTCAGTCCCGCCCGTTGGCGGACTTCTTGCCGACGCTGACTATTGCGGCCAAGAATTTGGCCACGGAGATGACCAACCACAACGTGCAGCATGCCGACCTGCGGGGCGAGCCAGCCATAACCAATGAGCATGTGCAGAACAATACCAGCGTGCGCCAGATGCTCGGTCAGCGCGGCATCAGACCGGAAGCATTGCCGCCCGAGGAAGACATCAAGAAACTGGAGCGCCGCGTCAAAGCTGACGAAAAGAAACTGGAAAAGCAGGCCGGTCGTTTACCGAATTCGCCACCCCAAGAATGAAAAGAGTAAGAGCCCTTTCAGACTTTCCGCTTTCAGCTTTTGCTCCGAGCTCCTCAACCTCGTCCCGCCGTAGCCGCAAAGCGCGTAGGAGGACTTGTCACGCCGGAGTCGCGAAGCGCGGAGGAGGATACGCCGCAATTCCCAATCCAAAATCCACCATCCCCCGTCCTGCTAATCCTGTCATTGACTCGCTTCCGCTCACCCTGCGGGCTGCTACCAGCAGTCTTTCTCCGCTCCGATTCTGTCAACAAAATGCTTTCTGAATCAAAAATCAATGCACAATAATACGCGATTTTTATGCTAAATGCGATTCGCACATTATTAAATATCAATAATTAATGCCTGACCCCTTTTACAACTTCTACCTCGAAGCTCGACCGGGATCACCGCAAAATGTTTCAGGGTGCCGAGAAATTGTTTTCGAGGTCTGGTCACGTATTGCTATTCACTTACGCCAACACTCCCAAGCAGGCGACAACCGTCTCCATAAAATATAAGAACTCTCAATGGGAGTCTTGCTTAAAGGAGGAATGAAGAGGGAATTTTTCCGCAAAGGCACCCGGTTCGGCCTGCATGTCCTGCAATTTCCCGTTGTGATAAATGCCAACAACATACCCTACAAACTGGCGGCGGGATTTGCCGACTGATCTGGTAATATCCGGGATAGTGTAGGTGACGTCCATCAATTCCGGTTCATTATCCTTCCAGTCAACCGGCTCAGTGATCCATGCGGCGTGGCAGTTTTTCACATCGGCGATCTGGACTTCTCCCGTTTCATCCTTCTCGTATAAAATGACGTTTAGGGTCCATTCTCGTTCTTCAATGGGCACCCCCGGCTTGGCCTTGGTGGTGATGCGAAGAACCTTGGTGCCTAGCGCACTTTTAAGCCAGCGGACGCCCTCAATACGAACACTAGATTCGGCCTGCGGCGCGCTGTCTTTGTGCTTCGTGGCGTCCTTTTGCTTCTTCCCTTCAGCCACATCGCCATCGACAACAGTTGCTTTTTTTCTATTCGCATCCGAATTCAATTTACTGGAGACAAGGCTAGTTATGTCGCGAGCGGTGCCGCTCAATGCAAACATGGTTGGCACTCCGGAGATGGACTTGGCATTGCTGTCAAAAACAAAGTCGATCTTCTGCTCGACTTGAACTGCGGACACGGCAGCGACGATGTCCTTGAGAATCGGATCTCTCAAGGCCACAAAGTCCTTTTGTAGTTTTGCCTCGGTCGTTTTCCGAAACTCGCTGACTGCGGCAGCGTCGCCATTCTTCTCGAACTGCTCCAATTCATTTTTGGCTTGGCTTTTTAAGCGAATCATTTCGGTTTCGGCGGATTTGGTTTTTGAATAGCCGATGAACACAGCATTCAGATCGACGATGGCGAAGGTTGTTTCAGTTGCCAGTGCATGCAGTGCTGTGACGCCGAGAAAGAGGATCGTGGTAATGGTTTTTTTCATGTGCTTTTATGGGTGTTTTTGGTTTTTTAGTGAATGTGTTCGGTCAAAGTTCGAAGGAAACGTCGGATGCGAGTAACTCCTCTGGACAGGTTTGCGTGGAGTCGATGGTAACGAAGCTAAGTCGAAACTGATCGAGCGCTGTGTCGGATGGCGAAGGTATCTCCAGTGAAAACTCGGGAGTGTGAAAGGTGTCAGGGGTGCCGCTAGTCGAGGCCATACTGGGGCTAGGTTTCGTCAGTGTGAGGGCCTGAAGGAAAAATGCCGCAACGGCGGTAAGCGCAACACATGCGGGAATACGCAGGCGGCGCATTATGCGCCGCCGAGACAGGATGCGACTCGCGCATTCGGATGTGTGGCGTGCCGAAGCGCACCATGATTCGTCCATGAGGAGGTCTCGGAGGAGTTCGGTTTCAAGCGGTGAATTGGTTTTCATTTTGAGTTGAGCTGTTGAAGAATTTGAGCCTTGAGTTTTTCTCGGAGACGGGCGAGACGGCGCTCGACCGCTTTGACCGTGAGTGAACGCGCGCTGGCTACGTCGGCAAGAGATTGTCGATCCACGTAGATCAATCTCAGGAACTCGGCGTCCTCCACGGGCAGGGCGGCCAGTCCCTCACGGAGATGTTGAAGGAGGGGGTCGTATTGAGGCTCGGGCAGTCCGCTTTCGCTTTCGGCCTCCCAATTGATGGGATCCCGACTGGATCGCCGTAAGTGGTCGCGCTGGGTGTTTATCGCAACGCGTGTGAGCCACGCCAGAAGATGCGACTCGGAGTCCACCCGGGGGCACTGTCGCGCCAGCTTGATGAATGCCGTTTGCACGAGATCGCGAGCAAGATTTTGATCGCCGTGCGTCCATCGAAGCAACCGCTGGTAGACGGTCAGAGCGGCCTGCTCGTAGATCACCTGGAATGCGCCCTCGTCGCCACGTCGCACCGCAGCGACCAGATGATTGAAGTCAGGGGCACCAGACTCGCCTGACTTGCAAGCACTCAACGCCGCTACAGCAGGCAAGTTGGCGTCGAGGATGGGATTGGACATGAGGAGTTGCGCGGACATTCAAATTCTAACCTTTTAACATAAGAACGTCTTTTTCATGGGAAACCCCCAAAAAATCTTCATCATAGGGTTTCGCACATGGGTAGCTTACTGTCGCTGAAATAAATCCGAGACATTGTAAATCTGATGGGGCAGGCAAAAATTATTGATATTTCATTGCGTTGAGCACGCGTTTGAATCCAGCAAGCGCAAGAATTGGCCTCGCATTTTGACGCACTGGGTTTCGCGGAGTTTCCGCAGTGTCATCACTATGAGGTGCTGATGCCGACGAGGACTACCGAACACTGAATTTCAAAACCTGAAACTATTAGTCGCGAAATCACACCCTTTGAATCGATCCGCCGCACTAACCCGGCGGGTAACGAATTCTGGTCCAGTCGCGACCTCCTCGCCATCATCAAACAGGAAGGTAAGGTATGACCTACGAACTGACCAAACACGCCCAGAAAGCACTGGAGGAGCGTGGCATTCTGATCGAATGGCTGTAGCGAACTTTGTCCGCGCCGGAATGCGGCCTTCCCGACTCGTCGGACGCCACGGTGGAACGATATTTCCGCCCCATTCCCGAATTTGGCGACCGTATCCTCCGAGTCGCCGTGAATACATCAGTTGAACCAAACCGGGTTGTGAGTGTATTCTTCGACCGAGCCATGAAAGGCAAACTATGAAACTGCACATCGATAAAGATGCCGATGCACTCTACCTCCGGCTGGATGACTCCAAAATCATCGAATCCGAAGAAGTCTCCCCCGGCGTTGTGCTGGACTTCAACGAGCACAACCAGGTAGTCGGCGTCGAGATGCTTCACCTTTCGCGCCGTTCGCCGCAGCTCGATTTGAAGGAGCTGCAATACCAAACTGCCTGATCAAAGGGGTCGGGCATTAATACTTAATATTTAGTTGCCTTCAGAGGGGTCGGTCCCGAGTGTTGACGCATTTTTTAGCCGAGTTGCCGCAGTTTCATCGCTATGAGGTGCTGATGCCGACGAGGGCGTCGGCGTTCCGGCCGAGAATTTTTCTCCGCGTCTTGGTGTCTCAGTGAGAGGCTTGCGCCGGATCCACTCTTTGTTTTTGGGAAATGTGTTAGCTCCAGATTTCTTCGGGATTTAGCAATAGTCACACCGTGCGGATGCTTGAGGGCATGTCGTGACAGGTCACTTCGCCAATGAAGGAGGATAGCTTGGAGAGGAAAATCGGCAGGCGGGAGCAGGGGTCCAAATGTGCAACAGACTCCTTTGCGCTTTGCACTCGGAGGCGGCGATGCGGCCTTCGATGATACAAGGTCTTGAATTTTTCAATAATTCAAGAATGTTGAAATCATGACAAAAATGATTTCGATGAATGAGCGGGGAATGGTGACCTTGCCAAAGCGAATGAGGCAACGGATTGGTTACGGCGAGACGCGAGGGATCCTGGTGGCGGAGGAGCGACCGGAGGGCATACTGCTCCGTCCTGGAACTGTGGTTGCTGTGGAGAGCTATTCTCCGGAGCGGATTGCGGAGTTTGAGTCTGCGGATGCCGAGTTGGCAGAGTTCGCGGTGGGCTTGCGCAAGGCGGCGAAAAAGATCGAGCCGTGAGAGTTTTTCTTGACGCGAATATCTTGTTTTCAGCTTCGAATCCGAAGCGGGCCACCATAGGGGTCAGGCATTAATTATTGATATTTGAGGGCGCTTAACGCGCCTTTGAATCCATCAAGTGCAAGAATTGGCCTCGTATTTTGACGCACTGGGTTTGGCGGAGTTGCCAGAGTGTCATTGCTATAAGTTGCGATGCCGACGGGGACGTCGGCTTTCCGGCCGGGTCAGGCAACATTTCCTTTCATTTTGCCTTGGATGAAAGCTTGCTAATTCAAGTCGAGGAGGACCTGCCCCTGGGAAGAAAGACGCACAAGCCCAGCGCCAAGGCCCAGCCAGAGAGGGATATCCAAGTGCAGAGATTATACCACCAGGGCTGCTGGAATTCGAAGGCGACGCCTGCTTGGCCGGTCGTTTGAACGGCCGAGAAAGCCAGCATGGCGCGGTGGATTTTGCGCTCCTCGATGCCTTCGCGCGCTGTCCAATCCGGGTGCCATGCCTCGTTGAAGATCAGCCAACCGCTTTCGCCCGTGGGTTCGAACTCCACCCTCTGATATGTGCCGCCCTCGCGCCTTGGCACCCGTGCGAACGCCCTGCCTTTATCGAGCACTTTGCCTTCGGAGGCGGCGATGCGGCCTTCGACGACCTTGCCACGCAGCCCCGGCTCGTCAACGGCGAGGCCGCTAGTTTGAATCATGGCCAAATTATGCTCCGCTCCACCGATCGCGGCGATGGCCGTCTCGGGGGAATCGGTGCCGGTTTGCAGAAAATCCCTCGCCAAAAATCCATACCCCAGAGGATTCCCCACTCCCAGCAGCGCCATGTTTTCGTTTTCAAAAACCACAGGGAAAAGCCCCCGCAGTTTCGCCTGCATGTCGGGCTTGGTGTCAGGGTCGGTTTTATCGACGAGCAGGTAAGCGACACCGGCCACACGGAAGTAGGTCGCCATGCGCTCGTCGTTCAAAAATGCCGAAGCCTGCAAAATCGCTGCCCCGCGCTGGTGCAGGTAGCTGTTGAAAGCCTCCGCCGCCAACGGGCGTCCCGACAGCCACGGCGTCATGAGATAAAAATACCGGCCTGAAAAAGCATAGACGCGCCCGGGCTCAGGAGCGGTTTTTAAAAACTCCTGCGTCTCCAAAAAGTCACGCCACACACCTTGTCCCAGTCGCTCGTGAAAAAACGGCCGCGCATACGGGGCGACATCCACCGCCGCCAGCAGAACGAAAGCCACGGCGATACCGCGCCGAAGAAAAACCCAGCGCACTTTTTCCAGCAACACACCTGCAGCCATCGCCACGGCACCGATCAGGCACACCGAGCCGGTGACCTGGTAGAAATCGAAAGGCGCACGGATATTTCGATAGATCGGCAGGAACTCAAGCAGGCGGAAACCGGGCACAAGCAAATAGACGAGGGAAAATCCTATCGCACCCAGACGCCAGGGCGTTGATCCCTGCGGCACCAGGCGGAAAATCACCCACACCTGCACGACCAACAAAAACCACGCCACCGCCGGGGTGAAATCCGCCGCACCCATCGACATCCGCAAAAACTCGAAATGCCCGCCCAGCACGCTGCGGGGGCCGAATGAGAGCCAGAACGCACCGAGCGCGAGAGCCAGCAACAAACGGGCCTTGCCTCCCAACTCTCCGCCATGAAGAACGCCCAGAAACAGAGCGACCGCGATCACAGCAGCGGTCGCCCAGTAGGTTCCCCCGTTCAGAGTAGTCGGAGCGAAGCCGGGATCCATTCCGGCACCGAGCCATCCACCGCGATCCAACCAACTCAACGCGCTCTTTGTGCTGAAGGCTTGCTGCCAGCCATCAAAGGGTCCGAATTCAAACATGGCCACAAAACCCGCCTCGCGCAGCGCGGGAAGGTTTGGCAGCACAGCCAGCACACAGACGACACCCGCCGCCAAAGCCCAGATTCTCCATCCAGGCCGCTCTGCACGGGGCCGACGGAAATACTCCACCGCCGCAAACACCCCGAGCACCGGCAGGGCCATGAGACCGGTTTTTCCATACGCCAGCGCCAGCAGGGAAAAACAAACGCCAAAAACCAAGGCCGAGCGTGCCGTTCCCTCGCGCACCAAGCCCACAAGCGCCCAAAACACCCATGGCAACACGGCCAGCGAGACCACCACCACGAAATGCTCAAACCCCGCCGCCCGCGTCAGCACTGAGGGGTTCAGCAAAAACAGCGCCGCGCCAAGCCAAGCCGCCAAGCCTCCAGCATTCCAACGCCGAAGAAAAAAATACATCCCCGCCGCGCCAGCCACGAGGCAAAGGCCCACGGCCACTTTCGAGCCCGCCAGAAAGCCAAAGGGCAAGGCGGTCGCCAGCATGACCACATTGGAAAACATATAGCCCCATGCCATCGCAAGACTCGTTCCTTGCAGAAAACTCGGCGACCACCACGGCAGCCCGCCCACACTTTGAACGCCCCGGAAAAAATCCCCCGCCTTCGCGAAGTTTGCCAGCAACTCCTGATCCGAAACCGACACCCGCGTCCACACGAATACGGCGCCGGCAACGAGGCAGAACACGGCGACAGCCGCACAAAAGCTTTTCAATCTTCCCATCACGATTCCTCGCTTTTACAGCCCAGCCCCACATCCGCCAAGCGCGGCGGACGCATTTTTCTATCGCAAGCTATTTGCATTTTTTATTTGACTCTTGCAACACGCTTGCATAAACAGCGCCCTTCCATTTTATGAAAAAACCACTCCACACCGCACTCGCCCTCCTCGCCATGGCCCCGCTTGCCGGAGCCCACGGCATCGCCCATAACCACCGCGAAACCCAAACCGAGATCAACCAGGCGCTGGATACCGGCACACAGCCGCTTGCGGGTCACGAAGGCCACTCGCATGCGCAAGCCTCCCCGAGCGGCAAAAATTTCAAAGCCCCTGCGCTGGAGACCGACAGCCGCATCTGGGGAGCCAGCATCTCGACGGGATGGGAAAGCCGCCACATCCACTATGGTGTGAACGAAACCGGCAACGGCGGCGCTTACACCAATGAGGTGGGCGTTTGGATCAATGACTTCACGCTGAGCGTCTGGAACGGTTTTGGCACTTCAAACGACTTTGAGGAGTGGGATTTCACCGCCGGCTACAATTTCGATCTCGGCCCGGTGTTTTTCATCCCCGGCTACAATTTCCGCTACACACCCGGCATCGTCGAAGAAGGCCACGCGCACGAGCATGAACACGAAGAGGCCGGCCACGAGGAAGAAGGGCATGAGGAGCACGAGGAAAAAGCCGGCCACATCCACAAAACCTACGGCAACGAACTTTTCGCTGTCCTCGGCACAAACAAAATCCCCTATGTCACCCCGAGCGCTGCTTTCATCTGGGATCTCAACAACACGCCTGGCGCGTTTTTGGAGTTCCGTCTTGATGGCGAAATCCCGGTTTACAAAGACATCGTCACCCTCGAACCCTACGCCCTCCTCGGCGTGAACCTCGGCTACAATACGCGCACTTACTATGGTTGGAACAACTTCCAATTTGGCATCGAAGGAAACTGGCAAATCAACAAAATCATCTCCGTGTTTGCCGGCATCAACTACAGCGTAGCCATGACTGCCCTGCAGGACATCGACCAAGGCAATGAAGTCTGGGCCAATGTCGGCCTGAGCTTCACCTACTAAGAGCACCGCAGCGCACTACCTCCCGCCATCCGCGAGTGGATGGCGGGATGGAAGGCGCTCACAGATTCACCCCGCCAGAATCCCCAGACATGATGAGGTCAAGGCCTGCTTGAGCGGCTCAAAAGCTCCGCGCGGAAAATCCGTCGGTAGGCTGAAGGCTGGATTCATCATTTTCCCCAATGCAGCCAAAAAGATGTCAGGCTGCTCGTCGTGATCCACCTCCAAGTCCTCCGGAAAAAAGGCGTCGAGGAGCGCGAATCCACACTCGGTCTCTTCCATCAGCTCGCCAGCCCAGCGAAGAATGGTTTCATGCGCCGACCCCTCAGGAAAGCGCTGGGCCACCATTTTGAAAAGATCCTCCCGCTTTTGGACATTCAGCAGCAGAGCCAGGAAAAAACGGTGCTCCGGATCGGAATAGCGGCCTCTCATCGCCTTGATGCGATCACGGCGCGCACAGTCGTCCAGAGTCGCCTCGATGCCATTGGCGAGAGCGCCGTGTTTTTTTTGAAAGACCTCATACACATCGCCCCAAGCTTCGAGATCGCGCAGGTGAGCCATGCAATTTTGGAGCGTGTGGAAGCCGCGCTCGAAGTCCAAGTTGCGAACCATTTCCAGCACAAGATCGACATACGAGGGATCCCCCGTCCGCTCCAAGACATCAAGCACCTGGCGCCGCCTCAGCATGAGAGCATCACTGAAAACCGGATCATAGGCGACACGCGGCGGGAGGTAGTTGAACTGCGGCCCCGTGCCTGGGTCATTCTGCGTGCGCACCACGACCGTGATGGATGGCATATCGAGGTGGAACAGGGAGTGAATGCAGGAACGTCCCGAGACAATCGGAACCGTGCACCCCGTCTCGAGAAGGGATATATCAGTCATCCGCAAATCGCCGAGCCGAAGATACGGCGTAACCGCCGTGTCGTTTTCAAACGCGAATTGCGCATGGATGCTCGAGCCGGACATCACATGAAACGCGCCGGAGAATTCGTGCTGGTGGATCGCCGTCGTGCCATCCATCCAGAACAGGAGCTGAATATAAAAGCGGGGATGCTCGTAGACGATGATCTCCGGCTCGCCAAATCCCGACTCCGTCTGCGAAGGCTGGGCATCATCCAGCAGGAAGCCGCGAAGAAACTTCTCCAGATCCACATGCCCGGCCGGAGAGTGTTTTTGCAATTCCTCCACAGCAATGCCGGGAAACGCCTCCAACGAGAAATTCCCCTCCCGCCAGCGCGCCAGGACTGAGTTTCCGAGGTTTTGAAAAAATGAATCCATGGAAATCCTCTTATCTGCGAGGCCCGTTCAAAGCAAAGGCGAACCAGCCGTGCTCTAGACTTGAAGGCAACGCTGTGTCTCGATTCGGCTGAGGTCGACTGGATGTCCGGCAGCTCACACCTTCGCGTAAACCTCGGCGCCTTTTTCAACGAACTCTCGGCTCTTTTCCTGCATGCCTTTTTCAAGGGCATCCTGCTCGCTCACGCCCTGTTCGGCGGCGTATTTGCGGACATCCTCGGTGATTTTCATCGAGCAGAAGTGGGGTCCGCACATTGAGCAGAAGTGGGCACTCTTCGCGCCATCCTGCGGCAGGGTTTCGTCGTGGAATTCGCGGGCGGTTTCGGGGTCGAGGCCGAGGTTGAACTGGTCCTCCCAGCGGAACTCGAAGCGGGCTTTCGAAAGGGCGTTGTCGCGGTATTGCGCGCCGGGGTGGCCCTTGGCGAGATCGGCGGCGTGGGCAGCGATTTTGTAGGCGATGACGCCGTCCTTCACATCCTTCTTGTTCGGCAGGCCGAGATGTTCCTTGGGCGTCACATAGCAGAGCATTGCGCAGCCATACCAGCCGATCATGGCGGCTCCGATGCCGCTGGTGATGTGGTCGTAGCCGGGGGCGATATCCGTCGTCAACGGCCCGAGCGTGTAAAATGGAGCCTCTCCGCACCACTCGAGCTGCTTGGCCATATTTTCCTCGATCAGGTGCATGGGCACATGGCCGGGGCCTTCGTTCATCACCTGGACGCCCTTTGCCCATGCGCGGCGGGTGAGTTCGCCCTGCACTTGAAGCTCGCCGAATTGCGCCTTGTCGTTGGCATCGGCAATCGAGCCGGGACGGAGTCCATCGCCGATGCTGAAGCTCACATCGTAGGCGGCCATGATGTCACAGATATCGTCCCAGTGGGTGTAGAGGAAGTTTTCCTTGTGATGGGCGAGACACCATTTCGCCATGATGCTGCCGCCACGGGAAACGATGCCGGTCATGCGCGAGGCGGTGAGCGGCACGAAGCGCAGAAGCACGCCGGCGTGGATCGTGAAATAATCGACGCCCTGCTCGGCCTGCTCGATCAAAGTGTCGCGGAAAATTTCCCATGTCAGGTCTTCCGCTTTTCCGCCCACCTTCTCCAGAGCCTGATAAATAGGCACTGTGCCGATGGGAACCGGCGAATTGCGGAGGATCCATTCGCGCGTAGCGTGGATGTTTTTTCCGGTAGAAAGATCCATCACGGTGTCGGCACCCCATTTCGTGGACCAGCGCATTTTTTCGACCTCTTCCTCGATACTTGAGGCGACGGCGCTGTTACCGATGTTCGCGTTGATTTTTACCAAAAAATTCCGCCCGATGATCATGGGCTCAAGCTCGGGATGGTTGATATTTGCTGGAATGATGGCGCGTCCGGCGGCGACTTCGGCACGCACGAATTCGGGAGTGATCTCGGCAGGAATGCGCTGCGGAAAACGACGGAAAATGGAAGGCGTGAATTCGCTCTCCACACGCTGCGCGGAGCCCGAGTGCTGCTTGTCGAGACGGTTGCGCAGGATGTCGTCGGCCAAATCGCCCATCTTCGCCCGGCCCATGTTTTCGCGGATCGCGATGAACTCCATTTCGGGAGTGATGATGCCTTGGCGGGCATACCAGAGTTGGGTGACCGGATGCCCGGCCGAGGCGCGCAGCGGCTTGCGGCGCAGACCTGGAAACTCCAGAAGCCGGTTGCGCTCGGCCGTGCTCGCATACTCGGCATGGTTGCGCGAAAGGTATCCGTTGTCCTGCGGCTTGACCTCGCGTCCCTCGTATTCCTCGACATCCTTGCGATCCAGAATCCATGAGGATCTCAGCGAGGGCAGACCGTTTTTCACATCGCCATTGAAATTTTCATCACCCCAGGGGCCAGCCGCATCGTAGACACGAACAGGGTCGTTTTTTTCCAAGGAACCATCGAGACGCTTTGTGTCGGCAAGCGAGATCTCACGCATCGGCACGCGGATTTGGGGATGGATTCCACCCTCGACATACACGCGGGTGGAATTCGGAAGAGGATCGGAGCTGCTGGGTTCAAAGGCGTCGACGGGTGCAATCATGATCGGTGGTTTTTTAGGATTTAATCTACCCTGAACGGATTTCCACACAACGGGGGGAGCACATCGAAACCTCGCGATTGGCTGCTCCCTCCGCCGGTATAAACCGTCTCAGGTTCAAAGGGTCTTCCGGAACGATTTTCGCGGCCCGGAACTCTCAGCCCTCGCGGGCTCCCCTGCATGACGGACATCTTTCGCGCGCCCAGTTGATTGGTCAATCGGGAAAACAGCCGGCAGACATAAAAAAATTGTAAAAAACAATTGCATTGGTGGGTAAAAATGGGTAATTGTGGGGAGTCGTGGCGAATATTGTCATGACAACCCAAACCCAAAGAATGCCGCAAGAGCCTACAGCACCGCCCTTTTACTCCGGGACTTACGAGCGCGCGATTGATGCCAAAAATCGCGCGGCGGTGCCGTCTGCATGGGTGAAGGGCGAGGGCGCGGAATTTTTTGTAATACCCCACCCTCAGGAGGGATACCTCATGGTGATGCCGCAAGAGGAGTTCCACTCGACGGAGCAGCGGATTCAAAACTCCAGCGCATCAGCCCAAGAAAAACGCCAGGCGATCCGCCAGTTTTTCAGCGCGGCGCACAAGGTGGCCACCGACAAACAAGGCCGCATTCTGATTCCCGATTCGCACGCCGCAGCGGCGGCGCTCTCCGGCGAGATCGTGTTTATCGGCGCGGGACGCCGCTTCGAACTGTGGTCGAAGGAGCGCCACTCCGCAGCCTCCGCGGTGAACGACGAAATCTACAAACGCGTCGCCGTCGATATCGGCCTCTAATTTTCCGAATTACCAACAACCAACACCTGATGAAACACAACTGACAATCCGCAAATAAAATCCCGGAGAGCCCTTTCGGAAGGGGCACGGCCCGGGAGGAAAAATGTGGATACCAAATGAAAATTTCCTGCAACCCATCCTATGAGAGACCTCGATTCCGAAATCTACCTGGGAGTTTTTTTAGGAGCCCCTGATATGCCCGGCAACACCTACCATGTTCCAATCATGGCCAGGCAGGTGAAAGCCTATCTGCAGCCGGCGCCAGGAATGTTGTTTCTGGATGGAACGGCTGGCGGAGGAGGCCACTCGGCCCTGCTCCTGCAAGCGGGAGCGGAGATCATTGGACTGGATCAGGACCCACAAGCCCTTGCGGAATGCCGCGAGACGCTGAAGGAGTTCGCACCCCGCGCGCGTTTCGTGGAGTCGAATTTCCGCGATGCCTGCGAGGCGCTGGACGACATCGGCGAGGAGCGCCTTCTGAACGGTGCGCTTCTGGATATCGGCGTCTCATCACACCAACTCGATGAAGCGGAACGCGGATTCTCGCTCATGCGCGAGGGACCGCTCGACATGCGCATGAGTCCACGCGCGGCACAATCAGCCGCCGATGTTGTGAACACGCTGCCAGCGTCCGAACTCACAAGAATTTTTCAACAATACGGCGAGGAGCAAAATGCGCGGCGCATCGCGGCGAAGATCGTCGAGATCAGGGCATCCCGCCCCTTTCAAACGACGCTCGACCTTGTCAAGGCGGTGGAAAGCGTTTCGCCACGCCGTGGAGCAAAGCATCCGGCGACCAAGATTTTTCAAGCCCTGCGCATTCATGTGAACGACGAACTCGATGCGTTGCGGCATGCACTCCATGCCCTGCCAGAGCGTCTCGCGCCAGGTGCCCGTTTTGCAATCATCACATTTCACTCGCTCGAGGATCGCATCGTGAAGGTTTTCTTCCGCGAACACAGCCGCGAGTGGATAGACCGCCCGGAGTGGCCGAAGCCACGCCGGAATCCAGACCGCCTTTTCAAACTTCTCACCCCTCACCCGATCACACCGAGCGAGCGGGAAATGCAGCGAAACCCAAGATCACGCAGCGCCAAGCTGCGCGTTGTCGAAAAAATATAGGAGTCCAACCATGAACACTGAACTGACGACACCCGTTAATTCCAACCCGATTCAAATCGGAAAGATCCTCTGCGTCTCAAGCATCGTAACCATCCTGCTGGCCGTGGGACTTGGTTTCGTTTACATCAAGAACCAGCAATTCGCCATCGGTGAGCAAATCCGCCAGACCGAGCGCAAAATCCAGCAGGTCCGCGCTGAGAACGATGTCCTGCTTGCCAGAGTCACCGAACTCACCTCCCGCCCAGCCCTTCAGGCGCGGGTGAAATCCGGCTACATTGCCGTCGTCAATATCACGAGCGACAAAATCGCCCGTCTCACGCCTCCCGTTCAGGCCACCGAGGTCGGAACCCTGCGCACAGCCTTCAACGAAGTCGGCCGGCAATGAAGTTTACGGCGAACACACGCATAGGAATAGCCTGTGGCATCGCCGCCAGTATCTTTACGGTCTTCTCGGCCCGATTGATCCATCTCCATGTCGCCAAGCATGACGAGTATTCGCGTCTTGCAGCGAAGAAGCACAGCATCCGCCAAGTCATCCAGGCCAAACGGGGAATGATCCTCGACCGCAACGGAGAGATTCTTGCCACAAACCTCCCGGTGCGGACGATATTCGCGGATGCCTCGCGCCTCAAAAAACCCGAGCCCCTTGCCGCACTCGTTGCCAGCCATCTGAACCTTGACGAAAAAGAGGTTCTTGAAAAATTTTCCACCGGCAAAAAATACATTGTCCTAAAGCGGGAGGTTCCCGAGGAGACAGCCGTGGCCCTTTTCAGCGAGATGCAGAAACAAAATCTGCGCGGCATCTACTCGGAACAGGACGCCATCCGTATCTATCCAAATGGCGAGGCTCTCGGCCACATCCTTGGGTTCCTGAACCACGAGGGGAAAGGCATGCAAGGCATCGAACTCTCGATGAACAGCCAACTGTCCGGAAAGGACGGCTACCGCTTCATCGAACGCGACCGCATGGGCCGCGAGATCGTTCTCTACCGAGGCGTGGAAGAGGATCCGGAACACGGCAAGAATGTGCGCCTCACCATCGACATGGGCCTTCAATCCATCGTCGAAGAGGAACTGGATGCAGCCTACAAGGATCTCAAGCCCGAGACCGCCAACGCCGTCCTCGTGGATCCAAAAACAGGAGCCATTCTTGCCATGGCCTGCCGCCCCTGCTTCAACCCGAACGAACCGGGCAAGGCGCAGCCGGAGCAGATGAAAAACCGGGCCATCATCGACATGGTCGAGCCCGGATCGACATTCAAGATCGTCGTTGCCGCAGGCGCGCTCAACGAAGGGAAGGTCGATGAAAAAACAACCATCTTCTGTGAAAACGGACGCTTCGCCTACGGCGGCCGTATTCTTAAGGACCACCACGGCTACGGCCACATGGATGTCCATGAGATTCTCGTGAAATCCTCGAACATCGGCTCCGCCAAAATGGCTCTCATGATGGGCGGAGATAAATTCTACGAGTATGTCCGCCGCTTCGGATTTGGGGAACGACTCGGAATCGAGCTGCCGGGCGAAATCCCGGGCCTCGTGCATCCCCCTGCCCGCTGGGACAAGCTCACCATCACCCGCATGCCGATGGGACACTCGATTGCCGTGACGCCACTTCAAATCACCATGGCCATGGCTGTCATCGCCAACGGCGGCGACCTCATGGCTCCGCGAATCGTCCAATCTGTGGAAAAGGAAAACGGCGAGGTCCACATGAAAAAGGAGCCAACCCTCATGCGCAAGGTGGTTCCGGAAAAAACAGCCCGCTTCGTGTCCGATGCGCTCGTTGGAGTAACAGAACCGGGAGGCACCGCCGGATTTGCGAGGGTGAACGGTTTTCAAGTCGCAGGGAAAACAGGAACCGCCCAAAAGGTGAGTCCCCACGGGGGCTACGCTGCCGGAAAATATGTGGTTTCCTTTGTAGGCTACATGCCGGCGGAGGACCCAAAATTCGTTCTGCTGGTCATTGTCGACGATGCCAAGATCGCATCGAACCTCAACTACGGCGGTCTTGTGGCCGCGCCTATTTTCTCACGCATCGCGGAGCGTGCCGCGCGACATCTCGACCTCACACCGACCATGCCTCCAATTCCACTTCAACCGGCCCCGATCGCCAGCACTTCAAACACGGAGGAGCGCAGCAATTGATACGATGAACCTGCGAACACTTCTTCAATCATCGGGAATCCCGCCGGGGCTGGCCGACACGGACATTTCATCCCTATGCTTCGATTCGAGGGAGGCGACTCCCGGATGCCTGTTCTTTGCCCTGCCGGGAAAAAACTCGGATGGCACCACCTTCATCAAGCAGGCAGCAGAGAAGGGAGCTGCCGCAGCGATCGCTGAAAAAGATGTTCCGGACAGCCCTTGCCCGATTGTGGTTGTTCCAAACGCACGCGCCGCCATGGCCGATATCGCCTCGGCTTTTTATGGGCACCCTGACCGCGATTTGAAATGCGTGGGCGTTACAGGCACCAACGGAAAAACAACCACGACCTGCCTCGTCCGCCACATCTTCGAGCACGCCTCACAACGCTGCGGGCTGATTGGAACGATCAAATACATCGTCGCGGATGAGGAGCGCCCCGCACCCCACACGACGCCGGAGTCGATCGACATCCAGAAAATCCTCTCCGAAATCCGGGACACAAGAGGACGCGCCGTGGCCATGGAAGTCTCGAGCCACGCCATCGTGCAAAACCGCTTGAGAGGCATCGAATTCGATGCAGCGGCCTTCACGAATCTCACACAGGATCACCTCGACTATCACGGATCGATGGATGCCTACTTCGAAGCAAAAGCAGGACTCTTCGAGGCGCTCGCATCCCAGAAGCACAAGAAGGGCCGCGCGATTGTGAATCTCGATGACCGATACGGCCAGAGGCTCGTGGATCAATTTTCAAAACGGCTCAAAATCCTCACCTTCGGACGCAGCGTTCATGCCGAGTTCAGAGCCTCCGCCGTGCGCCAGGAAATGAATGGCACCACATTCACACTGGAGGCCCGTGGCAAAAGCTACCTTGTCAGACTGCCCCTGATCGGCCTGTTCAATGTTTACAACGCCCTCGCTGCAATCGCGCTCACTGTGACATGCGGCGTCGAAATGCGAACCGCGATCAACGCGCTTGCAGCCGCCCCACAAGTCCCCGGGCGCCTCGAACGGGTTCCCGCGAAGCGCAACTTCCAGGTTTTTGTGGATTACGCGCACACCGATGACGCGTTGCGAAATGTCCTCCGCACCTTGCGCGAGTTGAATCCCTCACACATTATCACTGTCTGCGGATGCGGTGGCGACCGCGACCGCGCCAAACGCCCACTCATGGCCGCTGCGGCTGCGGAGCTCTCGGATCACATCATCATCACATCCGACAACCCGAGGTCCGAGGATCCAGAGGATATCCTGAAGGACATGCAGGCAGGCCTGCGCGGTCGCGCTCATGAGAGGGTCACCGACCGGGAAGCAGCCATCCGCCGTGCCATTGAACTCGCAGGTCCAGGTGGAATCGTCCTGATCGCAGGCAAGGGCCACGAAAAATATCAGGAATTCGCCGACACCAAGATTCCATTCGACGATGTCGCCGTCGCGGACAGGGCGATCAGCGACAAGAAAGGAGCGGAGTCTTAAAAATGGACAAAACTCCTCTTCTCGAAATCGCATCCATGGCCGGCACCGAGCTGCTGGGCGATGCAACCGGCGTCACGATTTCCAACATCAACAAGGACACCCGCACGATCCGTCCGGGAGATCTCTACATCGGCCTGCGCGGAGAGAATTTCGATGGCAATGCCTTCGCCTCGCAGGCGATCGAAAAAGGAGCCGCCGCAGTGCTTCTGGATTCACCCGAAGAAGCGCAAAAGCTCGCAGGATCGGCTCCCGTCCTCCTTGCAAAAAACAGCCTCACCTCCCTCACCAATCTCGCTGCAGCGTGGCGCGCAAAACTCGATCTCAAAGTTCTCGGTATCACTGGCAGCAGCGGAAAAACCAGCACCAAAGAGTTCGCGGCCGCTGTGCTGGGCAGCAAATTCAAAGTGGTCAAGACCCAGGGAAATCTGAACAACCACATCGGCGTGCCACTTTCCATTCTTTCGGCAAGTTCAGGCGACAAGGCGGCTGTGTGGGAGGTCGGCATGAACCATCCGGGCGAAATCGCTCCGCTAGCGGCACTCATCAAACCGGACTGCGCGATCATTACCAATATCGGCACCGCGCATATTGAATACATGAAGACCCGCGATGCCATCGCTTTGGAAAAAGGCATGCTGGCTGAGGCGGTGCCGGCAAGCGGAAGCGTGATTCTCTCTGCGGAGGACGACAAGACCGACTCGATCGCCGCACGCTGCCGGGGAAAAGTCGTCCTCACGGGCCTGAAAGGCGGAAACCTGACGGCCACGGAGATTGTCGCCAACGACACAGGAACCACATTCAAAGTTGTCCTCCATTCCGCAGACCAAACACTCACCGCCGCAGCATCCATTCCCGTTCAAGGATTGCACATGGTCCAGAATGCGCTCATGGCCATCGCGGCCGGTCTGGAATTGGGTGTCCCGCTCGAATCCGCCGTCAAAGGCCTTGCACGCACTGAACTGGCCGGAGGCCGACTGGAACAACGCATGCACAAGGGAGTCACCTTCCTCGACGACTCCTACAACGCGAACCCCGATTCCATGGAAGCCGCGTTGAGCACTCTCCGCTTTAGTCCCTGCATGGGTCGCCGCATTGCCGTCCTCGGTAAAATGGGGGAGCTGGGCGACTACGCCGCCGAAGGATACTCACGCGTCGGCTGCGCGACCGTGAAGTATGCCGATGTCCTCGTGACCGTCGGCCCTGAGGCTCGCAACATCTCGGCTACAGCAAGGGAACTCGGATTCAGCCGCATCCACGAGGTCGAGGACACCTCCGCAGCAGCTCGAATCATCGACCAACTCGCCCGCCCTGGGGATCTCGTCCTCGTCAAAGGCAGCCGCTCCGCACGAATGGAAACTCTTTTTCAAAAACTCCAAAACTGATGCTTTACTACCTTTCCGAACTGAGTGACTGGGCCGCACAACAAGGCATCAGCAACGACCTCCTCAAGGCGCTGAATGTTTTTTCCTACATCACATTACGGGCCATTTGCGCTGGCATCACAGCGTTTCTCATCAGTGTGATTTTTGGGAATTTTGTGATTCGCAAGTTGATCTCTTTGAAGTTCGGCCAACCGATCCGCACCGCTGCGGAGGTGCACAAGCTCCATGAACTCCACGGCTCGAAAAAAGGAACCCCCACCATGGGAGGCCTCCTGTTGATTGGGTCGATTGTGATTTCGACTCTCCTCTGGGCGAAACCCGAAAATCCCTTCGTCTGGCTGGTGCTTTTCAGCGCGGTTTTTCTGGGCGGAATCGGTTTTTACGACGACTGGTTGAAGGTCACCAAGAAGAGCTCGGACGGCATCAGCAGCCGTCTCAAGTTTGTGCTCCAGTGCCTTCTCGCAGGAATATTCACGCTCTTTTTCCTCACAAACCCGAAACTCTCCGCCACGGCCCAGCAACTTTTCATTCCCTTCTTCAAGGAACCGCTCCTCCTCGGCATGGGGGTGCTGACATTCATTTTCTATCTTCTTGTCATCGTGGGAACATCCAACGCGGTGAACCTCACTGATGGTCTTGACGGGCTGGCCACCGGTTGCACCGCCACTGTGGCCGCGACTTATGCCGTGCTGGTCTATGTGGCCGGAAACATCAAAACGGCAACCTACCTTCAGGTTCCATTTGTGCCGTATGCCGGAGAGTTGGCCGTCCTCTGCGTCGCCCTGCTCGGTGCCTGCCTTGGATTCCTGTGGTGGAACGCCCATCCAGCCCGCGTCTTCATGGGCGACACTGGCTCGCTGGCGATCGGTGGAATGCTCGGAGCCGTGGCGATCTGCTGCAAACAGGAACTCCTGCTTGTCATAGTCGGCGGTGTTTTTGTCATGGAGGCGATGTCTGTGATTCTCCAAGTCGCCAGCTTCAAGACAACCGGTCGCCGCATTTTCAAGATGTCCCCCATCCACCACCACTTCGAACTCAGCGGATGGAAGGAAAACACGGTGATTGTCCGATTTTGGATTCTCTCGGTGCTCTTCGCCCTCCTCGGTCTGGCCACTTTGAAACTGCGTTGAAATGATCTACAGCGGCAAAAAATCGGTTGTTCTCGGTCTCGGCCACAGTGGCGAGGCTGCGGCCACCTTGCTGCTTGAGGAGGGCGCCGATGTGACCATTTGTGAATCCTCGGACAATCCAGGCATCCGCGAAAAGGCCGCTCAGATGGAGGGCCGCGGGATGCGCGTTCTCCTTGGCAAATCAGCCGATGAGGACCCCTCGCTCTACGACCTCGCCGTGCTCAGCCCGGGAATCGATCCAGCCGTTGCGCTCGTGCAAAATGTGCTGCAAAAAAACATCCCTCTCATCGGAGAGCTGGAGCTCGCCTTTCAAGAATGCACCTGCCCGGTGGTCGCAATCACGGGCACGAACGGAAAAACCACCACTACCGAACTCACGGAAAAAATTCTCAGCGGTTGCGGCGTCCGGACCATGGCGAGCGGGAATATCGGCCTCCCGTTTGCAAGAGCGGTTCGCCAGAGCCACAAACTGGATGTGATGATTCTGGAGGTCAGTTCCTTTCAACTGGAGACGATCCGCACCTTCCGCCCGAAAGTCGCAGCGTGGCTCAATCTCAGCCCGAACCA
>JBILMW010000057.1:0-13640 GCA_044375335.1 Terrimicrobiaceae bacterium | reverse complement strand
GGTCGGCGCTCTACATCGTGCAAAGCACCAAGGAAAATGTTCTGCGCGCGCCGATTCTCGCCAACGGAAAAGCCGGCCGCCCGAGCATTTTCGTTGAGGATGTCGCGCATGTGCCGGATGGACTGGCTTTTGACTCGGAAGGATTTCTTTATGTCTCATGCTATGGCGACAACCGCATCTGGCGCGTCTCGCCAAAGGGCAAGAAGTCGCTTCTCGCCGACGACCCCACCAGCACCGTCATCAACCGCGCCACCAACATCGCCTTCGGCGGAACAGGACGCAAAACCCTCTACATCGCCAATCTCGGAGGTTGGCACATTTCCATGATCCGCATGGAAGCACCAGGCCAAGCGCTGGCCGGAACATCCAAAAAAACCAATCAATGAACCCAACCAACACCTCATCCCAATGGAAAGACCGCACCGCCGTTATCACAGGCGGTGCTGAAGGCCTCGGCTTCGCCGTGGCGCAACGCCTCAACTCGCTCGGAGTTCGCGTCGCCCTGCTCGATATGAACGCTGCCAAGCTCGACAAGGCCCGCGAGGCCCTCGGCAACGGCGCACTCGGACTCGTCGCCGATGTCGGCAATCAACAAGCCGTCGAGCAAGCGATCGCTACCATCATGGCCCAAACCGAACGCATCGACATTCTCGTCAACAGCGCCGGCATCACCGGACAAACGAATCTCAAGAGCCATGAGGTCGACCCTGCCGACTTCGACCGCGTCATGCGCGTGAATGTCAACGGTTGCCTCAATACCTCGCGCGCCGTGCTCCCGCACATGCTCGCGCAAGGCTTCGGACGCATCCTCCACTTCGCCTCCATCGCCGGCAAGGAAGGCAACGCCGGCATGCTGGCCTACTCGACCTCGAAGGCCGCTGTGATCGGCATGACCAAGGTTCAGGGCAAGGAATACGCCGGCACGGGCATCACCGTGAATGCCATCGCCCCGGCCGTGATTTTTACCGAACTCGTTGCCGCCATGCCCGAGGAACAGGTGAAATACATGACCGACAAAATCCCGATGAAGCGTTGCGGCACCAAGGACGAGGTTGCAGCCATGGTGGAATTCATCGTTTCACCCGAAGCCTCGTTCACCACAGGATTCACCTTCGACCTCACCGGAGGCCGCGCCACCTACTGATTTCACAAACACCAAACACCATGCACATCATACGATACCAAGACCCTCAGGGAGCCGTTCACTTCGGCTCACAAAAATCCGACAACTCTGCCGTGCGCTGCACCGGTGAACTCTATGCCGGACTCCAAGAAACCACCGAACCGGCCCAAATCGCCAAGCTGCTCGCACCATTCGAGCCCAGCCAGATTCTCTGCATCGGACTCAACTACCGCCACCATGCCGAGGAATCTGGCATGAAGGCACCCGAGCGCCCCGTTCTTTTCACCAAGGGCATCAACACCGTGCAGAACCCCGGCGACGCGATTGAGATTCCCGTGCGCGCGGCCAGCCAGGAAGTGGACTACGAGTGCGAGCTCGCGGTGGTCATCGGCAAAGCCTGTAAAAATGTGAGCACCGCCGAAGCCCTCTCGTATGTGCTCGGCTACACCTGCGCGAACGATGTCTCCGCCCGCGACTGGCAACTCAAGTGGGGCGGTGGACAATGGTGCAAGGGCAAGACCTTCGACACCTTCTCCCCGCTGGGTCCCTGCCTCGTGACCACCGACGAAATCACCGATCCACAAACGCTCGGCATCCGCACCATCCTCAACGGCGAAACCGTGCAGGACTGGAACACCAATGACATGATTTTTAGCGTCGCCCAGATCATCGAGTTCCTCAGCGCCAGCAACACCCTGCCACCCGGCACAGTCATCCTCACCGGCACCCCGCACGGCGTGGGCATGGCCTCCAAGCCCCCACGCTGGCTCAAGGCAGGCGACCAAGTCACCATCGAAATCGACCGCATCGGCAAACTCACCAATCCAGTCATCCTCGAGAAGGCCTGAAGTCTCTCCTCTAAAAACCGCACGAACCGGCAGTGGCTTGACCCTGCCGATTCAGTGCGTTTCTACTCAACGAATACCATGAGCCAAACTCCATCGCCCATCGATTCCCTGCGCGACATCCTGCGCCCCGATCAGATCGTCACGGAAAAGGTGGATACCATCCCCTATGCCTGCGACGGAACGGCGATGCTGCGCGAGGTGCCAGATATTGTTGTCTTTCCGGACTCCGTGGAACAAGTCGTCGCCTTGGTCCGCTGGGCCTCACGCACGGGCACGCCTCTCGTCACACGCGGGAGTGGCAGCGGATTGAGCGGCGGCAGCGTTCCCTCAAAAGGCTGCGTGGTGCTCTGCCTGCTTAAGCTGAACAAAATCCACGAACTCGATGCGGGCAACCTGACCCTGCTTTGCGATACCGGCTGCATCACACAATCGATCGCCGATGCAGCCGAGGCGGCTGGTCTCTTCTATCCACCGGATCCAAGTTCGTTAAAAATTTCGACCATCGGCGGAAATATCGCCAACAACTCAGGTGGCCTGCGCGGTTTGAAATACGGGGTGACGCGCAACTATGTGATGGGCCTCGAAGTCGTGCTGGCAAGCGGCGAGGTCGTCTGGATGGGCAACAAATGCGTGAAGGATGTCGCGGGATATTCGCTCAAGGATCTCTTCATCGGATCGGAAGGCACGCTGGGTATCATTACCAAGGTGCTGTTGCGCCTGATCCCGAAACCCGCCGCGCGCCGCACGCTACTCGCCTCGTTCAACCGCATCGAGGACGCGGCGGAAACGGTGACTGACATCATCGCGGCAAAGATCATTCCCTGCACGCTGGAGTTTCTCGACCAAACCACCATGCGCTGCGTGGAGGACTTCGCCCACATTGGCCTGCCGACGGATGCCGGAGCCTTGCTGCTCATGGAAACCGATGGACCCGCTTCAGTGGTCGATGAGGAAGCGCGGCTGATGTCCGAGATCGCCCGACGCCATTCCGCGCTCAATGTGGTCGCGGCGGCCGATGAACATGAGGCCGTCCGCCTCGCGACGGCACGCCGCTCGGCCTTTTCGGCTTTGGCGCGGATCAAACCAACCACCGTGCTCGAGGATGTTACCGTCCCGCGCAGCGCCTTGGCCGTGATGGTGCGTTCGGTCGAGGACATCGCCCGCCGCCATAATCTGGTGATCGCTAATTTCGGCCACATGGGCGATGGCAACCTCCACCCGACCATCCTCACTGATGAGCGCAACGAGGAGGAAATCAAGCGCGTCCACGCCGCCATGCACGAGATTTTTGCCAAAGCGGTGGAACTCGGCGGCACCATCACCGGCGAACACGGTGTCGGCTTGGCGAAGAAAGCCGAAATGAAACTCCAGTTCAGCGACTCCAGCATTGCCCTGCATCAAACCCTCAAGCAGGCGATAGATCCGCAGGGGATCCTCAATCCGGGGAAGATTTTTTTTCCCGCGAAATAATGTCAACCCCTCTCCATCTGCAACAACTCGACGGCGACCTGCTCCAGCAATGCATGCATTGCGGACTCTGCCTGCCGACCTGCCCGACCTACATGGAAACGGGCATGGAGCGCCACAGCCCACGCGGACGAATCTCTCTCATTCGCGCGGTAAATAGCGGGGAATTGCCAGTGGCTCAAGACTTCGGAGACGAAATGTATCAGTGCCTCGGTTGCCTCGCCTGCGTTACAGCCTGTCCTGCCGGAGTCCAATACGGCCCGATGTTTGAAGCCGCCCGCGCCGACATTGAAGCATCCGGCGCACTCGATCACCCCGAGCGCAAATTCTGGCGCTGGCTCACGCTACGGCAGATTTTTTCCCATCCTTGGCAACTCCATCTGGTCGCCCGCTTGATCCGGTTCTCACAGGTCACACGGCTCGATGTTTTCTTCCGCAAACTTGGAGTGCTTCGCCTACTGCATCCGAAGCTCGCCGCACTCGAACCACAAACCCCACGCATCTCGCAGAAATTCTCCGATCAGCTAATCGCACCAAAGGAGTCGCCATCCACCCCGCACCGCAAGGTCGGGATGCTGACCGGTTGCATTCAGGACATCGCCTTTGCGGACATCAACCGCGACACGGTCGATGTCCTGCTGGCAGCAGGTTGCGAGGTAATGACTCCCCGCGAGCAAGGCTGTTGCGGTTCACTCCATGCCCACAATGGAGACTTGGAATCCGCCCGCCGTATCGCCTGCCGCTTGATGGATCTTTTCCCGCTGGAACAAGTCGATGCCATCATCAGCAACGCCGGCGGATGCGGCAGCCACCTGCGGCACTTCAGCGGTCTGTTTTCCGAAGGTTCAGAATCGCGAAAAAAGGCAGAACTCTGGGATACAAAAATCCGCGATGTGCTCGAATGGCTTGTTGAAATCGGCTTCAATCCACCTGCCACATTCCATCCCGAGCGCACGACCTACCACGATTCCTGCCATCTTTGCCACGGCCAGAAAGTGTCGACCCAACCGCGCGCGCTCTTGCAAGCCCTCCTCGACGGCAACCTGGTCAACCTGCCCGAGGCCTCCCTCTGCTGCGGCAGCGCCGGCATTTACAGCATCACGCATCCCGAAGAAGCCGAACGACTCGGCCGCCGCAAAGTGGAAAAAATCCTCTCCACAAAAGCCGACTGCGTCGCTGTCGCCAATCCCGGTTGCCACCTCCAAATCCAGCGCGGTCTCGATGCAGCAGGCTCCGCCGTGAAGGTTCGACATCCCGTCTCAATCTTGGCCGAAGCTTGTCGCCAGTCTTCAACCAAGGCTGAGGTTGCCACGCCATAGACGCTCGTGGTCGATGCCTCCTGCTTCGTTTGAGGAGCGGATTGGCATGTCGGCATCAGGAAACTGGGACTCCTGTGGGATCGACGACTTGGATTTTGAAGCCTTTTATCGAGCGGACATGCGGGGGCGCAGTGCCGGGACAGACGAGATAGTTCCGCCCCTTCGGGTGGATGGCACGGAAGGCGGCCAGCGAATCGGCGTCGAATGCGTCGGGATTCCATTTGCACTCGATGGCATCGACGGTGTCCCGGTTGCGGGGGATGACGAAATCGATTTCGCGACCGCGTTTGTCCCGCCAGTAGAGAGGCGGCGTGTCGGGCAGGCGGGCTTGGATCGTTTCGAGAACCACATGCTCCCAGAGATCGCCGAGGTCGTCGGGGCGGAGGGGATTCCAACCCCGCACGAAAGACACGAAGCCGGTGTCGAATCCATAGACTTTGGGTTGCTTGACGAGCTCCGTGCTGGAGCTGCGGTGGAAGGGCCGCACGCAGGTGGCGGCGTGGGTGGTCTCGAGGGCGCGCAAATGGCTTTCCACAGTGGCCCGGGCGATGCCGAGTTCCGAGGCGGCTTTGGAGACATCGAACTGGCCGCCACTTTGCCGCAACACATATTCGAGGAAGGCGGTGAAGCGGTTGATATCGCGAAAACCGAAAAGCCTCTGGATGTCGCGGGCGAAAAAGGAGTCCATCCACTCGCGATAGAATGCCGGGCTTTTTGATTCGGCCAAAAGCGCCTGGGGCAATCCGCCGTGAAATAACCGCCGCTCGAGTGTGGTTCCGAAAGCGGGCAGTTCCTCCAGAAGGACGGGCAAGAAGTGGACGGTGCGCTTGCGACCGGCAAGGGTGTCGCGGAATTTTTTCCCAGCGGCGAGCGTCGAGGATCCGGTGGCGAGGATTTTGATTTCCGGAAACATATCCGCGCCTATTTTCAAGAGCCGGGCGGGGTCGCGGAGTTGGTGGATTTCATCGAAGACCACGACCCGCGAGCCGCAGTTTTGAAAGAACAGCACAGGATCGCGCACCATGCCCTCGATGGCGGGGATATCGCAATTCACGAAGAGCGGTTCGCGCTCCCCGAGGGATTGCGCGAGGGTGGTTTTGCCGGAGCGGCGGACGCCACTGAGCCAAACAATCGACGCCTCTCGCCACGCGGATTCGATGCGGTTGGTCCAGAAAGGACGATCAATCATGCCACCATACTATGCAAATAGTTCAGATAAATGCAAAGTATTGTTTCTACAGGCCCTCATCGTTGAGCCACACAACCCCCAAGCCTTTAACACACTCGCCCACACCCAACTTCCACAGCGACCGCGCCTGTTTGGGTTGTGTTGCTGTGCGCGTAGTGATGGGAATGGGACGCGTGCTCGCGGAGCGGTTCAGTCTTGGGTCAAGCCAACCGAAACCCCGGGCGGGGCGGAGGAAGCACATTGCAGATGGCCCAGAGGGCGCAGCGAGCAGGGGCGCGAGCAAGGCAAAGGTTGACCCTCCAAAATTGAGCGCTGCCGCGCGGGTTGTGATTTTGGGAGGGCCATCGTCCTCGCATGGCCCATTTTTCAGCCGCGAAGCGGCGTCCGCAGAATCAGGGCAGTGTTTTGTGCGAACCGTCGCAGAGGACGCCGTTGGCGCTTTGTTTGCAGGCGCAGAAATAGACAGTGCCGTCTTTTTCGGCGGTGTAGGGAACGGGTGAAAACTCTGTGCCTTTGTGTGAACCGTCACAGAAGGGTTGGGATTTGCTCTCACCGCAGGAGCACCAGTAGTAAGTTTTGCCTGCAACGACGGTGACGGGTGCGGGGGATTTTTGGGCGATTTTTGGTGTTGGCATGGTTTGGTTGGAGTTGAAATTTTAGCGGATGCGATAGGGTCCATCTCCGACGCTGAGGACTTCGATTTTTACATTCGTGAGGCCTTGTTTGGTGAATCCGAGGTCATCGGCGACGGGCTTTGTGACATCGAGCATGCGGCCGCGGATGAAGGGTCCGCGGTCGTTGACGCGGACTTTGGTCGTGCGGCCGTTTTTAAGGTTGGTGACACGGATGACGCAGGGGATGGGCAGGGTTTTGTGGGCTGCAACCTTTGTCCATGGCCAGAGTTTCTCACCGGTGGCTGTCTTGCCGGGGAAGATGAGGAAATGCTCTGAGTAGTGCGAGGCGATGCCAGTCTCTCGATGGCCGATAGCATCGCGAGGCTGCATGGGGTGATATCGAATGCCACGAATTGCGTAGGGCTTGGTTTTGTAGCCTTTGATGTTCGGACCGAGGCAGGCGGTGAGCGGCAGACAAAATGCGGCGATGAGTCCGAGGCGGAGGGTTTGCTGAAGAATTCGTTTCACGGTGTGGTGCGAGGGTTCAACAATTGCAGTGCAGCCATACGCGATGAAGGGATGCGTCCGCAATAGGTTTCAATCGCTGCCCTGGCACAAGCGGTGCCGTCGTGGATGCCGAGCATGCGGCAGAGTTCGCTTTCAAAAAACTCGAGCGCCCGCATGGAGGCGGGGGAACGGCTAAGATGAGAAGTGGCGCGAGAGAAAAGATCGTAAATCTCGGGAAACGGCTCGCCAGGTTGCGTGACGAGGTCGATGAGCTCGGCGAAGTAACCGCAGAGAAAAAGATTGGACGCGGAGGTGGCGGCGAACACCTCCACCAGCCTCACTTCGCTAAGCGTGTGAAGGGAGCCGCGTTTGGGCATAGCATAGCCGATCTCGGCCTTGTGAAAAAGGTCCAAGCGGCCTGCGAACGGACTGGAGGGCCGCCTCGCCGCGCGGGCCATGGCGGTGATTTTGCCATGCCCGCTGGTGAGCCATGTGGTGATGAGACTCGTATCGCTCCAAGCCTGCTTGCGGATGAGGATGGCCTCGGTTTGTTCCATGGCGCCCCCGCCCGTATTAGCGACTTAAAGAGCGATGACTCGGGCGCTGTAGATGTCAGAGTCGGACGAGAGCTTGGTCATGACATCCGCTCCGGGCATGCTGTCGAGGTTCAACAGAGTCAAGGCGCGCCCACCCTGCTCGGTGCGCGACAAGCTCATGCTGGCGATGTTGATTTTCTCAGTGCCGAGGAGCGTGCCGATGTGGCCAACAATGCCGGGACGGTCGCGGTTTTCGAGCATGAGGACGACTCCGGAAGGAGTGACTTCGACGGAATTGCCGTTCACACGCACAATGCGCGGATCGTTTTTGGCACCGAAGAATGTGCCGCCGAGCGAGACTTTGCTGTCACCGCTGAAAACGGCCACATGGAGCCATTCATTGAAATCGGTTTGTTCGCTGGAACGAACCTCCTGCACATCGAGGCCGATAGTGGAGGCCATGCTGCGGACATTCACGCTGTTCACTTCCTCGCCGCCGGCGTGTTTGAGGAAACCAGTGAGGATCGCGCGGCTGATCGCATCCGTGGGCATTTCGACAGCCTTGCCACCATAGGTGATGACAACGCGGTCGTTGCGCTTTGGAGCGAGCTGGGCAACGAAGCGACCCATTTTGTCACCGAGTGTGAGGTAAGGTTTCACGACGGCTGCGGTCTTCGCGTCGATGCTCGGCATGTTGACGGCGTTTCGGATTTCCCCATCGAGCAAAGCGGCACGAATTGCCTGCGCGATTTCGATGCCGACATTTTCCTGCGCTTCAGCGGTGCTGGCTCCGAGGTGGGGAGTGAAGACGATATTTGAGAGTTCGCGCAGCGGGAAATCGGCGGGCGGCGGCTCGACCTCGAAAACATCGAGTGCGGCGGCTCCGACATGGCCGGACTTGAGGGCATCATGCAGGGCGTCTTCAGCGACGAGTCCACCACGGGCGCAGTTCACGATGCGGACGCCTTTTTTGCAAAGAGCCAGACGGCGGGCGTCGAGCATGTGGCGGGTTTCATCCGTGAGCGGCATGTGCATGCTGATAAAATCGGCTTGCGGGAGGAGGGAGTCGATATCCTCGACAAGTTCAACCTGAAGGCTGCGGGCGCGGCTGACGGAGAGGTAGGGATCGTAGGCGAGAACACGCATGCCGAAGGCCATGGCGCGGCGGGCAAGCTCCGTGCCAATGCGACCCATGCCGAGAATGCCGAGGGTTTTATTGTAGAGTTCGACGCCCTCGTATTTTTTGCGGTCCCAACGACCAGCTTTCATGCTGGCATCCGCTTGAGGGATGTTGCGGGCGATGCTGACGAGGAGGGAAAAGGCATGCTCGGCGGTGGAAATGGTGTTTCCACCAGGCGTGTTCATGACGATGACACCACGGCGCGTTGCGGCATCCACATCGACATTGTCCACGCCCACGCCAGCGCGACCGACGACCTTAAGATTTGTGGCGGCTTCCAGAACAGCGGCGGTCACTTTGGTCTGACTGCGGACAACGAGAGCGGAGAACTCCGGGATGATTTTAATAATCTCAGCCTCGGGTAGACCGGTTTTGACAACAACCTCGAGAGCGCCGCCGGCGGAGAGTTCATCGACTCCACTTTGGGACACGGGATCGGCTACGAGAACTTTAGGAGTGGAAAGGGACATTTTCTTTTCTTTCAGAATGGTGGATTGTGGATGTGAAGAATGGACGCCCGTAAGCGCCGAGTCATCGAGATTATGGGAATTCACGCATCGGAAAATCAATTTTTATGAAATGGTCGTATCGCATCGCCAAAATTTCAGGCATCGACATCAGGATTCATCTCACTTTCCTGCTTCTTCCGGCCTTTTTTGGATTCACTGGCTGGCAGGAGGCGGGATGGCCTGGAGCAGTGGGCGAGGTTTCCTTTATTGCGGCCCTGTTTTTCTGCGTGCTGCTGCATGAATTCGGGCATGCCTTGGCTGGCAGACGCTGTGGCATCCGCACGCCGGATATCACGCTCCTTCCTATCGGCGGAGTGGCGCGAATGGATCAAATTCCCGAAAAACCTCTGATGGAACTCGTCATTGCTGTGGCGGGTCCGGCGGTGAATGTGGCGATTGCCATGGTGCTGGCAGGAATTCTCATGCTGACAGGAGGAATTCTGGCAGGGCCGGACAACACGCTGCGCGTCATGCTTCACAACCTGCTGGTGGTGAATTGCGGGTTGGTTATTTTCAACATGATCCCGGCTTTTCCGATGGATGGCGGGCGGGTGCTGCGGGCGTTGTTGGCGATGAAGTTCAGCCATCTTGGAGCGACTCGCGTGGCTGCAAGGACCGGGCAGGTGCTGGCGTGCGGATTTGCGGTGCTGGGATTTTTTGGGAATCCCATGCTGATGCTCATCGCCTTGTTTGTTTTCAATGGGGCCCAGGTGGAATTGCAATACGCGGTTCAGCAGGATCAATACGAACAGATGCTGCGGGAAATCATGGCGAGGAACGACCCTCGACCATCTTAAAAACACAGCCGCCCTTGCCGATCTCCTTGCGTTGAGGAGTCCTCACCGCCAGACTTCGCGCAGCTCGATTGCATTTTTTAAGGCCACAAGCATGCCACTTCACTTTCTCGTTACGCCGGAACAGGCGGGTCAGCGTTTAGATAAATTCCTCGGAGCCGGGTGTCCGGATTTCTCCCGTGCAAGGCTCCAGGCCTTCATTCGAGATGGGCATGCGCTTGTGAACAAGGTGGCTGCCAAGCCCTCGTATCCCCTCCGCGCCGGAGATGAGGTTGTTTTTGAAATTCCGCAGGAGACAGCCCCCTCACCTCTGGCTGCACAGGATATTCCGATCGATATCATTTTTGAGGACGAGACGCTGCTTGTGCTGAACAAGCCTGCGGGGCTCGTGGTGCATCCCGGGGCAGGAAACCGCGAAGGCACACTGGCAAACGGATTGCTTCACCATTGCGGCGGACTGGAAATCGTGGGCGGCGAGGGACGACCTGGGATCGTCCACCGTTTGGACAAGGAGACATCGGGCTGCATTGTGGTGGCTAAAACCGAGGCCGCGCACAACTCGCTCTCGGCGCAATTTGCATCCCGCGAGGTTGAAAAATCCTACCTGGCCCTTGCAGACGGGGTTCCTCGCATGCCGCACGGTAAGATCGACGCGGCCATCGGCCGTCATCCCGTTCACCGCCAGAAAATGGCGGTCGTCGATCGCGGGAGGGATGCCCTCACCCACTATCGAGTGCTTGCCAACAGCAATGGAAAATCACTCATCGAATGCCGCCCGCGAACGGGCAGGACGCATCAAATTCGTGTTCACTTGAAACACCTCGGGCATCCCGTAACTGGCGATCCTCAATACGGCCGCAGGGGCAGTGTGGAACGGCATTACCTGCATGCCTGGAAGTTGGCATTCAAGCATCCCATCACTGGAAAGCGTGTTCATTTCACCGCCACTCTCTCGCCGGATTTTCCAGACTGGGCGCTCGAAGCCGCACGGGCGCGCGAGGGCGACCGCATGGAGAAGTTTGCGTGATCAGGGAAGTCCGGCTCCACCATTTCCGCTGCTTCGAGAATCTGGATTTTTTTCCAGCCCCGCACCGCACATGCATCGTGGGTCAAAATGCCCAGGGCAAAACTTCGATCCTGGAAGCCGTGTGCGTCCTGCTCCGCCTCCAATCTCCGCGCACAACAACGACGACGGAACTCATTAAAAGCGGCGAAGATGGTTTTTCGATCGAGGGGCACTTTGGAGACACGCGTCTGCAATACAGGCACACAGCCGAGGGACGCGCTCTTTTCCTCGACTCAAAACTTCAGCAAAGATCCACAGACTATCTTTCCACGGCGCGTATCACTTGGTTTTCGAATGCAGATCTCGATCTGGTGAAAGGCTCCGGTTCGGTGCGGCGAAGGTATCTGGATTTTCTGGGAACACAGGCCGTCCCCGGATACCGGAAGGCCCTGCGCGACTACGAACGCGCCTTGCGTTCGCGGAATTCCCTTTTGAAAGAGGGCCAAGCCCGGCGAGAAGTTGCCGCCTTCGACCAGCCGCTTATTGATGCAGGAAACATCCTGCTGGCGACCCGCGCCGATCTCACGACCGCACTGGAGCCTCACGCAGCCTCGGCGTGCAAGGAAATCAGCTCCTCATCAGACGACTTGAAAATCGAATACCGGCCTGGATGCCAGTTGCCGTTTTACCAGGCTCTGGCGGAATCACGGCCTGAAGAGGAGCGTCTGCGGCAAACGATTTGCGGACCGCACAGGGATGACATCCATATCGATCTGAATGCGCTCAAGGCGTCATCCTTCGCGTCGGAGGGACAACAGCGCACCATCGCACTTGCCCTCAAAATCGCCCAGGCGCGACACATTGAAGCCTTGCACTCGAAGGCTCCGGTTCTGCTCTTGGACGACATTTTTGGAGAACTCGACACAGCGCGCCGCAACAGGCTTCTTGAAGCCCTTCCATCGGGAGCCCAAACACTGATTACCACGACATTTCTGGACTGGGCAAAGGACGCCGAGGAAATGGCGGTTTTCAACCTGGCAGGAAAAGTTCTCACGCCGAGATTTTCGAAGTGAAACACATCGCCATCATAGGCGGCGGACCAGCCGGATTGCGCGCCGCTGAGGTCGCGGCGGAAGCCGGGGCCGAAGTCACACTCTTTGACGCAAAGCCCTCGGTCGGACGCAAGTTTCTGGTGGCAGGAAAAGGCGGCATGAATCTGACCCACTCCGAACCTTTGGAGCTTTTCCGAACGCGCTACTCCGGCATGGAGAAAAGCCAGGAGATTTGGACTTCAATACTCGACGGCTTCACGCCTGTGGAACTCCGCGAATGGGCCAGAGAACTTGGTGCGGAAACCTTTGAAGCAGGCAGCGGCAGAGTTTATTTGAAAAATTTGAAAGCCGCCACGCTTCTCCGAGCTTGGGTGTCGAAACTCAGATCAATCGGCGTTCGCTTCGAAATGAAGCACAGCCTGACCTCCCTCATCCACGATGGGCGGATCGAATTCGGCTTTTCAAATGGTGTCACAGGACACGCCGATGCTCTCATTCTCGCACTTGGAGGGGCTTCCTGGCCGCAAACCGGATCTGATGGCCGTTGGACGCATGTTCTCGAAAGCCTTGGCGTTTCCATTCAGCCGCTCGTAGCAGCAAACTGCGGCTGGGAACACGACTGGAGCGCGGAATTTCTTTCACTCGCCGAGGGGAAACCTCTCAAAAACATCACAGTGCGAGCCGGAGAGGGACTTTTTCACGGTGAACTTTTGATCACGCGCTACGGCATTGAAGGCGGGCCGGTTTATGCCCTCGGAAGAACACTTCGAGGAATGCCCTCCCCCGCACTCACGATCGACCTCAAACCCGCCCATTCGCACGAGCAGCTTGTTTCAAAAATGGAATCCGTTCGCAGGAATTTTGCCTTGGAGGCACGCCAGCGTTGGAAACTCGGGGATGCGGCATTTGCACTCCTAGCACGCAAGGAATGGGCGGATGTCCACTCGCTCGCCCATGAAGCAAAAAACTGCGTGATTCCCCTGAAAGGCCCTCGCCCTGTTGCCGAATCCATCTCCAGCGCCGGCGGGGTTTGCTGGAGCGAAATTGATTCCAATCTGATGTTGCGAAGACTGCCGGGAATTTTTGTCTCAGGCGAAATGATCGACTGGGAGGCGCCCACAGGCGGTTATCTTTTGCAGGGTTGCTTCGCCACCGGCTCACTCGCCGCAAAATCGGCACTGACTTGGATCAAGGGGTCAGGCGACCCACAATGATGTTTTGACCATTCACCGCGAGGACTTGGATTTTTGTTCCAACTTCAAGGAATTCCCCGTTCGTCATCACATCAAAGACGCCGCCATTGATTTCTCCGCGTCCTGATGGGCGAAGGATGGATAGTGCGACACCTTGAGCCCCGACGGATACATTGGCGGCAGCGCCCAACTCCGTGACAACGGGAGCGAGCGATGACCCGGCAGGCGAAGCGGACGACAAAAACAAACTGCGAAACATGGGGATGCTCGGCAGAAATCTCGCCAGCAGGGAAACTCCGACCA
>JBILMW010000069.1:0-12673 GCA_044375335.1 Terrimicrobiaceae bacterium | reverse complement strand
ATACACCAGCGTCCCTTACAAAAGCATCGACTACTTCACCAAGGAAACAGCGGGTCACTTCGACCTCGATGCGGAAATCAAAATCTGGATCAAGAGCCGCCCAGAACCGATCTCCCTAGAGTTCAAAAAGGACACTCACATCCACGATGTTTTTCGAGTGCTGAGTTCCTACTCGCTCGCGGTCTAACCAATCGGACTGCAATCGGCAGGTGAGGGAGGAGAAAGTGGAGCGGGTAGAGGGAATCGAACCCTCATGGCCTGCTTGGAAGGCAGGAACTTTACCACTAAGCTATACCCGCTTGAGGTCGCCCAACCTATGCGTTGCCTCGGTGAAGTCAAATCCAAAAAGCGATCAACCTTCGAAAACTTCTCGCTGCTTCAAGTTCACGCTGGCAGCCTTTTTCATCATCGCGTTTTTTCGAGGCTCACCTCTGTTTCCAATCGCCTAAAAAAAATCGCTCCGGATGCTTGACTCCATGCGGAGCTGTGGTATACAGACCCACTCGCGCGAAATCAGAAAGTCGCCGTTGGTCCTGTGGTCGTCATCTTTGATGCTCGGCCGAAAGCGCACAGGGAAACCCGGCGATATTGCAGAAACAATACACACATGCCAGTTCGTCTTGGTCGGTTTGAAATGCCGAAATCCCTCGTCAAAGAGGAAAAGTCATCCACAGATAAATATGCTCTTTTTGTTGCCGAGCCTTTCGAGGCCGGTTACGGGCACACTATCGGAAACTCCCTGCGCCGCGTCCTTCTCAGCTCTCTCGAAGGCGCTGCCATCACCTCCGTTAAAATCGAAGGCGTTCAGCACGAATTCAGCACCCTTCCCGGAGTCGTTGAAGATGTCGTGGACATCATTCTCAATCTCAAAAAAATCAAATTCAAAGCCCACGACCACGAGCCCCGCACGCTGAAGCTCGCAGTCAACAAGGAGGGCGTCATCACAGCCGGTGACATCCAGAGCACGAACCAGTGCGAGGTTTTGAACCCCGAGCAGATCGTCTGCACGCTGGACAAGAAGATGAAGTTCGAGGCCGAGTTCGAAGTGAAGGTCGGCCGCGGATTCGCCACCGGTGATGAAAACAAGCGCTCCGACCAACCGATTGGCGTGATCGCCATCGACTCGATCTTCTCGCCAGTGACCCGCGTCAAATACGCTGTGCAAAACACCCGCGTTGGCCAGCGCACCGACTACGACAAGGTCATCCTCGAAATCTGGACCGACGGCCGCATCACTCCCGACGATGCCCTTCTTCAGGCTTCCGCTATTCTGCGCCACCACTTGGATGTCTTTGTCGGATTCAGCGAAAATGTCGTTGAATTTGATGAAACCCCGCAAGAGGTTAGTCAGGAAAACAGCCGCCTCAAGAAGCTCCTCAACATGAGCGTCAACGAGATCGAGCTTTCCGTTCGTGCGGCAAACTGTCTCAACAACGCAAACATCACTTCCGTGGGACAACTCGCTCTCAAGAGCGAAGCCGAGATGCTCAAGTATCGCAACTTTGGCAAAAAATCCCTTAACGAAATCAAAGACAAACTCACCCAACTCGGTCTGGGCCTCGGTATGAAGCTCGACCAGGGTCTCATCGAACTCCCTGCTGTGGAGGAATCCAAATAACACGCCATGCGCCACCGTAAGAAAACTGTCAAACTCGGACGCTCGACCGCACACCGCGATGCTTTGCTCGCTAATCAGGTCTGCAGCCTCATCGAACACAAACGCATCAAAACCACCCTCGCCAAGGCCAAAGCCGTTCGTCCGCTCGCGGAAAAAATGGTTACCCTCGGCAAGCGCGGTGACCTGCATGCCCGCCGACTCGCCGCAGGCTACCTTGGCCAGAAGGACGCCGTCAAAAAGCTCTTCGCCGAAGTCGCTCCTCGCGCTGCGACCCGCAAGGGCGGTTACACCCGCATTATCAAACTCGGTCAGCGCATGAGCGACTCTGCTCCTATGGCCTACATCGAGTGGGTGGATACAGAAGGCGCCGGCATCGAGGAGGCGGTTGTTGAGACCGTTGCATCCTCGGAAGCCAAGAAGTCCGAGTAAATCCTGGCGGGACGCCACAGGCTATCCCGCTAAAAATTTTAACCAGAAACCGGTGGAAGATTTCTCCCGAGGAATCCCCTGACGGACCGGGCGGGATCAGCAATGGTCCCGCCCGTTTCTCTTCCCCAAGACCATGAGCCCGCTCGCCGAAGACTACTCTCGTTTTGTCATTCCCACCTACGGACGCTTCGATCTCGATATCGAGCGCGGATCTGGGTGCCACATCTGGGACACCTCAGGCCGAAAAATTTTGGACTTTGGTGCAGGCATCGCCGTGTGCTCGCTCGGGCACGCGCATCCCGAGGTCACAGCTGCAGTCTGCGAGCAGGCTGGCAGGCTCGTTCACACATCCAATCTCTACCGCACAGGTCCGCAGGCTGCCCTAGCCAAGCGTCTGGTTGAGGTGACCGGAGAGGGAAAAGTTTTTTTCTGCAACAGCGGAGCCGAGGCCAATGAGGGGCTTATCAAATTGGCCCGCCGCTTTGGCAGTGCAACCGGCAGGTCGGGTATTCTGACCTTCACCGGCTCGTTCCACGGACGCACCATGGCCTGCATTTCCGCAACCGGACAGGAGAAGGTAAAAAAAGATTTTGGCCCCATGTTGTCTGGTTTTCAGCATGTGCCATTCGGTGATCTCGACGCCGCTCGCGCCGCGCTGGACTCGAATTCCATTGCGATCCTGGTCGAGCCGATTCAAGGCGAGGGGGGCATTCATCCCGCCACAGCGGAGTTTCTGCGTGGCCTCCGTGCGCTCTGCGACGAGCGGGATATGCTTTTGCTTTTTGACGAGGTGCAGTGTGGACTCGGTCGCACCGGAGACTGGTGCGGATGGCATGCCATCACCAAAGAAGTCCAGCCTGATGGTGTCTCGTGGGCCAAAGGCATCGCCAACGGCTTTCCCCTCGGCGCCTTCTGGGCTTCCAGCAAGGTCGTCGATGGGCGTGGCCCGCTCTGCGACCTGCTCGGCGCGGGGAGTCATGGAACAACCTATGGCGGAAATCCCGTTTGCTGCGCCGCTGGCTTGAAGACTCTCGAGATCATCGAGCGCGACGGCCTCCTTGAGAGCAGCCGGGTTCTTGGTGACCACCTCGCCTCGTCCCTCCGTGCGCTTGCAAGCCCGCTCATTGCGGAAGTCCGCGCTATTGGTCTGATGATCGGGGTCCAGTTGGCTGCTGATTTTCCAAAAACCACACGCCCGCCCGCGCTGGAAGTCGTCACAAGGGCTATGGCTGCCGGATTGCTTGTAATTCCCGCTGGAGAGACGGTCGTTCGCTTTCTCCCGCCTCTTAATGTGACACGCCAAGAGATCGACGAGGCCGTGGCAAAATTTTCTGAAACCCTCCGCACACTCGAATCCGGGAACTGAAAAGGACCCTCGAGCCATACCATGAAACATCTCCTCTCCATCGAGTCCCTAAGCGCAGTGGATATCGAAGAAATCCTCAATGACACCGCCCTCATGAAATCCACGCGGGGGCGTCACGCTGCGCATCCGCTCCGGCATCAATGCTGGGCGCTCATGTTTTCCAAATCCTCCACCCGCACCCGTGTTTCTTTTGAGGTCGGTATCCGCGAGCTTGGAGGCGATGCGCTTTTCCTGGCCGCCGCCGATATCCAACTTGGCCGCGGAGAGCCGATCCGCGACACCGCCCGCGTCATGGGACGAATGCTCCACGGGGCGGTGATCCGGACCTTTGCTCAAAAGGATGTCGAGGATTTCGCAGCCTTCAGCGGCATTCCGACTATCAACGCTCTCACTGACGAGGAGCATCCTTGCCAAATTTTGACGGATCTTTTTTCGATCCGCGAAACCCGTGGATCCCTCGATGGATTGCGCGTCGCCTTCATCGGCGATGGCGACTGCAATGTGGCCCGCTCCTGGATCTGGGCCGCCGCCCGCTGTGGCTTTGAGCTTGTCATAGCCGCCCCGCCGAAATTCCAGCCGCCTGCCGAATTGCTTGAGCGCGCCGGAGGGAAAATACGCCTCACCTCCGACCCCGTGGAAGCCGTCGCCGGGGCTCATGTGCTCTACACCGATGTTTGGGTGAGCATGGGCAAGGAAGAGGAGGCCGCCTACAGGATCGCCCAATTCCAAGGCTACCAAATCAACTCCGAACTCCTCGCCCAAGCCGCGCCGAATGCTTTGGTCATGCACTGCTTGCCAGCCTACCGGGGCAAGGAAATCGATGAAGAGACTCTTGAAGCCCATGCGGACACGATTTTCCGGCAAGCCGAAAACCGTCTCCACACTCAAAAAGCCATTATGGCCCGACTCGTTAAAAATGCAGAGTCGAGCTGCTGAAAATTGACAAACTTCCAGTCCTCTGGAATTACTTTGCCACACCTCAAGGTTCACCCGAGCTCATATGCCTGACCCCAAAAAAGAAACCGTTCGCATCGTCCTTCCCAACCGTCGTCCGGTTCCGCTTCCACCAGCCATCGGCGGCGAAGCGGCAATGATCAACCTTCCAGCCAAGCCCGTTGCCGCGACAACTGGTCTCGTTCCGCCGCCGCCACCCATTGCCGGCGGTCCAAAGCCTGTTGTTCCTGGTGGAGTCGTTCCACCAGCGCCGGTCCTCAAAATTCCTGCGATCAAACCACCCGCCGCCGCTGTTGATGTGCCGAAGATTCCAGCCGCACCCATGATTCCAAAAGCTCCTGGTTTGGTTCCGCCCGCCGCACCTGCTGTGGCGATCAAGCCGCCTGCCGCGGCTGGTGAAGCGCCAAAGATTCTAGCAGCGCCCGTGGTTCCAAAAGCTCCCGGTTTGGTTCCGCCCGCCGCACCTGCTGTGGCGATCAAGCCGCCTGCCGCGGCTGGTGAAGCGCCAAAGATTCCAGCAGCGCCCGTGGTTCCAAAAGCTCCCGGTTTGGTTCCGCCTGCCGCACCCGCTGTGGCGATCAAGCCACCAGCCGTCGCTGGTGAAGCACCGAAGATTCCCGCCGCGCCAGTGGTTCCAAAGGCCCCAGGCGTGGTTCCGCCCGCTGCACCCGCCGTGGCGATCAAACCACCTGCCGCTATTGGCGAAGCGCCAAAAATCCCCGCCGCACCTCTAGTTCCGAAAGCTCCCGGGGCAGCACCTGTCGTCGCGATCAAGCCGCCCGCAGCCGCTGGCGAAGCGCCGAAGATACCGGCAGCGCCCGTTCTTCCGAAAGCTCCCAGCGCAGTTCCTGCAGCCCCTGCCGTTGCGATCAAGCCGCCCGCAGCCGCTGGTGAAGCGCCGAAGATACCGGCAGCGCCCGTTCTTCCGAAAGCTCCCGGCGCAGTTCCTGCAGCCCCTGCCGTTGCGATCAAGCCACCTGCCGCCGCTGGCGAAGCACCAAAGATTCCCGCTGCACCTGCGCTCCCGAAAGCTCCGGGCGCCGCTCCTGCGGTGGCGATCAAACCAGCTGCTCCCGCTGGTGAAGCGCCGAAGGCACCTGCCGCTCCTGAAGCTGCCAAACCTTCTGCTCCAGCAGCACCGCTTGCCGTATCCGCACCCAAGAAAGAGACCGCAAAAATCAGCCTGCCTGCTGCTGGGAAACCACTTCCCCAGGCGACAATGAATCTCAAGAAGCCTGCCGCCCCAGCCGCGCCAGCCGCCGCCGATAAAAAAGCCGCTCCCGCTGCCGAAAAAAATGTGGCCGCAGGCAAGGCCGCCGATTCCGATCTCATCCTCGGCATAGCGGCAACCGTCGTGGCATTGGCCTCGCTTGGCATCCAAATCTGGACGATGCTCGGCTGACCTTTCGACTTTTAATCAACATACCACATTTCTCTTATGGCCAATCCTAATGTAACCGAACTCAACGACTCGAATTTCACCTCTTTCATCGAATCCGCCACCACCCCGGTGTTGGTTGATTTCTGGGCCCCATGGTGTGCGCCCTGCCGCATGCTCGGACCTGTGGTGGACGAGATCGCCAGCGAGAATGTGGGAAAATTTGCGATCGCCAAAGTCAATGTTGACGACGCTCCCGGCGTCTCCGCGCAGTTCGGCATCCGCAGCATCCCGTCGCTCATCTACTTCAAAGGTGGAACCAAGCAGGATCAATCGGTCGGCGTAAGCAGCAAGGGCGACATCGTCTCCAAGCTCACCGCCCTTCTCTAAGCCTGATTCTCCGCGCAAATCCGGGCAAAAAACCGGCCCTGCGCGAAACGAAAAGCGCCAACTTCACTGGAATCTCTGCCATGCGCATTGCCGTGATTTCTGATACCCACGGTCGGCTCCCGGAAAAAATCCTGCCCTTGCTCGCAGCGGCCGATGAGATCTGGCACCTTGGCGATTTCTGCAATCTCTCGACGCTCAGCGCCTGCATCGGCATCGGCAGACCCTTCTACGGCGTCCTTGGCAACAACGACTTCGGCCTCGACCTCCCGCTGACACTCGACCTTGTGCGCTTTGGCAGGACATTTCACCTCGTCCACATCTTGCCCCGCAGATTGCCCTCAGCGGACTTTCTTCTATTCGGCCACACCCATGTGCCGCGCGACGAACAAGTCGGCGACTGCCGTCTTCTGAATCCCGGCACCATCGGAAAGCCAAACAAGGGCTCTCCGCCAAGCTGGGCCTGGCTTGAGATTTTCGAAAACGGCGAGGTCTCCTGGAGCTTGAATCCGGTTTAGCCCGAACTTCCGAGCGCAGTTTCTGGCTATCGGGCCTCCCCATGTCTCGGAAATAGATTGGCTTTGACATTGATTTTGTCAGAAAAACAGTGCAAGTTTCTGACAAAAATGTGAACAAACACGCCGACAGTATTGATGCCGCTATCCTCGACCGCATCCGGTCTGAGTCGAAGGGCCGTGTCTGGGCGCCTGCGGACTTCCTCGACCTCGGCTCCCGTGCCGCAGTGGACCAAGCCCTCTCCCGCAATTGCAAATCCGGGCAGCTTCGGCGGGCGGGACGCGGACTTTATCATTTGCCGAAAACGCACCCTTTGCTGGGTGTCCTGGAGCCTGATTCCTCCGCATTTCACGCTGCTCTCACCCGCAAAGACAACTCGCACATCTTTTCCACTGGCGCCCATGCGGCGAATGCACTGGGCCTCACGGATCAGGTTCCCATGCGTCCGATGCTTTTGACCACTGGCCGAAGCCGTCGAGTCAAACAGGGTAAAGGTGAACTTATTCTCCGTCATGTTTCGCCGCGCTTCGTTTCGACGAAGAACCCTCAGAGCGCGCAAGTCATCCTCGCCCTTCGTTGGATTGGCAAACGCTTTGTTGACGAAGAGATTATCGCGAGGCTTCGGCGCAACCTTTCACCATCCGACCGTGAAGCCTTGCTCGCCGACGCAGCCTGCGCTCCGGCTTGGATCGTGGATGTTTTCCGCCGCATGGTGGATCAACCAGTATCCGCCTCATGAATGCCTTCTTGGAATTGGATTTCGCCGACCGTCAACTTGGTTGCAAGGCGGTTCAGGCCGCGATGGGACTGGATGCTGCCAGTGTCGAGAAAGACTTCTGGGTCTGCTGGACGCTGCGCGAACTTTTTGCCCTTCCCGGCGTCGGCGGGCACCTCACCTTCAAAGGAGGCACCTCGCTTTCGAAGGCATGGCAACTCATCGAACGCTTTTCCGAGGACATAGACCTTATTGTGGACAAGGAAGTCCTTGGCTTTGGCGGTGAAGCCGCACCAGACAAAGCCACCAGCAACAAGCAGCGCAAAATCCGTCTCACAGCCCTCATGGACGCCAGTCGCCTGTGGGTGCAGGACATATTGCATCCTGCGCTCGCCGGACGCATCGCAGAACAGATTGGCCCCGTTGGCTGGATGTTGGAGGTCGATCCCGACATGCCGGACGGCCAGTGCCTATTGCTTCATTATCCCTCCGCATTTGCAAGCGAGGCGGGCTACATCAAGCCCGTCGTAAAAATCGAACTCGGTGCCCGCTCGGATGACTGGCCTCATTTGAATCGCCGCATCCAGCCTTATCTCGCAGCGCGCTTCCCGCAGTTGCTGCCGGAAGAATCTTTCCCTGTCCGCGTCCTTGCCGCTGAACGCACCTTCTGGGAAAAAGCCTGCCTGCTGCACGAAGAAACTTTCCGCCCTCCTGACAAACCGCGAAAACTCCGCATGGCACGGCATTACTACGACCTCTGGTGCCTGATCCGCGCGGGCGTAGGTGAAAGAGCCCTGGCCGATATGGCGCTCTTCGCTCGTGTCGCCGAGCACCGGGAAATCTTTTTCCGTTATGCCTGGGTTGACTACTCCACACATAAACCCGGCACCTTCAGGCTCGTTCCGCCCGTCGCCCATTTTCCGAACTGGAAAGCGGACTACGAGGCCATGCGCGGCCCCATGTTCTTCGGTAAGGCGCCATCCTTCGATGAAATCATTCGCATCGTCAGGGAGTTCGAGAAAACCTTCAACTCCACGGTATGAGCGCCCCTCCAAGCTGGGCCTGGCTTGAGATTTTCGAAAACGGCGAAGTCTCGTGGAGCTTGAATCCGCTTTAAGCGGCGTTCAATGGCAACCGCAACCGGTGCCGCAGGATGACGGGGCAGGGGACGCCTTGCCTTTTTGCATGAAGCCGAGGCCACCGCTGATGATGCGACGCACGGGTTCGCCGGTCTCGGGATGTTGGGTGAGCGGCTTGTCGGTCATGCGTTGCTGGAACTCGAAGACCTTTGGCTCGGTCGAGTCGTCGGCCGGGATGGTTTCGTAAATGTAAGTGGTCATGGCTTGGTTTGGGCTTTTTGTGGCACCTTCTCGATGCGCGAAATGTCGTAGCCTTGCGCACGGGCTGTTTCAAGTGCGGCGGCGTAGTCTTTTTCCGACATAACAGGCTCGCGGCTCATGATCCAGATGAGGCTGCGGTCGGGATAGCCGATGGTGGTGTGGCGGTAATCCGGCGAGAGATCGATGACGAGGAAGGGAGCCTTGAAGGGCCAGAGAAATTGAACGGCCCACTCGGCGTTGGTTTTGGTGTTCACCACAGTTCCAGTGGCCTTCATTTCCTGGCGTGGGGCGTCGAGGGATTTCTTATGGAATGCGTAGCGGATGTCGATTTTTCCGTCAGGCCGCAGGCTGTAGATATCCATCGTGCCCACATTGTTTTTTTCGACGAACCAGGGAATGGTGCCGATGACATACCAGTCGCCCATGAACTGGTTGAGATTCACATGATCGACGGTCCGGAGAGGTGCTTGTTTTGGCAGGGTTCCGCAGCCCGCGAGTGCGAGGGTGGCGATGGCAAGGAGTGTTTTCATTTGGCTTCCTTGGAACCTGATCTTCGGTCTTCCCAAAATCAAATTCCTATTTAGTTTTTGCGAATTGCATGAATCCACTGGAATACCTCTTACAACCGGCCATCCTTTTTTTCCTCATTGGCATACTGGCCGTGCTTGTGAAGTCGGATCTTGAGATTCCAGAATCCTTCTTAAAAGTCCTGTCTTTGTATTTACTTTTTGCTCTTGGTTTTAAGGGGGGTAATGAGTTACAAAAGACCCCGCTGACCATGGAGGTTCTGTTGCCTTTGATCATAGCCACATTGGCTTCATTTGTCATTCCGCTCATAGTTTATCCAATTGTCAGAAGGAAGTTCAGTGTGCCCGACTCGGCGGCTCTGGCTGCGACCTACGGATCGGTGAGCGCTGTCACTTTCATGACTGCGGCATCCTACCTCGATGCGCACCACATTCCCTTCGGTGGCTACATGGTGGCGGCTCTGGCTTTGATGGAAAGCCCGGCGATTTTGACCGGTCTTGTGCTGGCGAGATGGAACGACACCAACGGCGGCAAAAATCGACTATCCTATGCGAGTGTTCTTCACGAGTGTTTCGCAAACAAATCCGTTCTCATCCTGATCGGCAGCCTGCTGGCAGGAATGGTCACTCCCGCATCTGGCGCCAAGGCGCTCCAGCCCTTTGTGAGCCAGCTTTTCCCTGGTCTGCTTTGTTTTTTTCTTTTGGACCTTGGTCTCGTGGCCGCGCGGCGCATCGCCGATCTGCGAGCGGGAGGGATTTTTTCCGTCATCTTCGCGCTCGCTTTTCCCATCATCTCGGGAGCTTGTGCGCTCCTGATCGCCTACTTCTGCCGTTTCCAGGAGGGTGATGCCTTTCTCTTTGCGATCTTGTGTGCCAGTGGGTCCTACATTGCTGTTCCAGCCGCGTTCCGTGCCGCGCTTCCCGCTGCGAATCCCAGCGTCTATGTCGGGCTGGCACTCGGGGTCACCTTCCCTTTCAATCTTCTCATTGGCATTCCGCTAGCCTATACCATCGTGCACAAGCTCTGGCACTGATCCCCGCTCTCCTCCATCCACCTATGAAAAAAACAGCACTCATTTTCTCCGGCCAAGGCGCCCAGACCGTCGGCATGGGCAAAGACCTCGCCGCCGAGTATCCCGCAGCCGCCGATCTCTTCCGCCGTGCGGACTCGATCCTTGGATACTCGCTCAGTCAAATCGCCTTCGAGGGGCCTGCCGAGGAGCTCACCAAAACCTCCGTTTGCCAGCCCGCGCTCTATGTCCACGGACTCGCCTGTCTGGCGGTGCTGAAGGAAAAATACCCCGCCCTCGATTTTCAGGCCACCGCTGGCCTCTCGCTCGGGGAATTCACCGCACACGCGGCCGCCGGAACTTTCGACTTTGAAACCGGACTCCGTCTCGTGGACAAGCGCGCCCGCGCCATGCAGGAAGCCTGCGAAGCGTCGGAGGGCGGTATGGCGGCAATCATCGGTGGCGAGGAGGACCGCGTGCGCGAGCTCGCCGCAGTGGCTGATGTGGATGTCGCAAACATCAACGCCCCGGGCCAAATCGTTCTCTCAGGCGAATCCTCCAAAATCGTCGTCGCTGTCTCCCTGGCCAAAGAATACAGCGCCAGAAAAGCGGTCGAACTCACGGTCGCCGGTGCCTTCCACTCCCGCCTCATGGAGTCCGCCTACCAGACGCTTTCCTCCGCCCTGGCCGAAACGCCCATGAATGTCCCTCGCGTCCCGGTCGTCTGCAATGTGGACGCCGTCAGCGTGGGCGATGCCGAAACGATCCGCCGCACCCTGGCCGATCAAGTCACAGGCAGCGTGTGCTGGTCCCAGAGCGTCGAATATCTCATCGACCACCTGCACATCGAGCAATTCATCGAACTCGGACCCGGCGGCGTGCTCGCCGGTCTCGTGGGACGCATCCGCAAAGGAACACCCGTTATCTCCATCTCCAATTCCGCCACGCTCAACGAGGCTCTTGCCGTGTTGGGCGCTGCTTGAGAGGTCAGCGCTTTTTCTCGAAAAGATAGTGGCTCACGAGCCATTCGTTGCCGCCGCTGTAGCCCCAGAGTTCGGCGCATGAGAGGAAGAATACCCGCCAGTAGGCGCGCCACTTGGCGGTGTTTTCCTTGCCGTAGGTGGCTTCCAAAATGGGAGTGATGACTGCCTCGTTGGCGTCCATTTTTTCCAGCCAGGCTTCCGAGGTTCTCTGGTAGTGGGTGCCGCTCACGCGCCAGTGACCTCGAATGGCGAGGTCATCTTGGAAGTAGAGCAGAAGGTCATCCGAGGGCATGGTGCCGCCCTCGAAAAAGTAGCGCGTAATCCAGTCCGAGGGATCCTTGCCTTCGAAGTGGTAGGCGAACTCGCGGTGGGTGAAGATGTGAACGAAGAGCTTCCCGCCTGGCCGCAGCCAGCGTGCGACTTTTGCCATGAGGAGCTTGTAGTTCTTCATGTGCTCGAACATCTCGACGGAAACCACACGGTCGAACGAGGTGTCGCCTGCTTCGAATTCATTCATGTCCGCAGTCAGGATGCGCACATTTTTGAATCCCCGCCGCGCCGCCTCGGCGTCGATGTGGGCTTTTTGAGTGGAGGAGTTGGAAACACCTGTGATGCGGGAGTTCGGGTATTTTTCCGCCATCCAGAGCGTGAGGCTTCCCCAGCCGCAGCCGAGTTCCAGCACATCCTGTCCATCGCTGAGTTGCGCGCGCTCGCAGCTGAGGGCCAGCATGGCTTCCTCGGATTCGGCAAAAGTGGTGTCCTTGTGCGGCCAGTAGCCCGAGCTGTATTTCATGCGTGGACCGAGGACGAGTTTGAAAAAATCGGTCGGCACCTCGTAGTGCTGCTCATTGGCCGCCTCGGTCTTGATCGCGATCGGGCTGCGCTTCAGTTCCTCGATGAAGGCGCTCAGGGCCTCGCTCTGCGCGATGGCGTCGGGTTTTGTTTCTTCGCGGAGCTTTTTGGCGAGCAGGTTGCGAATGCCGATGCGAATGGCGGCATCTGGCAGGAGATTTCGGGCGAGAAGGTCGTCGATGGAGATCATAGTTTTTTAGGAATCCAGGGGATGAACGGGCTGGTGCGTCGTTGGTAGGCGCGGTAGGCGTCCCCTCGTGTGGCGAGGGACCTGGCCTCTGACGGCGGTATGCCGGTCATGCAGGTCAGAAAATAGAGCATCAACAGCGGACTGGCGATGCCGACCCAGCTCCAGGGCGAGCCAAGCGCGAACACGAAGTAGGCGATCCAGACAATCCACTCGAAGAAATAGTTCGGATGGCGCGAATATTTCCAAAGCCCGATATCGCAAACGCGGCCTTTCAATGCCGGTTGCGCCTTGAAAAGTTTGAGCTGCATGTCGGCGATGGATTCACCGCCGATCGCTACAAGCCAAAGAACCACGCCCACTACTTCGAAGACTCCGATACCCGGCGCTGGATTCGCACACGCAAGCGCA
>JBILMW010000056.1:0-13705 GCA_044375335.1 Terrimicrobiaceae bacterium | reverse complement strand
TGCCGCTTTTGCCGCGGGGGGCGTCAATGCGGTGGCTGGCGGGGGGACGCTCATTACTTTTCCGGTTCTCATCCTTTTTGGTGTGCCTCCGGTGATTGCAAACGCGACGAGCACACTGGCTCTTTTGGCAGGAATGGGTGGGAGCCTCTATGGCTACCGTCGGCATCTGGCCGATGTGCGTCCTTGGTTCACCACATTTATTCCGGTGAGCATTGCGGGTGGGTGGATCGGGAGTGTTTTGCTCACGCGTGGGAGCGAAAAAATGTTCACCGAACTCGTCCCGTATCTCGTTCTTTTTGCGACCGTGCTTTTCATGCTCCAAGGCGTCTTGCGAATGCGGTTGGTCAAAAATATGCCCGCTGGGGAGTCCGCGAAAACGAGCAAGGCACACCTCTTGGCAGCATTGTTCTTTCAATTTCTGGTGTCGATCTACGGCGGCTATTTTGGAGCTGGGATCGGGATTCTGATGCTCGCGACCCTTGGTTTCATGGGCTTCCAAGACATTCACCAAATGAACACGCTCAAGAGTGTTCTGGGATCGCTTATCAATCTCGTAGCCGCCGCCTGGTTCACGGCCAGTGGTTTGATCGACTGGCCGCGAATGGCTCTCATGACCGCCGGAGCTTTTGTGGGATACTACATCGCCTCCACCTACTCGCAGCGACTTCCGCAAAAAGCCGTGCGGCACCTCATTTCCGCCATCGGGTTGATCATCACAGCGGTGATGTTTTGGAAACTGCACTGAGAAACCACCTGACGGGAATTTTTTCCGTTGAGGGATCAGGTAAATCTTATTTCTCCACTCGGAGTGATGAAACGCTGGATGGTAGAGAGGATTTCCGGGATGGCGGCATCCATCTCCTCTTCGTTGAAGCCCACCTCTTTCAGCGCGTCCTCATCGGGTTCGTAGTAGAAGCCATCCACTCCGACTCCATAGCCGAGTTGGGTGGCGACATGCTTGGCGGCGTGGATGAGGGTGACGATCTTGCGCTCCGCGTCGGGGGACTCGGAGGGGGTCTGGTAATAATAGCCGACCGAAACGAAAATCGACGGAAAGCCCCAGTTTTCCAGGAGGGCCTTGGTCACTTGGGTGGATTCAAAACCGAGGATCACCTTTTCGGCTTCGCGCCATGTGGGAAACTCGTCGGGGACGCGGTTGGCGATGTCATCCAACGCCGTGAAATTTGCATACGCGAGCGCGAACTTTCCGAGGTCGTGGATGAGCCCGGCTGTGTAGGCCGTGGAGGCATCGGCGAGTTGCATTTTTGTGGCAAAAATCTCGGCGCAGATGGCCACGCAAAGCGAGTGGCGGCAGAGGTCACCGGGCTCCCATCCGTAACCACGCACGGGATGAACAAGCCAGCGACCGGTGAGTGTAGAGGAGGCGATGCGGTAGAGAACCTTGCTGCCCAACCGCAGGATCGCATCGGAGATATTTTCGCAGCGCTGATTGCTGGAGAAGTAGGCGGAGTTCGCTGTTCTGAGAACATCTGTGGCCAGTCCGGTATCGAGATTGATGAGCATTTCCATCTCGCCGAGATCCGAGGAGCTTCCTTCCGCGAGTTTCAGAAGTTTCGGAAGAATGGCCGGCGCGCAGGGGATGGAACGCGTCATTTCAACCACTGTCTGGAGGTCGGCTGCGGATTTCATTAACGGATGAATTCAGGTTTGGAGGGAATTTTCACAATCACATCGCCAGTCTGGTTGTTCAGTCGAATCGAGCGGTTCACGCGTCCGCTGACTTCCCAAGCGACGACATCAAGTTCCATGTCTTGGCTCAGGCGGTAGAACATATCGATGTTCTTTGAGCCTATCCTGAAAAAGTTGTCCGTAGCCATGAGTTGGGCGCCGCCGAAGACCTTGCAGCGGATGTCCTGTTTGTGGGCACCGGCGCGGATCAAAGCGGCCAGCAAACGGGGAATGCCAGTATCGAGAAACATGGCTTCACGGATTTTCTGTCCCTCGTGGATTTTGGAACTCGGCAGCATGGCGTGGAGGAGACCGCCGATGCGTCTCTTCTCGTCGTAAAATGTGACGCCGAGGCACGAGCCTAAAGCATGGGTGACGAGGTAGGTGGATGGCTCGGTGCTGATCTTCAAATCGGCCACCCCGACTATGATGGATGGCATATGATCGGCTACGGGATTGAAGGAAGGAGCCATTGAATGGAGTAAATGTTAGTCGATTTCCTTGATGAAGAAAGCGTAATTTCAAGACCTGCCCCGCTACAAGGATCGGAGTAAAAAGATGGCGTTGCCTTGCCCATGAGCCAGCGCACTGCCAAGGTGGACTCGCGGAATGTTTGAGATCAAAGAAAAACCAAAGATGGTCGAGCGGGCTGTGCTCGTGGGAGCGTATTGCGGAAATGCCAGCGAGTCGGAGGCGTCGAGCCTGCTCGATGAGCTTGCGGAGTTGGTCAACACCCTTGGCATCCCGATTGTTGCCCGGCAGCTTGTGCATCATCGCGAGCCGCATGCCCGTTATTTGATGGGCTCTGGAAAAGCGGAGGAGGTCGCTGCCTTGGCCAAGGAGTCGCAGGCCGATGTGATCATCTTCGATAACGAACTCACGCCATCGCAACAGAGGAACTGGGAGAAACTCACCGGTATGCTTGTGATCGACCGGCAGGAGGTGATTTTGGACATCTTCGCCAAGCGGGCGCAGACGCGGGAGGCCAGACTGCAGGTGGATCTGGCGCGAATGGAATATTCGCTACCACGACTCGTGCGGGCGTGGTCGCACCTTGGCAAACAAGGTGGTGGCATCGGATCCAAGGGCGAGGGCGAGTCCCAACTCGAGCAGGACAAACGAAAAATCCGTGGCCAGATCGACCGCTTAAAAAGCGAGCTGGATGCCGTGAAGCGGCGCCGCGCCACGCAACGCAAGGACCGCAAACGCGCCCCGGTGCCCAATGCCGCCATAGTCGGCTACACAAACGCCGGTAAATCTTCGCTGCTGCGTGCACTCACCGGCGCGCAGGTGCTCGTGGAAGACAAACTCTTCGCCACCCTCGACACAACGACGCGCAAGATTGCACTGCCGAACAATCAACCGCTCCTGCTCACGGACACCGTGGGATTCGTCCGGAAGCTGCCGCATGGATTGGTCGAGGCCTTTAATGCGACTTTGGAAGAAGCAGTGATGTCCGACTTCCTCATCCATGTTCTCGATGTGAGCCAGCCGGAGGTGATGGAGTTTTATGAAACCACGCGCAGTGTCCTGCACGAACTCGGAGCCGACTCGAGGCGCACGCTGATCGTTTTCAATAAAATCGACAATGTCTCCGACGAATCCGTGCTGCGCGAAATGCGCTCAAAGTTTCCCGAGGCGGTTTTTATTTCCGTAAAAACGGGAGAGGGATTGCAGGAACTCGTGAGCCGCATCAGCGAATTTGTGGCGGACGATTTGCTCACCATGGAACTACAGATTCCTCAATCGCGGGCGGACCTCATAGCCCGCCTTCACCGCGAGGCCGATATCCGGCACTCGGAATATATCGACAACGAAGTGCGACTGCGCGTGAGAATCACCCCCAAGGCGGCGGCAGCCTACTCAGCCTTCCGCGTGGGAGTTTAGCTTTTCCAAGATAGTGAGAGCCTCCCCTGCGAGAAAAAGAGAGCCTGTGATGAGAACCGGGGACGAAGTCTCCGAGGCGGCCTTGATGGCGCTGGGCAGGTCATGGAATTCAGAAGCGGGCAAGTTGGTGGATTTTTTGAAATGAGCCGGGTCCTCGCTTCGTTCGCTTTGGACGGGAACGAAAAAGAACTGATGGCCGATTTTTTGAAGCAAGCGGAGCATGTTGGCGTATTCTTTGTCGCGGAGGGCACCAAAGACGATGGAGGCTTTTTGATTTCCAAAAACCTCGATCCATGTGGAAACAAGAGCTTCCGCGGAGTGCTCGTTGTGCGCGCCATCGATCACGAAACGCTCCCCCACCCTTTGGAATCGGGCGGGCCATTTGACGGAGAAGAGGCCTTTCTGGATCGCCGCTGGCGGGCAGTTCAAGCCCGACACCTCAAGGGCTGCGATGGCGACGGCTGCATTCCAAAGCTGGTGTGTGCCAGCCAGAGCCATGGCAACATCCGCCGGCTTGTTGACGATGCGCAGGGCACTTCCGGTTTCGCGGGCCTTGGATTGCAAAACTTTGGCGGCCGCGGCCTGCTGTGGAGCGGAAACCACAGGAACACACTGCTTGATGATGCCTGCCTTCTCAGCAGCAATTTTTGAGAGTGTGTCGCCCAGCCAATTCATGTGATCCATCGCAATCGGTGTGATCACCGAGACGAGCGGAGTTACAGCATTGGTCGAGTCCAGACGGCCTCCCATGCCGGTCTCAAGAACAACGACTTCGCACCCCGAACGCGCAAAATGATCGAGCGCCAGAACCGTTGCGAGTTCGAAAAAGGTGGGCTTGTGTTCCCAGTTCCTTGTGGCCTCGCGCAGGCGCGTGAGGCCGGCGGCGGTCTCGCTGGCGGGTATCATGGTGCCATCCACGCGGATGCGTTCACGGAAATCGACGAGGTGTGGCGAGGTGTAGAGGCCGGTTTTGTAGCCTGCGGCACGGAGGCAGGAATCCAGCATGGCGCAGACGGAACCCTTGCCGTTTGTGCCTGCGACATGGATGAAGCGCAGGCGTTCTTGGGGATTCCCCACGGCTTCGAGAAGCCGAATTGTATTTTCCAGGCCGAGCTTGATGCCGGTGAACTGGGCGTCGTTCAACCAGTCCAGCGCTTCTTCAAATTTCACTTGGTGCCGAGGTAGGCGAGCAGGTCTCCGAGTGTCTGGCGCATTTTCTGCCTATGCACGATGAGATCGACGAGACCGTGCTTCTCAAGAAACTCGGCGGTTTGAAAATCCGGCGGGAGTGTCTGGTGGGTGGTCTCGCGAATAACGCGGGGCCCGGCAAAACCGATCATGGCCTTGGGTTCGGCGATAATGACATCACCAAGGGAGGCATAACTGGCCATCACGCCGGCCGTGGTGGGGTTTGTGAGAACCGTGATATAGGGCAGCTTTGCCTCGGCGTGGAGGGCGAGAGCGCCACTGGTCTTGGCCATTTGCATGAGGCTCAGCATGCCTTCATACATGCGAGCACCGCCGGAGGCGCAGACGAGGATGACAGGCATTTTATTCTTGGTGGAAAACTCGATGACGCGTGTGATTTTTTCTCCCACAACAGAACCCATGGTGGCTGCGAGGAAGTTGAAATCCATCACGCCGAGGCCGACGGAAATTCCGTTAATTTTGGCGGCACCGGTGGTGACGGCATCGACGAGGCCGGTCTTCTGTTTGTAACTCTGAAGGCGGTCGGCATAGGTGGTCACGCCTTTGAAACCAAGCGGATCGACCGAGGACATCGAGGGATCGTGTTCTTGAAAGGAGTCGGGATCCACAAGGCTCTCGATGCGCTCGCGGGAGCCGAGGTTGAAATGGTGGTCGCACTTCGGACAGACCTGCAAGTTTTCGGAGAGGGCGAGATTGTGGATCACCTCGCCGCAGGACGGGCACTTGGTCCAGAGACCGGAAGGCATCTCACGGGTCTTGTTGCCGAGTGCGCGGAGGATGGGTTTTTTAAAAATAGCCATAATGTGTGCTTTCTAACCTCGCGCCAAAGTGAGGGCGCGAACGGACTCTGCTCCTTGCTCCAGAAGGACGGCCGCACAGGCATCGAGGGTCGAGCCGGTTGTCAGGACATCGTCGATAAGGAGCAGGTTTTGATCTGTCACAGACGCATTCTTGCGCAGTGAAAAAGCATTCCGCAAGTTTTGCCTTCGCTCGCTGCGATCAAGGGCGGTTTGAGTGCCTGTGTATCGACTGCGTGCGAGAACATCATGCACTGGAATACCGGTCGCGCGAGAGAGGCGTGTGGCGAGGTGAGCGGATTGATTGAACTCGCGTTCGCGGAGGCGCTTCGAGTGGAGCGGGACTGGGACAATTGCATCAAAATCCTCCCCCGAGAGGCGCTCGTCTGCGAGGCCTTGGGCGAGAATCCGGCTGAGAACTTTCACAATCCAGATTTCACGATTGTATTTGAGGCGGTGGATCAATTCGCGGATGACGCCTCGGCTGCGGACGACAGAGACGGCGCACTCAAAATGAAACGCGGCTCCCCGGCAGTTCGGGCATTCGAACTCGCCGGCCAGCCCGTCGAACGGTTGAGAGCAAACCTGGCAGCGCGGGGATTTGATAAATTCGATGGTGGACTCGCAAGTTGGACAAAAATCCCGTTCTGAATCCACAGCCAACGCGCACCCGGCGCAGTGTGCGGGAAAGAAAAGCGTAAGGAGCGGTTCAAGCAGGGCGGGAGACACGGCGGAAGTATATCCAAACCAAAACGCAGGTCGTGAGAAGAACCAAGGCGGGAACAAGTCCTGTCGGCACAGCACCGCTTACCACATTCGGCCCGACCCATGGCAGGAGGGAATCTGGTGGCTTGGGACGGAATTGCGCCACGAGTTGGAGGGACTGCTGACCAAAGATCCAGCCGGCATGCAATCCCATGGCGATAAAAAGCGAACGCGTGTGAAGCGTGGCGTAGGCGAGAAGGATGCCTGCAATCAGCAGGGAAAGAAAACCCCAGCCGAGGAGCGGCCAGGGCGGTGCGCTGGAAAATGCCAACGGCAATTGCTCAAAGCCGCTGAACCACCCCACGGGAGCCTCCATCGGCTGTCGCGAGGTTCGCATGAAGTGGACGAGCGCAAACAAAGCCGCTGATAGAAACGCCGCCGCATGGCGGGACATCACCGAGACGGCAAGGCCGAGCAGAACGCCCCGGAAGAGGAATTCCTCGATTGTGGAAACCACCGCCGCCGTGCCGCCGATCCGCAGGAATCCGAAAGCGTCGAAGTTCGATTTGAGCGTAAAAACACCAGTGAAGATGTAGGCCGCCCCCATCAAAACAACGGGAACCAAGGCCAGAAAAAAGCCGGACGACAGGTCGCGTTTCCATTGACTGTTCAGCTGGAGTCCAAGATCCGAGAGGCGACGCACACCCAGACTGCGAAAGGCTGGGTAGAGAAGGACGATGGCCGAAATCTGAACACTCCGGCTGAAGTAGCGATGGAAAGGAAAGCCCTCAACAATCGGGAGAACACCAATCTCCGCGAGCCATGAGCCCACCCAATAGAGCGTTGGGGAAAGCAGGCATGCGAGGAGCACTACACCGCCGAAGTAGGCGAAAAGGCGGAAGAGAGTTGAAAGACCGGCCGGTTTGGAATTCACGACATGATTTCTATGAGTTAAACAGGGCTCGTATGCGAGATGTTTGGAATACGCAGTCATTGGCCGGGAGCGACAAGAAGCATCTCTGGCACCCCTTCACACCGATGAAAGAATGGTGTGCGGAGGACCACTTGCCGCTTGTCCTTGTGGGAAGCCAGGGCTGCTGGTTGGAGGATAGCGAGGGCCGCCGCTACTTGGACGGAAACTCCTCGATTTGGACAAACATCCATGGCCATGCGCATCCAGCAATCAATCGCGCGATTCACGAACAACTCGAGCGAGTGGCGCATGTCTCCTTTCTTGGAACAACCAATCCAAAGGCGATCGAACTGGCTGCGCGCCTTGCGGGCTTTTTTCCCGAAGGGACATTGGAACGGGTTTTTCTCAGCGACGATGGGTCAACCGCTATTGAGGCAGCCATGAAAATGGCCGTTCAATTTTGGCAGATGGAGGGACATCCGAACCGTTCACGATTCATTTCATTTGAGAACGCCTACCATGGCGACACGCTTGGCGCGGCAAGTCTGGGAGGCATCGGTGCCTTTCATCGAGTTCTGACCGGCCACCGTTTCCCTGTCACGCGCATCAGCTCCCCTGAAGAACTCGATGCGATGCCGGGATTCCACCATGGCGATGTGGCAGCTGTCGTAATCGAGCCGTTGATCCAAGGCGCGGCCGGCATGAGAACATGGCCGAAGGGAATGCTCCGAACCCTCCGCCAAAAATGCGACGAGGCCGGGGTATTTTTGATTCTCGACGAGGTAATGACAGGCTTCGGGCGCACAGGAACGATGTTTGCCTGTCAGCAAGAGGAGGTCATTCCCGATTTTCTGTGTTTGGCAAAGGGACTCACGGGCGGCTATGTGCCGCTGGCGGCTACTCTCACCACGGGACGAGTCTTTGATGCCTTTCTGGGTGAGGTCGAGGAGGGAAAGACCTTCTACTACGGCCACAGCTACTCGGGGAATGCCATCGGATGCGCCGCAGCGTTGGCGAGCTTGGACATCTTCCGCGATGAGAGTGTGCTGGAAAAGTTGGGACCAAAAATCGAGCACTTGAGCGCCCTGCTGGCCAACCTGAAAAATGACGCCGGCATTTATGAAACCCGCCAGTGCGGTTTGATTGCAGGCATCGAGGTTCGCAGAAAGACCGGCGAGGCTTTTCCATGGGCATGGCGCATCGGTGCCAAAATCTGCCTTGCGGCGAGGCGGTATGGAATCCTGACGAGGCCGGTTCTGGACACCATTGTCTTCATGCCACCCTTGAGTGTGAGTCTCGAGGAAATGGAAGACGGCCTACAAGCGATTCGCAAAGCGACGCAGGAAGTATTGATGCAGGTGGACGCCTGACCTGCGTTCAGGGGTTGCGGCCGGCTTTTTCAGCGAGAATGCCCCTTGCCACGGCTTCAGCCAGTCTCTGCCGCACGACCGCCGTTTGCACTTTCCGGTTCTCGGAGGGATTGGAAACAAATCCCAATTCGCAAAGCACGGCCGGGCGCTTGTTGTTTTTCAGGACATAAAAGCCGCGATACTTGATGCCTCGATTAAGGGAACCCGAGTCTCTGACAACCTCGCGCTGAATGTTCGCGGCGAGACGCGAACTGCGCGGGCCATAATAAAAGGTTTCCACACCGGAAGGCTTGGCCCGTTTCACCCAGTTGTAATGGATGCTCACAAAAACGACATTTCGAAGTTTGTTGGAAGTCGCCACGCGGCGGTCCAGAGGGATGAAATAGTCCCCGGAACGGGTTTCAACCACCCTTAGACCTGAGGCGCGGAGAATTCGCGACACCCTGCGAGCTGTGTCCAGAGCGAGCTGTTTTTCCGGAGCGCCGGTAACGGCTCTTGCCCCTGAATCATGTCCACCGTGACCGGCATCGATGACCACGGTGTCGAAATCTCCAGCAGGCTGAAGACCGCGCGGAAGCCGAAATGTTTGGGTCGTCTGGCAACCTGAGAGAAAAAGGACGGCCAGCACGCAAGCGAGCGAGGCCAAAAGCCGGGTGAAGTGGCGGTTTGTGCGGTGTGTTTCCATGAAGACTTCCCTACCCTCCCCTCGCAAGAGGGAAGTTACCAACATAGGAACCGATGCTTGGCAGGCGCAATCATTTTAGTCTCGATTTCGGAGACCGGGAGCGGATTGTTGAACGCATGTTGGCAAAACGAGTGATTCCATGTCTGGATGTGACCGATGGTCGCGTGGTGAAAGGGACGAAATTTCTCAACCTTCGAGATGCGGGAGATCCCGTCGAGTGCGCGAAGATGTATGACCGCCAAGGGGCGGATGAGCTGGTTTTTTTGGACATCACGGCCTCGAGTGATGGCCGTGCCACGATGGTCTCTGTGGTCGAGCGCACAGCCGAGCAGTGCTTCATGCCGCTCACAGTGGGCGGAGGCATACGAGCCGTGGAGGATTTTTGCACAATGCTTCGCGCCGGCGCGGACAAGGTCAGCGTCAACACATCGGCCCTCCAGCGCCCCGAACTCATCAGCGAGGCGGCAGAGGCTTTTGGCTCGCAATGCGTCGTGGTGGCAGTGGACGCCAAGCGCGACGGACCGGGCAAGTGGAGGGTTTACACCCATGGTGGCCGCAAGCCCACCGAACGCGATGCCATCGAGTGGATCGTCGAAGCCGCTCGGCGTGGTGCGGGCGAAATCCTGCTCACGAGCATGGATGCGGACGGCACATGCGGGGGATATGATTTAGAACTGACGCGCGCCGTTTCGGAGTCAGTCGGCATACCAGTGATTGCCAGTGGTGGCGCGGGCGAACTCGAGCATCTCGCCGATGTGCTGAAAGAGGGACGGGCCGATGCCGTTCTCGCCGCGAGCATTTTTCATTTTGGAAAACACACGGTCGCCGAAGCCAAGGAGCACCTCGCCTTGCGGGGCCTGCCAGTCCGAAAAAGATTCGACGATTGATCGCAGACCGCGACGGGTTAATTCTTGAACGATGAACCGCACAGAAGCCGCATTCACTCCAGAGAGTGTAACTGAGATCCTGAGACGCGAGGGCCTGCGCATCACGCGCAACCGGCGTGGCATTCTCCAGGCGCTTTTCAAGTCGGGCCAACCGATGAGCCTTCAGGAGATCCAGTCAGCCGCCTCCAAGTATGAAGGTGCCCAGCCCGACTACGCCACGGTCTTTCGAATGATCCTGCTGATGGAAAAGCTCCATCTGGTCCACAAGGTGAATCTGCAGCGCTCGTGCAGCTACTATGAGATCAGCGATCCCCGCAAACACTACGACCACCTGATCTGCCGCTCATGCGGAAGCGTCGTCTTGATCGACATCCCCTGCCCTATCGGTGATGCGGAGAAGCGGATTGCGCAGCAGTATGGGTTCCGGAACTTGAGCCACTCGCTCGAGTTCTTCGGCATCTGCGCGACTTGCGAGTGAGAGTTTGATTGCCCTGTTGGGAGGAAATTCCAAGGGGAAATAAAAAGACCCGTTTGGCGTTAACCAAACGGGTCTTTTCTACCACGGAGGGGAAATTAGATCGCTCCCTTGAAAGCTTTGCCAGGAACGAATCGGACAGTCTTCGAAGCTTTGATTTTGATCTTCGCGCCAGTCTTTGGATTCACACCAGTGCGGGCTTTGCGGTTGCTGATTTTGAAAGTGCCGAAGCCAATGAGTTGGACGGTCTTTGTTTTTTTAACGCCGAGTTTGATGGCGTCGATGACAGCGTTCACAGCGCGTTCTGCGTCCGCTTTGGTGGAGTCGAGGGTTTTTTGGACTGCTACGGTGAGTTCAACTTTGTTCATGGTTTTGTATGTTTGGTGGAGTTGGTTGGAATTACACTGACGGGATGAAGAGCAACAAATGAGCGGCTCGCTGTCAAGCGGAGCGGATTATTTTTCTCAAAATTTTTCAGTTCGACTCGTCGACAGGAATCGCTGCTGGAGTCGCGGCCTCCGGCTCGGGAGTCGGGCTTGATTGCGGAGCGGAGGCAGGCGTCGCTTTTTTCGAATTGGAAGTTTTGTAAATTTCGCGGAAGAGTTTTCCGATGAGTGGAGCGGCGTGGGATCCGCCACCAGTCTTGACTCCCGGCTCGCCCTCGTAGAGTGCCGCGAAGGAATATTTGGGATTGTCCGCAGGCAGGAAACCGGCAAACCAAGCTGCGATGCGCTGGCGATCAGTCGGCCCCCATTGCGCGGTTCCGGTCTTTCCGGCGACTTCGATTCCCTTCACAGCCGCTTGGTGGGCCGTTCCCATGCCATCACTCGTCACTCCCACAAGCGCACGGCGGAGTTCTTCACGAACATCCGGAGCGACGGGAATCTGCTCGCGGATGCGGTCAGGATAGGCGGCGACGACTTTGTTGTCGATCGACTGCACCTGCAGCACCAGCCTGGCCTGGTGGAGGAATCCGCCATTGGCCATGACGCTCATGGCCTGCGCCATTTGGAGGGGACTGATGAGAATGTCGCCCTGGCCGATCGAGAGGTTGGCGACATCGCCGCCCTTGATAGTGCGTTTGTGGACGCGCATCATGTAAGCGTTGTCAGGGATGTTTCCAGAGGCCTCGGAGCGAAGGGGAATGCCTGTGCGGCGACCGAGGCCGATGCGCTTGGAAAAGTCGATAATGGGCTCGGGTCCCATTTTAAGACCGGCTTGGTAGAACCAGGTGTTGCAAGATTGCGTGAGGGCCTGCTTGAAAGTAAGACGCCCGGCGTCGACTTTTTTCCAGTTGCGGAAAGTGTGGTCGCCAACGGTGAAGGATGTAGGGCAACTGAAGGTCTCCTTGGGTGTGATGCGCCCGGTCTCGAGACCGGCAAATCCCACGAAGGTCTTAAAGGTGGATCCCGGCGGATAGGCCGCGCGGAAGGCGCGGGGAACAAGCGGGTCGGCAGGATCGTTTGAGTAGCGCGCAAAGACATCTGGACGCACGATTGGGACAAAATCATTCGGGTTGAATGACGGGTAGGAAGCCATGGCGAGTATCTCACCGTTGTTGGGATCCATCGCCACAAGCGCTCCGCGGTTTGTGTTTTTTGCGAGCACCTTTTCCGCCTCCTGCTGGAGCGTGAGATCGAGAGTGGTGATGACATTGTAGCCGGGCACAGGCTGGCGGGCCACGCGCTCGGAGACTTTTTTGCCATTTGAGTCGAATGTGATTTGCAGGAGACCCGGTTGCCCACGGAGTTCGCGGTCAAACACCTGCTCCAGACCCTCCCTGCCCTCGCTCTCGGAAAAGATGAGATCGTTGTTTTCGATCGGGCGCGCCGAGAGCGGTGCCTCGTAGCCTGTGTATCCAATGATGTGCGCGGCGAGCGGGCCATTCGGATAGAAACGCACATAGGTTTGGCGGAGCACCTGGTTGGGCGGCATGCTGCGCTGCACGGCCGAAAGCTCGCGGGGAAGGAGATCCGTCGCAAAATCCAAGGGCAGCACGCCCCGGTTCTTGTAGTGGTTCAGAATCGCAGAATCCGTGAGGCGGATGTCGCGGTTGATGAGACTCGCGGCGAGAGCCATTTGCTGGCGGGCGAAGGAGATGATTTTTGAATCCGGCCAATCAAGCGGCGTCGGAAAACTGATCGCGAGATTGTAGCTGACGCGGCTCTGGGCGAGTGGCCGTCCATTGCGGTCAGTGATCTGGCCGCGTGGGGCAGGAATGAGTAGAGAAAAGGTGCGAGCCTTGTTCTGTGTCTCCCAAGTGGGCTTGGGATTTTCAACCACGCCCGTGTTGTCGATCATCGTCTCACGCGCCATGAGGATCGCAGGAAAAAGAAAAACTGCAGCGAACCGGGAAAATTTCATGCAGCGAAGATAGCAAAAGCCGCCGCGCACTCGAACGGAAAACGCGAGCGGGTCGAAGTTTTCCGCCGGCTTTAAAGGCCCCTGCCCTCGCTGGCGTGATGCAATGACACCCATTTGCACCGCAGAAATTTTTTCGGAAATTTCTTAGTCTCCCAGCGGATGTCTGACCGGAGTTGTTAGGATTGCGGTGAAATGATCATACAAATCCTACACAGCATCGAGTCGGTATTGAAACGCAACCACCCTCAAAACAAATCCAGAGGCGGCTTCGCATGGCAGAGCGAGTTTCTTTTTATTCAGGAAAAGTGGAAGCCGAGTTTGTCTCACATCCGATCGACCCCCCAAGCGCACCCGGTTTTTTGCGGAGCGAACCAAAAGAAAAATGCCTGATGCACGGCGTCCCTCTGAAGCCCGCGCACAGAAACCAACAAACCAAGAACACTATGAAAATCCAAGCCCAACTCGACCACTCTACCATCCTCTCCAATCAAGAATGCCCCGTGCATCTCGCACTCGAACTCACAGCGCCATTCGCCGAAACCGGAGAACGACGCCGGAGAGAAAAAGGAGTCTGAATGCCTCCGCTTCACCCCTGATTGAAAAGGAGACGATCGAGAGTTAAGGCGGGCCGAGGAGGACCTCGGCGTTCCTGCAAGCAGAGCGGGGTGCTTGTGCGGGGCAGGTCAGTTAATCTTGGAGATATGCGCGGAGGCGCTTGGCGATG
>JBILMW010000206.1:0-3966 GCA_044375335.1 Terrimicrobiaceae bacterium | reverse complement strand
GCTTCAACATGCTCGGTGTGGTCGGAGTGCAGGCGTCCGCGCAGGGCAGAAATAAGGATCGCCAAGAGGAGGAGGACGCCGACGATGACATGGAAGGCATGAAGACCTACCAGCGAGTAAAATGTCGTGCCGAAGGTATTTGAGGCGAGGGTGAGATTTTTCTCAAAGATGAGGTGATACCATTCAGCTCCAGTGAAGTAGAGGAAGTAAATACCAAGTGCCGCCGTGACTCCCCACCAGAGGGAGAAACCGGGCTTGTTGCCGGCGCGGAGGCAGCGTTCGGCTAAAAAGATCGTGCCACTGCTGCTGAAGAGTGCGATTGTGCCGAGGAGCGGGAATTCCAACACCTCATGCGGATACGGGCCGTTGAGGCTTTTCCCCATGTAGAAGAGGTAGGCCACGACGAAGATCGTGAAGAGGGCGGACTCGGCGAGGATGAGTGTGAGGATGCCGAGTTTCCTTGGTGATGGCAATTTCCAGTCGGCTGGATTTTCTGTGGTGGCGTAGTTCATTCGTGTTTCCAGTCTGGATCTTCTGGATGCTTGGCATCCCAGAGTGGGCGGCGGCTTTTGACAACGGGTAATTTTGCGAAGTTGTATTCCGGCGGCGGCGATGTGGTCGCCCACTCCAAGGTCCAGGCGTCCCACGGATCATCGCCCGACTTTTTGCCCCAGATGTAGGAATAAATGAGGTTGTAAACGAAGAAGAGAATGCCAGCGGCTTGGAAGGCCACGCCGATGGTCGAGATGAGGTTCATCGTATCCCAACCACGGTCATCCTGATAGGTGTAGATGCGACGGGGCATTCCGAGGAAACCAAGGAAATGCTGTGGCAGGAAGGTCATGTGGAACCCAATGGTGAAGAGCCAGAAATGCCAGAGACCGAGTTTGTGGTCGGGCATTTTGCCAAAGGCTTTTGGATACCAGTAATAAATACCGGCAAAGATCGTGAAGAGAAGTCCACCAATTAACACATAGTGGAAATGGGCCACGACAAAGTAGGAATCGCTGAGCTGCCAGGTAAATGGCGCCACCGCAAGCATCACGCCCGTGAGACCAGCGACGAGGAACTGGAAGAGGAAGCCGATGCAGAAAATGAGCGGCAACTCGAAGCGAAGCTTGCCGCCATACATGGTTGCCAGCCAGTTGAAGATTTTTATGCCCGTAGGAACCGAAACAAGAAGCGTCGAGGTGACGAAGAAGGCATTGGCGAGGGAAACCATGCCAACGCAGAACATATGGTGCGCCCAGACGCCCAAGCTGATAAATGCGATCGCCACCACGGCAGCCACCATGATCGGATAACCGAAGATGGGTTTGCGGGAGAAAACCGGAATGACCTCGGAGGTAATCGCAAACGCCGGCATGATGAGAATGTAAACCTCGGGGTGGCCGAAGATCCAAAAGAAATGCTGCCAGAGCACGGCATCACCACCAGCCTGAGTGTCGAAGAATTTCGCACCGAGGTAGCGGTCCAGCGAAATCATGATTTGGCAAGCCGAGAGGCAAGGCAGGGCGAGGATGACCAGAAAGGCCAACACCACCATGCACCAGACGAAAATCGGCAAGCGGCCGAGGGTCATTCCCGGGCAGCGCATGCAAAAGACGGTGACGAGGATGTTGAGCGCCGTTGCCACACTGCCGATGCCGCCGAGGAGAAGTGAAAGGGTCCAGTAATCCGTGCTATGTCCTCGAGAGAAAGCCTTAGTAGTCAAAGGCGAATAGGCAAACCAACCAACATCCGGTGCGGAACCTGCCGCATAGAGGCCGGGGGCGCCGACATAGCTGAAATACAGGAATAAACCGCTGAAGAAGAAAACCCAGAAGCCAAAAGCATTCAGGCGTGGGAATGCCATATCCCTCGCGCCGATCATTAGTGGCACGAGGTAATTGGCGAAGCCGAAGGCGAGCGGCATGCCGACAAGGAACACCATGGTCGTGCCGTGCATGGTGAAGCTCTGATTGAAAACATCCGGCGGGAGGAATTGGTTGTTGGGAAATGCCAACTGAATGCGCATGAGCGCCGCGAGGAAGCCGGCGATGACGAAGAAAAGCAACCCCGCCCCGATATACATGAGGCCGAGCTTTTTGTGGTCCACCGTGAAGACCAGTTGCTGGAAGACGCGGGTCAGCGAACCCGTTTCCTCCCCTACCCTCACGGGTTCAGGCATGCGGTAGTTCTCGTCGATGATGGTTTCTTGAGACATGGTTCTTGTGGGCGGCTACTTGAGAGTTTGAAGGTAGGCCACGAGCGAGTCGAGTTGCTGAGGCGAGAGTTTCATATCCGGCATGTAGCAACCGGGCTTAAGGGAGTCTGGATCATGGAGCCAAGCGTGGAGGTTCTCCGGTGTGTTGGCGGCGACGCCTGCGCCAAGCGTTTGGCGGATTGCAAATTTCGTGAGATCCGGACCAAAAACGCCCTCGGCTGGAGTCGAGTCGATTTTGTGGCAGGATACACAAGAGAGGTCGTAAAAATCCTTCTTTCCCTGAATGGCAATCGCATCCTTCGGCTCGGCTGGGAGCTGCTGTTGATTTTCCACCCATTTTTGGAAATCCTCCGGAGTCTGAACAATGACGCGCAGAAGCATGTTGGCGTGTTGGGTGCCGCAATATTCGGCGCAATTCCCGAGGAAGACGCCGGTTTTGAAAGGCTCGATCCAAGTCTGGTTGACGCGGTTCGGGACGAGGTCGGTTTTTCCTGCGAGTTGAGGCACCCAGAAGCTGTGAATGACATCCGCCGATTCGAGTGTGATGTGCGTGGGGCGCTGTTTTCCATCCTTGCTGCTCACTGGCACATGGATTTCGTTGGCTGTGATGATGCCGAGGTCGGGGTATTGGATTTCCCACCACCATTGATGGCCGATGAGGCGGATTTTCAAGGCATCCTCCGGCATGTGCTGGTCTTGAATTTCCACGATCGAGCGGGCGGAAACGAGGACAAGGACGAAAACGATCAAGCAGGGAATCACCGTCCAGGCCATTTCGATATTGTAGCTGCCGTAAACCTGCGGAGGCTCTTCGAGATGATCCTCCGGTCCACGCGGGCGGAATTTGATGAGGACATAAGCCAGCACGGCCATGACCACGATAAAAATGCCAAAGCATATGAGGAGCACGAGGTGCGTAGGCTCGAGGAGCAACTCAGCTGGACGCGAGAGCGGTTGGAATATGTCCGCGACCCGATGAATCTCAGGAATCGGGGAAGCCTGCGGTTCAGCTGCGAAAGAGGCTGCGCCCGGTGCGAAGAGCAAAAATGCGGCTGTCGCAATGGGGATGAAAGGTTTTAGAAAACCCGAAATGTAAGACCTGATCGGCGACACGTCGGTCATCCAAAATGGGAATGCCGGATGTTGGAAGATTTTTTTTAGAAAAAATTCGTAACATTTCATCGCATGCCGACTGCCGGGGCATCGACTCGTAGGCGGACGCCGCTTCGCGGCTGAGATTTGGGTCATGCCGGAGGATGACCCTTGGTTTCGACGGCGCGGCGCTTTATTTCAAGGCTTGAGAATGGCGAAGGTTTTTTGGCCGCCGCGCTCGAGGAGGAGCAGAATGCCGCGATCGTTGTTCATGCCCTCCAAGATGGTTTCGAAATCCTTCTTGCTGTGAATGGGGCGCCCACCCGCCTCGGTGATGATGTCCCCGCGCTCCACGCCGGCAGCGGCTGCGGGGCTCAGGGGAGCGACTTCTGTCACGAGAACTCCACCGCTGGATTTGCGCTGGATGTTCATTTCCTGAAGAAGCGCCGGAGTGGCATCGCTCACCGTCAAGCCAGGGCCGACGGGATGCTCGCCGCCATTGGGCTTCGGAGCTGGCGCAGGGCGGGAATTCCTGCCTGGCGAGCGCATGGAAGCTCGCACGAATTTATCAGGCTGCTCGCCGGTTTGGACATTGACACGGAGCGTGCGGCCCTTTCGCCAGACCTCGAGTTCCACGGACTGGCCGATTTTTTTACCAAGAATCTCGC
>JBILMW010000205.1:0-3967 GCA_044375335.1 Terrimicrobiaceae bacterium | reverse complement strand
AAACCCAAGCCGAATCGCTGTCGGCCTTGGAAGTCGAGTCGATCGAACTTTTCATCGGCTTTTTCAAGCTGATCGGCCTGCAGAAGTCGGTGGGGGAGATCTACGGTCTGCTTTTTGTGTCGTCACGCGCCTTGGCGATGGATGACATCATGACGCGGCTGGGAATCAGTCTGGGAGCGGCGAGTCAGGGGTTGAAGGTGCTGCGATCCGTTGGCGCGGTGAAGTCGGTTTACATGCCAGGCGATCGGCGGGATCACTATGTGGCGGATCTGGAGCTGAGCAAATTTGCGACCGCATTCATCCAAGAGGAGCTGAAACCCAAGCTGGATCGGGCTCTGGAGAGGATCGGCACGATGGAATCCCTCGCCAATGAGCTCGAGTCCGAAGACCGCGCGACTGCGGAGAAGCGCCTCGAGCGGCTCAAACACTGGCTGGAGCGCGGCGAGAGCATGCTGCCTTGGTTGTTGAAATTTTTGGTGAAATAACCCGCGCCGCCCGGTGCGGCGAACCTGTGAAAAACGGGAAGACATTTTGGATTGGCTCTGGACCGGTGGAAAATTTTCCGCCGACGACCAAGGGCGGTAGCTTGTCCGAGATGATCCGCATCCAGTCTGCATCCTACAGGTTTTTCCCACTCGCGCATTTCGAATTTTCCTATGACAAAATATCCGACAAAAATTGATGGTGCCTACCTCTTGCGGCCTCGTGTGTTTGGTGACGCGCGTGGTTTTTTTCTGGAATCCTGGAACAAAGAAACCTTCGCCAAGCTGGGAATTGATGCCGATTTCGTGCAGGACAATCACAGCCGCTCGGCGAAGAATGTGCTGCGTGGTCTGCACTACCAGAGTGGCGATGCGGCGCAGGGGAAACTCGTGTGGGTCACCTCGGGAACGGTCTTCGATGTGCTCGTGGATTTGCGGGAAAGCTCGCCCACCTTCGGAAAATGGGACGGCTACATGCTGACGAGTGATGCCCACGAGCGTCTGTGGGTGCCGGCCGGTTGCGCACATGGATTTCTGGTCGTGAGCGAGATGGCGGACTTCCACTACAAGTGCACGAATGTCTATGCGCCGACGACCGAGCGCGCCTTGCGTTGGAACGACCCAGCCATCGGCATCGACTGGCCGCTGGCCATCGGCATCGATCCGATTGTTTCACCAAAAGATGCAGAGGCTGCTTCGTTCGCGGAGTGTGAGAAATATCTGTGAGGGCCGATTCAGATAGAGCGAAGCTGGAGGAGTTCATGGAAGCCCTCGGTCAGCGAGTGAAGGGACCAGGCATCATTTACCTCACCGGTGGAGCAACCGCATTGCTTTTTGGCTGGCGCGCGAAAACCATCGATGTGGACATCAAGGCGGATCCCGAACCCAGGGGACTGTTCGAAGCCATTGCCGAACTCAAGGAATCCCTCGACGCAAATGTGGAGCTCGCCAGTCCGGATCTTTTCATTCCAGAATTGCCCGGTTGGCGCGAGCGAAGTGCGTTCATTCGTCGGGTTGGAGAGGTGGATTTCCGGCATTTTGATTTTTACAGTCAAGTGCTCGCCAAGCTGGAGCGTGGACATGAACGAGACATGCTGGATGCTCGGGCCTTTGTGGCAGAAGGGCTGGTGAATAGGCAAAAGCTGCGTGATTTTTTTGAGGATATTCGCCCTTCACTTAAAAAATTTCCTGCGATCGATGAGCTGGTCTTTGCGAAATCTGTTCAGGATTTTTGCGCTCAACCATGACCCCTTCATCTGATGAAATCATGAAATTGCCCGGAGGCGAAAGAATGCTCCAAGGCCTTCAGGACTGGCGCGAGGGGCGGACCACCATCAGTTCCTGCCTCGTGGTCATTGCGTTTGGGAAATTCCGTGCAGCCGGTCTTGTGTCTGGTGAGGCTCCCTTCGCCGAAGCCGAGTTGGTCCTCTACGATCTCTTGAAAAAAGAAGGCCACAACGCCTACGGACGCTACAATTCCCTCATCCGCGAACTCGTTTCCTTCGGCCGCGCGCTGGCTCGTGCTCAACGCGGCAGACGATAAAAACAAAAGCTCTCTTCATTCCGTCAGCAATTCTTTGCACTCTATGGTCAATCCTCCGCACTCGCTCAAAACACCCCGCTTTTTAATCACTGGCGCCAACGGTCAACTCGGCTTCGAGCTCCAGCGCGCGCTGGCTCCGCTCGGCGATGTGGTGGCCTGCGGACGCGATGCCTGCGACCTCTCGAGTCCCGACTCGATCCGCGCCGCCCTGCGCGCAGCCAAGCCGGATGTGATCTTCAGCGCTGGCGCTTACACGGCGGTTGATAAAGCCGAGTCCGAGCCAGATCTGGCGCGTGCCGTCAATGGCGACGTCCCTAGGATCCTCGGCGAAGAAGCCGCCAAGCTCGGAGCACTCGTCATCCACTACTCGACCGACTATGTCTTCGATGGCACAAAACCATCTGCCTACCGCGAAGAGGACGCCATGAACCCGCTTGGCGTCTATGGCAAAACCAAGCTCGAAGGCGAAAAAGCCCTCGCCGCCAGTGGTGCCGATCACCTCATTTTCCGCACAAGCTGGGTTTTCGGTGCCCACGGGAAAAATTTCGTCAAAACCATCCTCCGCCTTGCCTCCAACCGCGACGAACTCCGCATCGTCGCCGACCAGTTCGGCGCCCCCACCGGAGCCGCACTCCTCGCCGATACCTCCACCCACATCGCCACGCGCTACCTTCGGGATGGCAGGAAAAATTTCCCCTTCGGCCTCTACCACCTGGCCGCCAGCGGCGAAACAAGCTGGCATGGATTCGCGCAGCATATAGTCGCCAAAGCCGCAGCTGTGAACTCGCCGCTCCAAGCCACTATCGACCGTATCCTGCCAATTCCCGCCGCCGAATACCCGACCCCTGCTGCCCGCCCGGCGAATTCACGCCTCGACACCTCAAAATTCCGCACCGCTTTCGGGCTTCACTTGCCCGACTGGAAGCATGGGGTCGATCAGGTGCTTGATGTGCTTTTGGAAAAGTGAGGAATTGAACAGACAAGGCCATCACCAAAAGCAGCTCAAATGTTAAGCATAGTAAATTAAATGATTCACATGAATGCCTTAGGGGGTATTGGAGATTGCACAAAATATTAGATGCTCGTGGAAGTGTAAATGACTCATTCTCCGTGCTCTCTGTGTCCTCTGTGGTTAATTTTGTTGAATTTGGGTTAAGCAAGTTGGACAAAGATTGACAATCTTTGGCGATCTACTTAAAGTTGGCAAATGAATGTGTCCCTGACAAACGAAATGGAGCAGTGGGTGCAGAGGAAAGTCGAGACCGGTCTCTATTCCTCGGCGAGCGAGGTTGTCCGGGAAGCTCTGAGAGCTCTTCATGCCAAAGAGACTCGGAATAGACAAAAAATCATGCACTTGCGCGATGCGATTCACGATGGCCTTGTTTCTATGAAAGACTCGGGAGGCGTTGAGTGGAGCGCTGAGCTATCCGAAGAGGTTAAAAGCCTGGGACGCAAGCGCCGGCACTCATGAGGTTGCTTCTATCGTCTCGCGCCAAGGAAGACCTTTTCGAAATTTGGGAATTCATTGCCGATCATGATGAAGTAGCCGCCGACCGGTATATCGACCACTTGAGGGATCGTGCCTCGGAATTGCTTCACTTTCCGGAACTCGGTCGCGCACGGGAGGAAATACACTCCGGATTGCGAAGTCTTTTGGCAAGGAACCATTTGCTTTTTTACAGACTCGAAGATGAAGAGGTTCAGGTCTTGAGAATCCTTCATGGCAGCATGGATTTGCCCAATCAGACCTTCGAAGATGAAATTTGAAATCCGCCACGCCCAAAACGGAGCCATCCTCCGCGTTGAGCACGACTATCCTGAAGGCGAGACGGAGGAAATCTGCTACCAGGAAACCGAGGGCGGCGAGATCGAAGCCTTCGCGGATTTCCTTCGTTACCTCAACGAACACTACGGCCCCTCCACCAGTCGCTACTCGCCCAAG
>JBILMW010000204.1:0-3969 GCA_044375335.1 Terrimicrobiaceae bacterium | reverse complement strand
GACGCCAAAAAACTCACGCACCTTCTCAGGGCCGCGATTACAAGCGCCGACCTCGAATCCTTCGCGGTGGAGCTTTAAGCTCCGCGCGGCAGCGCGCTCGTTGATTCAAGGGTCGGCGCGCTGCCGCTGACCCATTTGCGCGACAACGCCCCCATCGCTTCATGCAGAGACGCCGCCTTGCGGCTGAAGTTTGGGACGCCAAGGGCCTGCCGAATCCCTACCTGGGGATTACGAGCCGCCTTGCGGCTGAAAAATGGGTCATGCGAGGACGATGAACCCAATGTCACGCCGTAGCTGCGAAGCGCGTAGGCGGATCCATTCAAATGATTTTGTCACGAATCGCGCTGCCGCGCGAAAGAGGGGAGCACGGTCGTCTCTCCGACCCGTAGGCTCTACGAGCTGGAGGCGCCGACCGTGTAAGTCACTCGCGTGGCAGCCTCATCGATGCTCGAACTTCTCTCTGCGTGTAGGCGGAATCCGCATTCCTTCCAGAAATGTCCGTTTTATTAAACAGATGTCCGTTTTTTTAAACAGTTCACCCTTGTTTGCGCGGGTGCGCATGTTGAAAATCTCCCCCGGCGGCTATTATCGCCGCTTTCAACAAAACCAAACTCAACCAAAATCAATATGACCACACACCGCCCCAACATACTCCCCGTTTGTGCCTTTGCCGCGATTGCAACGCTCGCCGTTGCTTCGCAAGCCATGGCCTCCACTCCGGTTTATTCCGAGGACTTCAACTCCTACAACACCGATGCCAATTTAATCGGTCAGGAGGGTTGGGCCCGCGCGGGAGTTCCGAATTCTCCTTCGATTTCCACGCTTCCCAAAGGCATCAACACCACTCCTGCTGTGGCGAAGAATCTCTTAGCCACCAAAGACGCAACGGCCGCCGAGCTCAAGAGGGACCCTTTTAAACTTCCGGCAGCCGGCATTTTCTCCTTCGAGTTCGATACCCAGCGCGATACCGGTAGTTCCTGCACTGCCGCTGTGGGATTTGGCGCATCCGCCTCCAAAGGCGCGGCCCATGTTGGAATCAACAAAGGCGCGTTCTTCCTTCGCTTGGAGGACTACGGCGCGACGCATTGGATTTTTACTGCTCCAAATGCGGGTTTCTTCGCCGCTGCTACGAACTGGTATCGAATCAAAGTGGACATCAACCTTGCCACAAAAGAACTCGTTGGCGTGTCAGCGAAAGATCTGAGCCAAGGTGATTCCAAAATCAGCGACACCGAGTTTCAGCCTCTCTTCATTGGCAAAGAAGGAACGGCCCGCAATCTCGCCGGCTTCTTTGCCACTGACCCCACGACTTGGGATGAGGTCTTCGTTCGCACGGGCGAGCAAGATGCGGAAGGCTCGGGATGGATTGACAATATTTCTGCCACGGTGGTCCCGGCATCAAATTAAGGAACTCTGCCCTCAGCTGATTAATCACAAATTACCTTAGAAAAACCACCCGCCATGTCTCGATCCATACTCTTTTGCCTTCTTGGCTTATCCTTTCTCGCCACACCCGCTCTTCACGCCGAAGAACCATCCTCGGCTCCTTTGCTGAAAAACGGCAACTTCGAGCTGGGCGAGGAGGGGTGGAAGTTGGGCAAGGGCTATGTGATCGAGCAGGGTGGGGGGCGCAGCAGCACCCGCGCCCTGTTTTTCGAGCGCACGGACAAGGCGGACAAGGCTTTCACTTATCAAAAAATCAATGTCGTCCCCGGTGCCAAATACAAGTTTAGCGCCTGGATGCGATATGTTCGTCCCGAAGGAGACTCCAAGGGTGCCACGCTGGGTATGGAGTTCTATGACGAGACCGGCAAATTTATCAAAGCCACTTACCCTCCGGGTCTCATCTCGGCCCAGGATTGGACAAAAGTCGAAGGCAGCGCCGTGGTTCCCGATAATGCGGCATCCGCCCGCTTTGTGCTGATGATTCGCAAGGAGCAAATCGGAGAGGCTTGGTTCGAGGATGTCGAACTTAAGTTGGACGAACCGGTGATTCAGCTCAACCTGATCTCGCCCGCGATTTCCACCATCACTCCGCAGAGCGGCCTCGTGCGCTTTAATGTCTATTGCGAGGATCCCGCCCTCCGGAAGCGCTCGGACGAGCTCACGCTCCGCGTCGAGGCGACTGCCGGTGGCAATACGCTCAAGACGGTTACATCTCCCGTGAGCGCGATGCGTGCAGAGGCCGATCTCTTGGGTCTTCCCGTGGGGGAAGCCGAGGTGAAGCTCACGCTCCTCGATCCAAAAAACAATCGGACCCTCTTGGAAAAAACCGTCCCACTCACGGTGGCGCCTGCCGATCGTCCTGTTCCCGCAAATGCCTGTCTGATCGACGCCCAGGGCCGCGCCATCGTAAACGGCAAGCCCTACCTGCCTGTCGGTCTCTACATCGATAACTTCATCAAAGAGGATCTCGATCGTATCGGCGCAAGCCCTTTCAACTGCATCATGCCTTACCATGTGATGGTCGGTCGTTTTGATAAAACTCAACAGCCTACGATTGAGTCGATCCGCGAGTGTCTCGATTACAGCCATGAAAAGGGTCTCAAGGTTCTCTTTGGAACCCAATGGGCGCACGAAGGCATCAGAAATGCATTAACATACTGGATGGGTGCCCAAGGCGATACGGCTGTGATCACAAAGGTAGTGGAGACCTTTAAAGACCACCCTGCATTGCTCGCTTGGTATCTCTGCGATGAGTTGCCCGTGAGCATGAAGGATCGCTTGGAAAAACGCCGCGCTCTTGTTAACCGCCTCGATCCCTTCCATCCCACCTGGTCTGTTTTTTATCAAAACGACGACCTGCCATTCTATGGTGGTGGTCAGGATGTGATCGGTGTGGACAATTACCCCGTGAAGTTTGCCGACAATGTTCAGATGAAAATTGTCGCCAAGCAAATGGGCGCCGTGGACCTCACTGGCCTGCCCACTTGGGTGGTTCCGCAGGCCCACAATATGGGCATTTTCGAGGCCAAGGATGCAGAGGATACCAAGCGTTTTCTCGACCCTACTGAAGACCAGATGCTGAGCATGTCGCTCTATATGGCCGCCCGTGGCGCCAAGGGTTTCATCTTCTATGCCGGTAACCTGCTCGCCATGACCGAAGAGGTCTTCTACGCTCCCAACCGCAACCGCATCAAGGACGCCCCCGCTCCACAAACTGAAGCCGACTTCGCCCGCCGCTGGGCCGAGCTTTCCCGCGTAGGCAGCGTCCTTCGCGGATTGGAGCCTTTCCTCCTCGCCGACAAGCTCGCTCCCGAGGTCAAATTGGAAGTCGAGAAAGGCGAGGTCGTAGCCCGCGAATTCCGCGATGCGGAGGGCAATGTGCGCATCCTCATTGCCGGTGTCGGTCCCGGCGAAAGCCAGGCGGTCATCACCACCACCGCTCCCATGCCGCTCACATCCAGCAACGGAAAAACCGTAGCCCTCGGGGACAATAAATACCGATTCACCGGCCAAGACATTTGCTCCGACATCCTATCTGGCGGGAAGTGATCGCTAGGTCCTTTGGGTCTAAGGATTCGATTTTATCAAGCGCGGAATGTGTGTGGGCAATCCTATGCACATCCGCGCGTTAGCGCGATTCTTTGCCTGGGTAGGGTCGGCGCGCTCTCCGAGGCGTAGGCTACGAGCCGGAGGCCGCCGCTGACCCATTTGCGCGGCAACGCCGCCATCGCATCGAGCAGGAACCCCGCCTTGCGGCTGAAATTTGGGACGCCAAGGGCCTGGCGATCCCTACCCATGGGTTACGAGACGCCGCTTGGCGGCTGAAATTTGGGTCATGCGAGGACGATGAACCCAATGTCACGCCGTAGCCGCGAAGCGCGTAGGCGGATCCATTCAAATGATTTTGTCACGAAGCGCGCTGCCGCGCGAACGAGGGGAGCACGGTCGTCTCTCCGACCCGTAGGCTCTACGAGAGCTGGAGGCGCCGACCGTGTAAGACACTGGCCTGACAACCTCAACGAA
>JBILMW010000203.1:0-3974 GCA_044375335.1 Terrimicrobiaceae bacterium | reverse complement strand
GCATGGTCTTCCGTGCGGCGGTTAAAAATTTCAGCAAGGACATTCAAGTTGTCGGCATCAACGATCTTCTTGAACCCGAGTATCTCGCTTACATGCTCAAATACGACTCGGTTCACGGTCGCTTCGATGGCGAGGTTTCGGTCGAGGGCAACAACCTGATTGTTAATGGCAACAAAATCCGCCTCACCGCCGTTAAAGACCCGTCCACTCTGAAATGGGACGAAGTCGGTGCCGATATCGTGGTGGAATCCACAGGCCTCTTCCTCGACAAAGCCAGCGCCGAAGCCCATCTCAAGGCCGGCGCCAAGAAAGTCATCATGTCCGCTCCTTCCAAGGACGAGACCCCGATGTTCGTCTACGGCGTGAACCACACCAGCTATGCCGGCGAAGCGATCATCTCGAACGCGAGCTGCACCACAAACTGCCTCGCCCCTCTTGCCAAAGTCATCAACGACACCTTCGGCATCAAACGCGGTCTCATGACCACCGTTCACGCTGCCACAGCCACGCAAAAAACCGTGGACGGCCCGAGCAGCAAAGACTGGCGCGGTGGACGCGGCATTCTTGAGAACATCATCCCATCCTCGACCGGCGCTGCCAAAGCCGTGGGCAAGGTCATCCCAGCCCTCAACAAAAAACTCACCGGAATGGCATTCCGCGTGCCAACCTCCGATGTCTCGGTCGTTGACCTCACGGTGGAACTCGACAAGCCAGCCTCCTACGAGGAAATCTGCGCCGCCATCAAAGCCGCTTCCGAAGGCCCGCTGAAAGGCATCCTCGGCTACACCGACCAGAAAGTCGTCAGCACAGACTTCCGTGGCGAAACCCAGACCTCGGTCTTCGACGCCGAAGCCGGTATCGCTCTCGACCCGACCTTCGTCAAACTCGTGTCCTGGTATGACAACGAGTGGGGCTATTCCAACAAAGTCCTCGAGATGGTCCGCGTCATCGCGAAGTAAAACCAGATAGAATCATTGACCACAGAGGACACAGAGAACACGGAGTTAAAAAAACTCTGTGCCCTCTGTGAACTCTGTGGTCATTCCTTTTCAGCCAATCCCGTTCCTCCCTCTCTTTCGAATTTCCCACTACTATGAAAAAATCCATCAAAGACATTTCCGTAAAAGGCAAACGCGTCCTTATGCGCGTCGACTTCAATGTTCCCCAAGACAAAAAGACCGGCGCCATTACAAACACCCAGCGCATTTCCGCCGCGCTACCCACGATCCAACACGCCCTCAATGAAGGCGCTTCGGTCGTCCTCATGAGCCACCTCGGCCGCCCGGATGGCAAAGTCGTGGAAAAATTCTCCCTCAAGCCCGTTTCTGAAAAACTCTCCGAACTCCTCGGCAAGCCCGTGAAGTTCCTCAGCGACTGCGTCGGCACCGAAGTCGAAGCCGCCTGCGCCTCGCTCCAGCCCGGCGAAGTCGTCCTCCTCGAAAATCTCCGCTTCCACATCGAAGAAGAAGGCAAAGTCAAAAATGAAGACGGCACTTCCACCAAAGCCGATCCCGAAAAAGTCGCGGCCTTCCGCGCCAGCCTTACCAAGCACGGTGATATTTTCGTGAGCGACGCCTTTGGCACAGCCCACCGTGCTCATTCCTCCGTCGTCGGAGTCGATCTCCCGAAGGTCGCAGGCTTCCTCATGCAGAAGGAACTCGATGCCTTCGCCGCCGTGCTCGACAACCCTCAGCGCCCGCTCCTGGCCATCCTCGGCGGTGCCAAGATCGCCGACAAAATCCCACTCATCCGCAACCTCATCGAAACCGCCGACGAAATCATCATCGGCGGCGGCATGGCCTACACCTTCAAGAAGGTTCTCGAAAACATGCCGATCGGAAACAGCCTCTTCGACCCCGAAGGTGCCAAGATCGTCGGCGAGTTGATGGAAAAAGCCAAAGCCCGTGGCGTCCAAATCCACCTGCCTGTCGATTACATCACCGCCACCGCCTTTTCGCCCGACGCCGAAACCGGCCACGCCGATGACAATTCCGGCATCCCCGATGGACTCGAAGGCCTCGACTGCGGACCCAAGTCCCGCGAAATTTTCGCCGCCGCCATCGCCCGAGCCAAAACCATAATCTGGAACGGCCCAGCCGGCGTCTTCGAATTCGAGAAATTCGCCGAAGGCACGAAATCCATGGCCGCCGCTGTCGCCGCAGCCACAGCCTCAGGTGCCATCACAATCGTTGGCGGAGGAGACACCGCCACCGCCGCCAAAAAATTCGGCGTCGCCGACAAAGTCACCCACTGCTCCACAGGCGGAGGCGCCTCCCTCGAACTCCTCGAAGGCAAAGCCCTCCCCGGCGTCACAGCTCTGGACGAGAAGTAATATTCGGATCAAACACGCCTTGCCCTCAAAAACAGGGCAAGGCGAGGACAACAACCCTGCTGTGCAATCGCGCGGAAGCGCTTCGTCTTTTTGGAGGGTCAACCTCCGGCTTGACCCAAGATTGAACCGCTCCGCTACCACGCCGTCCGCTCCCCATCACCCCGCGCGCTGGCAGAAACGCCGCTGCGCGGCTGAAAAATGGGTCATGCGAGACGATGACCCTCCCAATTTGCACGAATCGCGCTGACGCGCTGCGTCTTTTTGGAGGGTCAACCTCCGGCTTGACCCAAGACTGAGTCGCTCCGCTACCACGCCGTCCGCTCCCCATCACCCCGCGCGCTGGCAGAAACGCCGCTACGCGGCTGAAAAATGGGTCATGCGAGACGATGACCCTCCCAATTTGCACGAATCGCGCTGACGCGCTGCGTCTTTTTGGAGGGTCAACCTCCGGCTTGACCCAAGATTGAACCGCTCCGCTACCACGCCGTCTGCTCCCCTCCACCCCGCGTGCTCGCAGAAACGCCGCTACGCGGCTGAAAAATGGGTCATGCGAGACGATGACCCTCCCAATTTGCACGAATCGCGCTGACGCGCGGAAGAGGGGAGCACGGTCGTCTCGACCGTGAAAGGCACTCGCGTGGATGCCCCGACGATGAACGAATCACTCCCTGCGTTGGTTTCTTTCTTTGTCTCGTCTCCGCGCGCGCTTGGCGGCGCGGAGACGAGAAATTGTTGCCCTTAGCGTGAAGCGATGACGTCTTCGCTGATGACCTTACCTGTAGCCTCGGGCTCTTTGGATGGCTCGGGGACGGGTTTGGCGGTCGGGACATTCGGGCTGACCTTCCAGAAGAGGGGCTGGAATTTGTCCCAGGCTCCGAGGATTTCGGCGGCGCGGGGGCTGCCGGTGAGGTCGTGGTGCTCTTGGATGAGGCCCTTGAGCGCGGCGATGTCCGAGTCGGCGGCTAGACGCGAGATCGAGATGAGCTGGTTGTTGTAGAGGCGCTCGAAGCGGTTCTCGAGGTCGAGGATGTAGGCCGCGCCGCCGGTCATGCCGGCGCCGAAGTTTTTGCCGGTGCGGCCGAGGACCACGACGGTTCCATTGGTCATGTATTCACAACCATGGTCGCCGATGCCTTCAACGACGGCAGTGCCGCCGGAGTTGCGGACGCAGAAGCGCTCGCCGGCGCGGCCGTTTGCGAAAAGGCGTCCACCGCTGGCGCCATACATCACGGTGTTGCCGATGATCATGGCCTCGTGGGGGATGAAGAGCGATCCGGGCTCGGGTTTGATGACGATTTCGCCTCCACTCATGGTTTTGCCGACATAGTCGTTGGCTTCGCCGGTGAGGAGGAGTCGCACGCCGGGCGAGAGGAACGCGCCGAAGCTTTGTCCCGCGCTGCCCTTGAGCTTGAGTTCGACGGTGCCATTGGCAATGCCTTCCTCGCCCCACTGGTAGCCGATCTCGCCGGAGACCTGGGTTCCCACCGAGCGGCTGGTGTTTTCGACCTCATAGGAGAGGGAAATGGGACGGCCATCGGTGATGGCGTCCTTCGCGTCTTGGAGAACGGTCTCGTCGAGCGTCGAGTCCTCGGGTCCATCGTTGCGTGAGCGGGTGGCGTGGCGCACGGCGGAGGGATCATCG
>JBILMW010000202.1:0-3975 GCA_044375335.1 Terrimicrobiaceae bacterium | reverse complement strand
TTCCTCCCCCAGACGAGCTACCGCTGGCCGAAACAGACCGAGCGGGCGAATCCCATGCTGGCGATCGAGGAAAAGCGACTCTCCGATTTCAAAGCCGAAAAACTCAAGCCCGACCTCAAGCCAGCGCGCGTGACCCAGATCAACGAAGGCATCGACCTCGCAACCCGCCGCATCCACGACCTCAAGAAATGGAGCTTTCTGGTCTCCTCAGTGGACCCCTTCATCGTCCTGCCAGGATTCATCATGCGCGACCACACCGGCCCCTTCGTGCCGAAAATCGGGGACTACGCCATCGTGATCCATGAAGGCCGCGCCTATCCCGCCATCTTGGGCGATTCAGGCCCTTCCCACAAAGTCGGTGAGGCCTCGCTGCTGCTCTGCCGCGAACTCAGCCAGCGCTCGTCGAATATCATCCGCGCCGCCAGCGACCTCAATGTGACCTACCTCGTCTTCCCTGGTTCCGCCGATGAATCCCCCGGCCCGCCTGATCTCGCGAAGTGGCGGGAAAAATGCACCCAACTCGCTGAGGAACTCGGCGGCCTCACCGTGCCACTGCACGAATGGCCAAATCTTGTCCCCCCGTGGCCGACGCCAACACCTTCTCCGACGCCAGACTCCTTCCCAGCACTCGATCCAGCCAGCACTCCAACGCCGCCGGAGTCACCGGCTGCTACTGAGTAAAGGCCGCGCTTGCGTTCGTTTTTGGGAAGGCTAAAAAAGCGTCTTCCCACTACCGAATTCCATGATTCAGCAAACAGCACTCGCCCAAGCCCGTTCGGCATATCGCCCCAAGCTCCCAGCCTCACTCAGCGCGGCATCCACCGCGAAGCAGACTCCGTTGCCGACATCCAGCGACAGCGAAATCCGCGCCCTTTTTCCAAACACTTTCGACCTGCCTGCAGTGACCTTTGAAAAAGGCTCTGCAACAGCCGCAGCCTCACCGATCCGAGTCGGAGTGATCCTCTCCGGCGGTCCAGCTCCCGGTGGACACAATGTCATTGCCGGTCTCTTCGACGCCATTAAAAGCATCCATCCCGAAAGCTCGCTCATCGGCTTCCTGAACGGCCCAGACGGCCTTCTCACGAACAAAGGCATCGTTATCGACGCGCAACTCCTCGAGAGCTACCGCAACACCGGCGGGTTCGACATCATCGGCTCGGGCCGCACGAAACTCGAATCGCACGAGGATTTTCTAAAAGCCCTCGAAACCGCAAAATCCCGCGATCTCACCGCACTGGTGGTCATCGGCGGTGACGACTCAAATTCCAACGCCTCCAAGCTCGCCGAGTTTGCAAAAGCCAACAACGCCCCGCTCTGCGTCGTCGGCGTTCCGAAGACGATCGATGGCGACCTGCGCGGCGAGCACATCGAGACAAGCTTCGGTTTCGACACAGCCAGCAAGGTTTACTCGGACCTCATCGGAAACATCCAGCGCGACGCCATCTCAGCCCGCAAATACTGGCACTTCATCAAGCTCATGGGCCGCTCAGCCTCGCACATCGCTCTGGAATGCGCCCTGCAGACGCATCCAAACATCACACTCATCTCCGAGGAAGTCGCCGAGCGCGGACTCACGCTCAAGCAGATCGTTGATCAGATCGCCGAAACTGTCGCCCACCGCGCCGCGCATGGTGAAAAATTCGGCACCGTCCTCATTCCCGAGGGCCTCATCGAATTCGTTCCCGAAATGGGCGCCCTCATCGGCGAACTCAACGAGACCCTCGCCCACCACGGCGACGCCTTCAATGCTCTGGAAACACTTCCACAAAAACGCGAATTCGTTGCCGCGAAGCTCACCGCAGCCGCTGCCTCGCTCTATCGCAGCCTGCCGGACGATATTGCGAACCAACTCATCCTCGACCGCGATCCCCACGGCAATGTGCAAGTGGCCCGCATCGACACCCAGCGCCTCCTCATCGATCTCGTCGAAGAGCGCCTGAAGGAAATGAAAGCCGCCGGCACCTACAAAGCCAGCTTCTCGCCCCAGCCCCATTATTTCGGTTACGAAGGCCGCTGCGCTGTGCCGTCGAACTTCGATGCCGACTACACCTACACGCTCGGCTTCACAGCCGCCCTCCTCCTCCGCGAGGGCCTCACAGGCTACATCTGCTCCGTTCGCGGCCTAACCAAGCCCGCCGCTGACTGGCAAGCGGGCGGCATCCCGATGGCCCAGATGATGAACATGGAACGCCGACACGGCAAAATGGTGCCGGTCATCAAAAAAGCCCTCGTCGAACTCGACGGGCCTGCCTTCAAGGAATTCGAAAAACACCGTGCATCCTGGGCGAAAGAAACCCAATACGCATTCCCCGGCCCAATTCAATACTTCGGCCCAGCCGAGGTCTGCGACCGCCCGACCATCACACTGGAACTCGAAAGCGGGAAATTTTGAAGGGAATTCCCATTTTATCCAACAAGACGATTGACCACATGGAGTAATTTTGGTCAAAGAGTCGCCGCATCAAGGGGAGAACGCCGAATTTGAGGAGTTCTTAGCAGTTAAAAATGTTCCCAAATTCAAACTAAATTTATATGTCAAACTCTAACCTGCCCAGTGGCGATTTATTTTTAGCAACTCTTAACCGATATGTTCCAGAGGTCATGGCGACCATGGTAGGCGTCACAGCCAAACCTGGAACGGGAAATGAAAACGCACAACAACCTGCAGGTTTGGTCGGCGTGACTGGTTCCATCGGCCTCAGCGGAAAAGTCAACGGCATGGTTTATACCGCTTTTTCTTATGATCTGGCGCAGTGCGTGGCAGAAAAAATCCTCGGAGGAAGCGCCAGCGACCAAGATGTTTCAGATGTCGTTGCAGAACTCACAAACATGATCACGGGAAACCTCAAGTCCCAGCTGTGCGATTCAGGTTTCAATTGCAGCCTCAGCATTCCCAGCGTCGTGAGGGGAGATGACATCCAAGTCTCGGCAAAGACAGCCTCCGTGAGCGTTCGGAACGACTACACGATCGAGGAATGCCCCGGCAGCTTGGTCGTTCAAGCTTTCGCCGCATTGGAACACTAATTTTTTTAAAAAAATCTATGAGCTCACCTAAAATTCTTAGCGTCGACGACAGTCGAATGATCCACACCCTCATCAACAAGGGCTTTGCTCCTTACGATGTCCAAATGCTGTTCGCCAGCAATGGAGCCGAAGGCCTGGAAGTCGCCGCCAATGAAAAACCGGATGTCATTCTTCTCGATGTGACCATGCCTGTCATGGACGGCGTGGAATGCCTCGGCAAATTGAAGGCGGACCCGGCACTCAAAGACATTCCAGTTATCATGCTCACTGCTGAGGCAGGCAAAGAGAATGTGCTCAAGATCGCCAAAATGGGTGTCCGCGACTACATCGTCAAACCCTTCACAGAAGCAAATGTGGTTGACCGCGTATCAAAGCTGGTGGACCTCAAACACAAGGGAGCTGCAGCACCAACTGCGGTCGCAGCAGGACCCGGCAAGAAACAGAAATCCGTGACGGATGCTCTAAAAATCCTCGTTGTTGACGAGCACCCGGCCATCATCGAGTCCATCCAAAAAGCGGTTTCAAATCGCGGTTGGAAAGTCGTGGGTAGTGCAAGTCCGACCGAAGCGGCTGCAGAAGTCGCCTCCTCGGTGCCAGTTGAAAATACACCCGACATCATTTTGATAAGCCTCGCTTACCCTAACAAGGCAGCCCTCACATTCTACGCAACCGTGCGCTCGAATCCCGCATTGAGCAAGGTGCCGCTTATGGGTCTCTGTGTCAAAACAGCAACTTTCGAGCAAAACAATGCGAAGGATACAGGATTTGTTGGCAGCATCACGAAACCTCTCGACCTAAAAGAGCTTCCAGACCGCTTGGTCCGCGCCATGGATTTGGATAACACGCCGCTCTTCTACAGCATGGACGAAGATGCGCTCGTTGTCTCCATGCCAGAAGATCTGAGTGAGATCGGGTCGCTCGACCTCGTTCGCTATTCCCGCGCCAGACTTT
>JBILMW010000055.1:0-13844 GCA_044375335.1 Terrimicrobiaceae bacterium | reverse complement strand
GTTCGAGTTGGACATTCTTCGCCAGATCAAGCTGACCGTGTTTCAGATCAACCCAGACGATCGAATCGAGAAGATTTCGGCTGGTCATGTGGGAAAACCAACTGTCCGCCGCAAAAAGAAGCATCAATACTGCGAATGCCGCACTCGCAACGGCCTCGAGCCTCTTTTTTGGAATCTTCGGATTAAACTCTCTCATTCGGATGCTTGGTATCTCCACAAAACATCCGCCATGCGGGAGCGATGGCAAATCCACTGCGGCTCAGCAGTCCCGAGATAGGGGACAATATGTTCACAATAATTTCGTTGAATCCGATCCACATGTGAACACCTTGCAAACTCAAAAATCGAACCCATGAAAAAATTGCGACCAAGTGGCGGTTACCGTGACACCGCGAGCTTTCAAACAACGACGATCATCTACGATGCCACGGTGTGGTTCTGCGAAAAGTTCCTGGATGCCCGTTCGCGCACTGTAGACCAGATGATCCAAGCCGCCCGCAGCGGCCGGCAAAATATTGCCGAAGGCAGTCGGGCTTCGGCGACTTCGTCGCAAACCGAACTGCGCTTGGTGAATGTCGCGCGCTCCAGCTTGGACGAGCTTCTGCTGGACTACGAAGACTACCTGCGCCAGCGGCGACTCCCGCAATGGGATCCCGATAGCAAGGAAGCCAGCGCCGTGCGGCGCGTGCCGCAGGAGTTCCGAAAAGATCGGTCCGATCAGGCTGATCTGAGCGATCTCAACGACGAGCAGCGCTTTGCGCTCTACGCACGCTGGCTCGAAAGCAACGACCCGGCGATACGCGCGAACACAGTCATCTGCCTGATCAACCAAGCGAACTTCCTCCTCGACCGCCAAATCGCCGCGCTCGAAAACGGCTTTGTGGAAGGCGGCGGCTACTCCGAACAACTCGCGACAGCAAGGCTCGCCCACCGCAAAAAGCAAGATCGGTCGGATCCGTCTGATCAGACCGATCCGACCGATCTTCCCCCAAAGTGCCCGCAGTGCGAATCGCACATGGCTCTTCGCACAGCCAAAAGCGGAAAGAATGCCGGACAGCAATTTTGGGGCTGCATGAAATATCCCGACTGCAAAGGCACGCAACCTATCTAAGCAGTCTCAGCTTTCGAGAAGTGGCGGGCAGCTGCAGAACACATGCCGGTCGCCGTGGACATTATCGATACGGGCAACGCTGGGCCAGAATTTGTGCTGGCGCAGCCATGGTGCAGGCCAGGCGGCTTGGGAGCGCGGATACGGGCGCGTCCACTCGTCGCTGGTCACACAGGCGGCCGTGTGCGGGGCGTTTTTGAGCGGGTTGTTGGCGCGGTCGAGCTTGCCGGATTCGACAGCAACAAGTTCGGCGTGGATCGTGAGCATGGCATCGCAGAAGCGGTCGATTTCCGCCTTGGACTCGCTTTCGGTGGGCTCGACCATGAGGGTTCCGGCGACCGGCCAGCTCATCGTCGGCGCATGGAAACCAAAATCCATGAGTCGCTTGGCGACATCTTCAACTTCGATGCCGGCGCGTTGTTTCCATTCGCGCAGGTCGAGGATGCACTCGTGCGCAACGCGGCCGGATTTTCCTTTGTAGAGAATCGGAAAATGCGCGCCCAGTCGTGCGGCGATGTAGTTCGCATTGAGGATCGAAACAGCCGTGGCATCGCGGAGGGCGCGGGGACCCATCATGGCGATATACATCCAGGAAATGACCAGAATGCTCGCGCTGCCGAGATTCGACTGTGAGACGGGGCCAACGGCGTTGCCTTTTTTCAGCGGATCGCCGGGCAGGAAGGGCGCGAGATGCTTGGCGACACCGATAGGACCAACTCCAGGACCACCACCGCCATGCGGGATGCAGAAGGTTTTGTGGAGATTCAGGTGGCACACATCGGCTCCGAAATCACCCGGACGGCACAAACCAACCTGTGCGTTCATGTTGGCGCCGTCCATGTAAACTTGGCCACCGGCGGAGTGGATGATCTCGCAAATGTCGCGGATGCCCTCCTCGAACACGCCATGGGTCGAGGGATAGGTCACCATGACCGCAGATAGGTTTTCGCGGTGGAGATCAACTTTCGCACGGAGGTCAGCAAGATCAATGTTGCCGCTGGCGTCGCAGGCGACGGGAACGACCTGCATTCCGACCATTACCGCACTGGCGGGGTTGGTGCCGTGCGCAGAGGTCGGGATGAGGCAGACTGTGCGGTGGGCATCGCCTCGCGACTGGTGATAGGCGCGAATGGCCAAGAGACCGGCGTATTCGCCTTGCGAGCCGGCGTTCGGTTGAAGCGAAACGGCGGCAAACCCCGTGATTTCGGCGAGCCAATCCTCAAGCTGGCGCGCCATTTTTTGGTAGCCGAGCGATTGATCCGCAGGGGCGCAAGGATGAAGGGCGGAGACGGAATCCCAGGTCACCGGCAGCATCTCGGAGGTCGCGTTGAGTTTCATCGTGCAAGATCCGAGAGGGATCATCGATGTGGTGAGCGAGAGATCCTTCGCATCCAAGCGTCGGATGTAGCGCAGCATCTCGCTTTCCGTGTGGTGGGTATTGAAAACCGGATGCGTGAGAAACGGAGAGGTGCGGCGGGGCGTTTCTGCAGGAGATTCCACGAAGGCGGCTCCGAAAATTTTCAGGAGCGGGTCGATGCTTGCCGTGGTTTCGTCCAGCGAGATGGCGACAGTCGAGTCGTTGAGCAAGCGGAGATTGATTCCGTTCGCTGCGGCGCGCGCGACCAAGGCCGCAGCGGACTCGTTTTTTGGAGTGACGCTGATGGTGTCAAAAAACGCGGCGTGATGGACGGTGTGGCCTGCTTTTTTGAGGGACTCCGCGAGATTGGCCGTGTGGCGATGGACCCGCCCGGCAATGGCGCGCAAGCCTTCGGGGCCATGGTAAACGGCATACATCGAGGCCATTACGGCCAGAAGAACTTGAGCGGTGCAGATGTTGCTGGTCGCCTTGTCGCGGCGGATGTGCTGCTCGCGGGTCTGGAGCGTGAGGCGCAGGGCAGGATTGCCGGCGGCGTCCTTGGAAACGCCCACGAGACGGCCGGGAAGGCGGCGTTTGTGTTCGTCTCGCGTGGCCAAGAAGGCGGCATGCGGACCTCCGAATCCAGGAGCCACACCGAAACGCTGGCTCGAGCCGATGACGACATCCGCTCCGCATTCGCCCGGAGGCTTGAGAAGAGTGAGCGCCAGAAGATCGGTGGCGACGATCGCCAAAGCGCTTGATTCGTGGGTGCGGGAGACGAGTTTTTCCAGATCGCAGATCGAGCCGTCTGTGGCGGGGTATTGAAAGAGCGCGGCAAAAACAGGCTCTTGAGGACCCTGCTCGGCGGAACCTGTGAGGATGCGGATACCGAGCGGCTCAGCGCGGGTTTGCAGAACGGCGAGAGTTTGCGGATGGACATGATCTGCCACAAAGATCGCGTCACCACCTTTGATGTCGTGGCAGAGGGCCATGGCCTCGGCGGCGGCAGTGGATTCGTCGAGTAGGGAGGCATTGGAAATCTGCATCCCGGTGAGGTCGCCGACCATCGTTTGGAAATTCAGAAGCGCCTCGAGACGACCTTGGGCGATCTCAGCCTGATACGGCGTGTAAGCAGTATACCAGCCGGGATTTTCGAGAATGTTTCGACGAATGACTGCAGGCGTGTGCGTGCCATAAATGCCCATGCCGAGATGGCTCGTAGCGATTTTGTTTTCCGCCATGATGGAGCGTAATTCAGCCAAAGCCTCCTCCTCCGAGCGGGCGGCGGGTAGGTTCAAATCACGCTGCAAGCGAATCGCCGAAGGCACGGTCTCGTCGATTAGCGCATCCAGCGACGGTGCACCGATCGCAGCGCACATGGTTTCAATTTCAGTGGATGAGGGGCCGATATGGCGGTTGGCGAATGCGGTCATGTAAAAAAGTAACGATTAGAGATTAGAATGAGTTGTTTTTTCTTTCGCGTGCGGCTTCAAGTTCGAAAACGGCCTGTAAATCCCGAGGGCGTCCCATGGCGCGCTTTGCGATGAGTATGCCCTCCAAGGAAAGTGTCATCATAGTGAAACCGGCCAGTTCGATGGGCTCACTACATTTCAGACACTCTTGATATCCGCCGATGCCTTTGACATTTCCCAGGCAGTCGAGCTGCCCCCAATCGGTGGCCAGATAAATATTCTGAAATGGCTGTGCTGTGATTTGCTCCAAAGTGAACGGAATCCTCCCGGGTGTCATTCGATGAAAAGGATTCAAATCCCTTACCGCATCATAAATGCGACTGATATTTTCGTTGCTCATCTCGCAAACAACATCGACATCCCTCGTGAGAATTGAGGACCCCTGAAGAAAGGCAGCCAATCCACCGCAGAGCACAAACTCCACCTTGGCCTCAACAAGTCGGCAGGCGATGGATTCCAGATTTGGCACGGGTTTGATTCAGGGCTGCTTGAAGGGCTTCCGCTTGGTTGAGAGCGATATCGTTTTGCCGGATTCTTTGGGTTGGCGTGAGCCGGAGATTTTCGTCGATCAAGGAAATATCGACGCCATAAGCCTCGGCGCGCTGAACGGCCGTCATGTGCTTGGTTGCATCGAGAAAATCCTCAAACTCCGCGATGGTCATGCTCCGATCTGCTCCCGGTAGGCGGCGGCGTCTTTGAGGGAAGCGAGTTCGGCGGCATCGGCGATGCGGATTTTAAAAATCCAGCCGGCGCCAAAGGGATCGGTATTGAGTAGCGAGGGGTCGGCTTCGATGGCCTCGTTTCGTTCGACGACCTCGCCGGCGACTGGAGCGTAGATGTCGCTGGCGGCTTTCACGGATTCGACGACAGCGGCGACATCACCGGCTTTCACGGATTTTCCAATTGCTGGAGGCTCGGCAAAAACGATGTCGGTGAGTTCGGCTTGGGCGTGGTCGGTGATGCCGACGGTTCCGGTGTCGCCCTCGACGAGAATCCACTCGTGGGAGGTAGCGTAGCGCAGGTTTTCAGGAATGTTCATGGTTTTTTGTAAAAGGGTTTTTTGACGATTTGAGCGCGGAACCGGCGATCGCGGACTTCGATGTCGACCATCTGGCCGATATCGCAGTAGGCAGGCGGCAGATAGGCCATGGCGATACCGTAGCCGAGGCTGGGAGAAAGGGCACCGCTGGTTGTCTCAGTGACCGGCTCCCCATTGACATAGACTTTGTAATGCGGTCGCACTGGGGGAGCCTTGTCGAGGACGCGCAGGGCGCAGAGCTTGCGGGGAAGAATGGAAGCCTTTTGGGCGAGCAGGACATCTCGACCAATGAAGGCGGGCTTCTTCAGATCGACGAAAAATCCCAGACCGGCTTCGAGTGGGGTGCGGTCCGGCGAGAGATCGGAGCCGTTCAGTGGGTAGCACATTTCGAGGCGGAGTGTGTCGCGCGCCCCGAGTCCACAGGGGGTCGCTCCCGCATCGAGAGCGGCTTGCCAAGCAGCGGCTGCTTCTGTGGCGGGCATGACCCATTCGAAACCCGACTCGCCGGTGTAGCCTGTGGTGGCAATGAACGAGCGGCCGGATTGGATTTCCTCGACCCGGTTGCGCTCTGCAGGCATCGGGCGCTGGAAGAGCTTTTCAAAGACCGATGCGGCTTGAGGTCCTTGAATCGCGAGAGCGGCGAACTCGGCGCTGCGGTCCTCGAAATGAACGCCCGGCACGGCATGCTTGCGCAGCCAAGCGGCATCCTCCGGGATTTTGGCGGCGTTCACGATGAGGAGATAATTTTCCTCCCCGAGGCGGTAGGCAATGAGATCGTCAATCACCCCGCCGCGTTCATTGAGGAGGATCGTGTATTGGGCATGGCCGACAGGGAGTGCGGTGAGATTATTGGTGAGCAGTCCATCGAGCCAAGCTGTGGCACCGGTGCCGCTCACGAAAAACTCGCCCATGTGCGAGATGTCGAAGACGCCACAGGCTTCGCGGACGGCTTTGTGCTCTTGAAGGATTCCGGTGTATTGAACGGGCATTTCCCAGCCTGCGAATTCGACCATGCGGCCGCCGGTGGCAAGATGTTGGTCGAAGAGTGGAGTTCGCATAAGTCGCGCAAACTATGAGCAAACGGATGCCCTGCGCGAAGGAATTTTTTTACGCTTTTTGCATGCGTTCCGCAGTGGAACGCGTGGCGAGGCCATGTAGTAAAAAACACGCCGATCCGATGCAAAGACCAAGGATTCCGGCACACATCCGCTCCATTGAATCGGTGATCAAGCGATCCGGTTGAGGCAGAATCGTTGCCGCCACAGCAAACATCGCGGCAGCCTGGCGGAAAACGGCGGCTTGGGCAGGAAGGCGCAGGGCGAACCACTCGAAGAACCCGATGAGGGCTGACAGACCCAATAGAAAAAAAGCCAGGTCGTTTCCCGAGCCGGTGATTGGAATCAAGAAAACCAACGCCACAACGATGCCGAGCAAGCCGCCGAGGAATTTTTTAGCCACGCCTCCGCCGGTCATTGTGAGAGCCAGGGCGGTCGTGAGGGATGACACCGTTGTGACATTCAACTGAAGCGGCAAAAGCGTGCAGGCCGTAACGAGACCACACACGGCGGCGGCACCGATCACCACAGTAGAGCCCGGCGGGGGACTCTGGCTTTTGGCGGCTACGGGCTCTCGAAAAAAGGCCAAGCCCACCAGCGCCGCAGCCAGAGTGGCCGTGATGAGGGAAAAGAGATGAGCGAAGCCGAAAACGATATCACGCGCCGGAAAAACAAAGGACTCGGCAAACATCGCAACGATTCCGATGCCAAAGAGAATGCCACAGGCAGGACCGAAGCGCCGAAGCGCAAAAACTGTCCCCCAGCCGGTGAGGGTGAAAAACAGGGGCAGGGAAATCCATTGTTCATTCGGAGCGAGCGTGAGGATGGCGACCCCTGCCAGGCAGCCAGCGAATGCAGAGAGGATGCGGCGGAAAAGTTCCGAGGCGCTCTGGCAAGGCATGCCGCCGAGCAGTTGCGCAAGGAGGACGGCAAGGAACGGCTGCGGGATATGAAAAATGCCAACAACCAGCGCGGCGAGGGCCACTGCGAGGGCCTGACGCAATGCGCCGCGAGCGGCCTCAGTCATTTGGCGCAGGGGGTGTGAAGCCGCGCTGCTCCACCGATTGAAGCTTATCCAGGCGCCCGGCATCCGAAACGCTGCGCGTATCCACGATCACCGCCGCTCGGCCGCCCATGCGAAAATCGCCCTCGCCTTCGAGAAGGATTCTGACCGGAAAACGCTGCGCCAGTTGCACGAAATCGAATGTCGGCTGGACCTGTGAGAAGACGCCCTCGCCACCGGGCGTGGCTTTCGATGCGGTGCCGAGTGGATAGACCGCTTTGGGGATACCTTGAACAATTCCAGAGACCACCTTGCCACGCTGCGCCATGAGATAGACCCTTGCTGACTGGCCGGGTTGGATGCGGCGGAGATCAGTCTCGCGGAAATTTGCGAGCACGAACCAGACCGAGGAATCGACGAGGGAAAAGATCTGGTCCCCGGCCGAGGCATAGGTTCCCGGTGCGATCTGAAGGTTGGTCACATACCCATCACACGGCGCGTAGATTTTGCAGTAGGAAACCTTGAGTTCGAAATCACGCAGGGCGGCGGCGGCCTGCTCCACGCGGGTGTTGCGTCCATCAAACTCCCCGAGTTTGTTTCGTGCCCGCTCGACGGCGGCCTCGGCTTCGCGCACAAGCGCGCGGGCGCTTTCGGCATCCGTCTGCGCGCGCTGAACGCGGTCGGGTGAGGTAAAATTTCCTGCCAGCAACGGCTGGAGCCTCTGGTAGTGGGAATCGGCGTAGTCCGCCTTCGCTCGGCGCTCGCGGAGCGTCGCCTCAGCTGCGGCGATCTCATCACGGAACGCCTTCACATCAAGGCCGACCAACTCCAGATGGGCCTTGGCTTGGGCGGCAGCGGCCTCATAGGGACGGGCATCCAACTCGAAAAGCAGATCACCCCTTTTTACAGCCTGGTTGTCTGTGACATGAATGCGAGTGATCGATCCACCCACCTGCGGGGCAATGCCGACAACATTCGCCCGCACTTCGGCATCCTCGGTGCGGGGGAAGGTTTGCAGGTTTTGCCAAATTGCGAATACCACAAGAGCAGCGGCAACTGCAATCACGAGGCGGAGAAACCACATGAGCGAGCGGGCCTTTTGCGGATCGGAATTCATCGCGCCGAGAAAAAGACAAGCCACACACCACCGGTGAGGGCCGCGAAGAGGCAGGGATACATGATGGCAGATGGACGCAGAACGGCTGCGAGGCCTATACGGGATAAACACTCGCCGAGCAGCCAGGTGCCCAAAGCCCCGGCTATCATGCAAGCCAGCCATGCTGGAAAGTATGCGCCAGCGATATCCACAAGCGGATCGCCTGAGGACTTGATCAATGCCAGCACTGCAGGCAGTTTGGCCGCGCCAATGTTCATGCTCTTCGATAGCCGATGGCGGCGCATTTTTACAACGCCAATGATTGCGCTGGCGATCGGGTGCCTTTTTTCAGCGCTGGCATTTGCCGGGAATTCCACAATCCGCGAGACACCGGTTTTCAAGGAATCGAAGACCTACGATCTTGGGCGCTTGCTGGAACTCGGTATGGCGAACAACCCCAAAACCCGTGCGGCCTGGTTCCGTGCAGAGGCGGCGTATGCCGGTTCCCGCGAGGCGCGGGCGCCGTATTTTCCGAAAGTGGGAGCCGCCTTTGAAGGCGGAGTGGACAAGTGGTATACGCCGGCCATCCCCGCGCCGAATGTGTTCACCCGCCAGCAGGCCACGACGGTGCTTTCGATCGAATACCTTCTTCTAGACTTCGGCAGACGAGCGGCGGATGTGTCGCGTGCGGTGGCTCTCTTTGACGCGGCGGGGTTTGTTTATGAAAGAAAACTTCAAGAGGTTGTCTTTGAAATCCAGCGCCGCTACTTCGCGCACGAGGCGGCTCTTTGGAAGGAGCGCGCGGCCGCCTCACTCCTTGAGTTTGCCAAGGCAGCCGAGCAAACGATCGAGATGGAGGTGCGGAACGGGCTCTCGGCAAGACCGGAGCTCCTGCGGGCACGGAAAAATGTGCTCGATGCGCAATATGAACTCGAGGCCGCCCGAGCTTTGGTCCGGAACACGCAGGGCGAACTTTGTGTCGCGGTCGGCATCCCTGCCAACGCCAGGCTGACACTGGCCCAAAATGACCTCCCGGCGACGTCGGGGGATTTGCGGGCCAATGCGGGCAAACTTATCGAGGCCGCTCTGACATCACGCCCCGATCTCGCAGCACGTGCGGCGGATGTCCGTGCGAGCGAGGCGGCCAGCCAGCGTGCGGAGGCAGATTTTTTCCCTGAGGTGAAGCTCGAGGGCAACTACGCCTACTCGGCCTTCCAGTATGAGGCGGAGACCGGCAAGGATAAGGGAACGAATGCGGCTGGTATCAACGGATATGGAGGCTTCATCACGGCGAAGTGGGATGTTTTCGATGGATTTGAGCGTGTGGAGAGGGTTCGCAAGCGGCGCGACGAGGAGAAGGCTTCACGGGAAGAGCTTGAGGGTTCGCGTCTCGCCGCGACGCGGGATGTTTGGACGAGTTACCATGACACGATCAGCGCGGCCCGCCGCGTGGATTTCGCCGAAGGTTTTGTGGCATCCGCTCAGGAAAACCTCAATGCCACCGAGGCAGCCTACAAAGCGGGGTTGAGCCAAGTCTCCGAACTGACCGAGGCGGCAGGCCAACTGGCTGCAGCGCGTTCGGTGCGGGCGGGCGCCGTGGCGGACTACTCGACCAACCTCGCGGCTTTGGCGCTGGCCGTGGGCACAATTCCGAATTGAGGCCGCCTACTCGACGATATCCTCCAGCGGGATCACCTGTCCCTTGGCAAGATTGCTCGTCGCGCAACCGCGTTTGGAAGAGGCGATGAAGTCGAAGAATTCCTGAGCCTCTGGGCCCCATTGCGACTCGCGAGCTTTTTCCAACGCCGCCTTGACCGGCATGTCTGAGCGGAAGACGAGTTTAAACGCGCGGCGGATTTCCGTGCGGGTCTCGGCTTTGAAGCCTGCCCGGCGAAGGCCGATGATATTAATGCCAGACAGAAGATTGAATAGTTGGGCCATCGAATACGGCGGGATGTCTTTGTTGAACTGCGAGCCTCCGGCGATCATGGCACGCTTTCCGACTCGGACGAATTGATGGAAAACGGCTCCGCCGCCCAGAACGGCTCCATCGCCCACCTGCACATAGCCGCCGAGCAGGCAGTTGTTCACGATCACGACTTCGTTTCCGACCTGCGCATTGTGTCCGAGATGGCATCCCACCATGAGGAAACATTTGTCACCTACGCGCGTCACGGTGCCATCCTTCGTTCCGCGGTGGATCGTCACATATTCGCGGATGCGGTTGTAGTTGCCGATGACGACCGAGCTTTTGATTTCGGGCGAGTGGGCATAGTCCTGCGGTGGGGCACCGATGATGGCGCCGTAGCCCACGGTGTTGCCTTCGCCCAGTGTGGTGTCGCCTTCGAGGACCGCATGAGCTTGGATCACGCAACCCTCGCCGATCACAGCGCCGGCTCCAATGATGGCACCGGGACCGACTTCGACATTTTCGCCCAGACGGGCTTCGGGTGAGATGATGGCTGTGGGATGGATTTTCATATGACGCCTGCTTCTTTGAAACTGAAATACGGCACGCGACCACCATCCGGCGAGCCCAGGATGACATGGTCGATGAGATTGATTTGGAGAAAATACGCGCCCTCTTTCAGGCTGCGCGTTATCCGGTAATCCGCCGCGCTCGGCGAGGGATCGCCGCTCGGATGGTTGTGGACCACGGCCACGGCGAACGCGCTGTGCACAAGCGCTTGGCGGAAAATTTCCCTCGGATGCGCGATGCATTCGTTCAGCGAGCCGAGGCTGATTTCCTCCATGCGGATGAGGCGGAGCTTTGTGTCCAAGAGGAGGACCCGCAGCGATTCCTGTCGCATGGCCATGAACTCGTGGCCGAAGAAATCGAAAATTCGCTCCGCCGTGTCGAGGACTGGCGAGAGGCTCTTGCCACGGGCCAGGCGTTTTCCGATCTCGAAGGCTGCCGCCATTTCGAGGGATTTCGCAGGGCCAATGCCCTTGGCATGGCGGCGGATTTCCTTGGGCGTGCAGCGGGAGAGTTGCGCGAAGCCGCCGCAGTCGCGCAGGAGATCGCGTGCCACGGCGAGTGCGTTTTTCCCGGGAATACCGGTGCGGATGAAAATCGCCAGCAGCTCGGCATCCGAGAGCGCCTCGAAACCATGGCGCTCGGCTTTCTCGCGCGGACGCTCGTCCATCGGCATTTCCTGAAGGCGTGTGGATTCCACGGTTGCAGGCTAATCAGCTTCGATCTGAAAAATCCAGCTTCAGTGGATTTCCACCGGACATTTCGGCATAGCCCTCAGAAAGGCGCGTCCATACGGCTTCGACACGATCCGGCTGTCGAGAATGACGATTGTTCCGGTATCCGTCTTGCTGCGAATGAGGCGGCCCACGCCTTGGCGAAGTTTGAGGATCGCCTCGGGAAGCGAGTAGTTTTCAAACGCCCGCCCGCCTTCGGCCTCGATCGCCTCCAGACGCGCCTCGGTGAGAGGATGGTCGGGCGTGGTGAAGGGAAGTCGCGTGATGATCACGCTCGAGAGGGCCTCGCCCGGCACATCGACGCCGGTCCAGAAACTGGAGACGCCGAAGAGGATGCTATGCGGATTTTCTTTGAACTCCGCCACCATCCGTTGCGTGGGCATTCCCCCACCCTGCACGAGGAGTTGCCAGCCACGCTTTTCGAAAACGGGCTCCACCAATTCCGCGACCGAGCGCATCGTCTGGTAACTGGTGAACAGAACGAAGGCACGAGCTTCACTTTTCTCAGTGAAGTGGGCGATCCACTTGGCCAGCGAGGCCTCGTAATCCGGCGCCTTCGGTTCGGGCATCTTCTCGACAAGGTGAAGGCTCATTTGTTTCTCGTAGTCGAAGGGGCTTCCGATCTGGAGTGCCGGCACATCCTCGGCCCCCACGCGGTTTCGGAAATACGACAAATCCGGAGCGCCGGTGGAAAGCGTCGCGCTCGTCAGCACGGTGCACGCGCCCTCGCGAAAGATGAGACGCCGCAAGGCATCGGCGAGGTTCACGGGAGCGGTGCGGAGTGTGCAGAACTCCTCCGTGCGGCCGTATTGTTCCACCCAGTAAACATGGTCGGGTTCCTCGAGCGCGAGAAAGTCCGTGATCGCCCCACGCGCCTCCCGCAGCTTGCGGGCGGCCTCCTGGAGTTCGGAGGTATGGGTTTCATCGTCGCATTTTCCCGCCTCGATGCCGATCAACTCGCCGAGACGCGCCAAGGCGCCACACACCTCGCCACCCTCGGCGAGGCCTGCTTCGCGGACACGGAACTCCCTTCCTTTTTTGAATACGCACTGCTTCGTGACCTGCTGAAAAAAGCTGTCGGCCACGGGCAGGATATCGCTCACCGCGCGGCAGGCAGGGCCGTTTTTGAGCATCTGGAAGAGACCTTTTTTGCTGCGGGGATTGTAGAGACGCTGAATGACGCGGCGCAGGCCGAGTTGGGACACCTCCATGCCGATATGGCGCGCGGCGACCTCCTCCATCGTGTGGGCCTCATCAAAAATCACGAAGTCATTCGCGAAAAGAAGCCCTCCCGTTCGGTTCTCTGCGTCCTCCACACCATTCAGGAGCGTAAAAAACAGGGCGTGGTTGAGGACGACCATTTTCGCATTCGCCACGCGTCGGCGCAGGTTTTGATAAAAACATCCGCTGCCCGGGCCGCATGTCTTCGGGGTGCAAAGGTGCTGCTCACTGCGCACCTCCTCCCACACGGCGGGATCCGGCTGCTCCAGAAAATCGCTCAATGACCCGTCCTTTGTCTGCATGCTCCACTCGCGGATGCGCTCCAGCTCGGCATGCTGCGGCGTGGTGAACAATTCTTTCGACTGCGTGAGCGCGCGGGCCAGGCGCGTCGTGCAGAGGTAATTTTGCCGTCCCTTCAGCAACACCGCCTCGAACTCGTCGGGAACGATTTTTTGCACGAGCGGAATGTCCTTGAACATGAGCTGCTCCTGGAGCGCGATCGTATGGGTGCAGATCACTGCCTTGCGCTTCGTCCGCACCGCATGCAATGCCGCTGGAACCAGGTAAGCGAGGGATTTTCCAACGCCCGTGCCGGCTTCGACTACGAGATGCCCGCCCGTCTCGATCGTTCGAGCCACAGCACCAGCCATGCGCTGCTGCTCGGCGCGGTATTCAAACGATGCAGCGCCCGATAAAATACCGGTCTCCGAGAAAATCCCTTCTACCTCGCTTTGGAACGGCGAGGCCGTGCCAACCTCAAAATCCTCGCGGATCGAAATCATCGCAACATCTTAGAATCCCGCGAATCCTAATCAAGCCCTCCTCCGTCGAACGGTGCTTGTCCGAGGGCTATTTCCCAACCGAGCGCGTTGTGATCGCCGGAGGCGGCAGGTCTTCAGGGAGGCCGATCGGTTCTACGGCCTCTTCTTCGTCATCTTGCTGCAGTAGGGGTTGGCCTTCGGCATTCATGAGACGAGCCGTGACAAAAACAATGAGGTTTTTCTTGATCTTCTGATCCACATTGGACCGGAAGAGACGCCCTGCCAGAGGGATATCTCCAAGAATTGGCACCTTGTCATTTACTTTCTGCACATCCTCGCGAATGAGCCCGCCGAGGGCTACCGTCTGACCGTCCCAGATACTCACGCTGGTGGTCACCTTACGAACGGAGAAAATTGGCTGGTTGATGACATTCGGAGTGATGACGAAGGGGACGATACCCGAAGGGTTGCCGGCCGCGATCGATGCTGGGTCGTAGCGTGGACCATTGATCGAGCTGCCGT
>JBILMW010000200.1:0-4019 GCA_044375335.1 Terrimicrobiaceae bacterium | reverse complement strand
CACCGGCGGCAGCCAGGGCGCGACCGGAATCAACCAGATCCTCTTCCGCACAGCCCCGCTCTTGGCACAGTCCGGCATTCAAATCATTCATCTCACTGGAAAAAACGACGACCGGTTGGCCGCTGCGAACTACCAACGCGATGAAATTTCGCATTATGTGGCTCCGTTCCATCACCGCATGGAGGAGGCCTACTCAGCGGCAGACCTCGTTATTTCAAGAGCGGGAGCGTCGAGCCTCAGCGAATTGTCGCAGTTCGGTCTGCCATCCATCCTCATCCCCTACCCGCACGCGACGAACGACCACCAGAAAGCCAACGGCGAAATTTATGTGCGGACCGGAGCGGCCGTGATGACCGAGGAGAAAGACATCGTTCCAGAGGTCTTTGCCGCGATGATTTTGAATCTTTTGAACGATCCATCGCGCCGCGCCGCAATGGCAGCCGCCGCAAAGAAGATGACCCCGGAGTCGGCTGCAAAGAATGTGGCTGATGTCATGGAACGCGCCGTCAGGGAGGGCATCAAATGACAGCCGCTGAATTGCGCGAAGCCCTCACTGCGGCAACGCCGAAGCACATCCACTTGATCGGAGTGGCGGGGTCCGGCATGAGCGGCATCGCAGCGTTGTTGCTGGGGCTCGGACACAAGGTGAGCGGATCCGACAAGGTTGATACAACCGAGGTCGGACGCCTTGTCAAAAAGGGTCTTCATTTTCACTGTCCCCACTCGACGGAGTGCGTGCATGGAGCGGATGTCGTCATTTACTCCTCCGCGATCAAAGCGGGAAATCCAGCCTATGATGAGGCGGTCCGCCTCGGACTTCCTTTGGCGCGCCGCGCCGATGCGCTGGCTGCAATCATGGACTCCAAAAAAGGAATCGTGGTCTCCGGCATGCACGGAAAAACAACGACCTCTGCCATGACAGCACATGTCCTGCGGGCCGGAGGATTCAAGCCCTGCCACTATGTGGGAGCCGAAATTCCGATTTTGGGAACAAATGCGCGCTGGGACTCGGAAGGCGAGTGGTTTGTCGCCGAGGGCGATGAGAGCGATGGCACACTCATCAACTACCACCCCGAGCACGCCATCGTTCTCAACATCGAGCCGGAGCATCTCGATTTTTACAAGGATCTCGCTGCCATCGAAGCCGTTTACAAACGCCTCATCAGCCAAACATCCGGCAAGGTTTTTTACTGCGCGGATGACGAGGGGGCCCAGCGAGTCTGCGCATCACATCCCCGTGCCATTTCCTACGGACTCGGAGCTGAAGCGAATTACAGGATCACAAACCTCACCACGGAAAATTTCAAATCCCGCTTCACGGTCAACAAAGACGGAAAAATGCTCGGCGAAGTCGTGCTGAACATTCCCGGCGCCCACAATGCCGTGAACGCGCTCGCCGCCATCGCCCTGGCCAGCGAAATTGGGCAGTCCTTCGAATCCATCGTGAGCGCACTCGAGAGTTTCCGTGGAGCCAAGCGCCGCTTTGAAATCATCCACGAATCGCCCCGCCAGACCATTGTTGACGACTACGGGCACCATCCCACGGAAATCGCCGCCACACTCGCCACCGCGCGAACCGGCGGCTACGGGCGGGTCATTGCGATGTTCCAACCCCACCGCTACACGCGCACGCAGGCATTGAAGGACGAATTTGGCAAAGCCTTCGCGCTGGCGGATCATGTTTTTGTTTCCGACATCTACCCTGCCAGCGAAAAACCGATTCCCGGCATTTCCGGCCAGACGATTGTTGATGCGATGCTCGCTGCCGGGCATGCATCCGCAACGCATGTGCCCGAGATTTCGCACATCCACAAGGCCGCCGCATCCGTGGCAGAGGATGGCGACCTCATCCTGAGCCTTGGCGCGGGGAACATCCACGAGGCGGGCCAGCGTCTCGCGCAGGATTTCAAAATGCGCGACACCCTGCAGAGCGTGATGGGTGCGGGACGCATCAAACTTTACGAGCCACTTTCCAAGCACACGACAATGCGCATCGGTGGACCAGCCCAGTTCTGGGTTGAACCCGAGAGTGAAGAGGGCTTCGCCGACCTCGTGCGGCATTGCTTCGATGAAAACATTCCCCTCATGGTCATGGGACGCGGATCTAACCTTCTTGTGCGCGATGGCGGCATCCCCGGAGTGGTGGCACACCTCTCGCGCGGCGACTTCCAGCGCCATGAAGTGATTGGCACCGAAATCACGGCCGGCGTGGGGGTGAAATTCAAACAACTTAGCGCACTGGCGCGAACAGCAAATATTGCAGGTTTTGAGTGGATGGAAGGAATTCCCGGAAACCTCGGGGGAGGACTTCGGATGAATGCGGGTGCCATGGGCATTCAAACCTTCGATCAGGTCGTGAAGGTGCGTTTCTGCGACCAGGATGGAAACATCTTCACCCGCACACCTGCCGAAATGGACATCCACTACCGGAGCGTTCCGATGCTGCGAACAAACTATGCGCTTTCGGCTGTCATTGCCGGGAAACCCGGCACGCAAGCCGAGATCGATGCGACCATCGCAGAATCCGTCGCCAAGCGCCGCTCAAGCCAACCCGTAGCTGCCAGTGCGGGATGCATTTTCAAAAACCCGTCAACGATTCCCGCAGGCAAGCTGATCGAGGAACTCGGACTGAAGAATTTCTCCGTTGGAGGAGCCAGGGTCTCCGAAATCCATGGAAATTTCATCGTCAACGATGGCGGCGCGACCTCCGGGGATGTTCTGACCCTGATCAAAGAAATCCAGAGTGCCGCCGAGCGAACACGCGGCATCGAGCTTGAAACCGAGGTTCAAATTGTGGGGGTAGATTTATGAAGCAACAGCATTCCGGCATTCTGAAAGACAAATTGGTGACACTTCTCATGGGAGGTCCCGGCAAGGAGCGCGATGTCTCCCTCCGCTCCGGAGCAGCCGTTGCAAAAGCCCTGCGCGCCGCCGGGGCACGCGTTGAGGAAATCGATGTCACAACGCCGGAAATCACCCTTCCCGCGTCCGTGGACCTCGCTTTCAACATCATTCACGGCACATTCGGTGAGGACGGCCAGCTCCAGTCGATCCTGCATGAAAAGGGCATTCCCTACACCGGTGAAGGAATCGAGGGCAGCCGCACGGCATTCGACAAAATCCTGTCAAAAGAAGCCTTCGACCGCGCTGGAGTGCCGACATCGACATGGCAAAAAATCCGTCAAGGAGAGTCCCCGAGCCTCCCCCTGCCTTATGTCGTGAAAGCTCCGCGGCAGGGTTCCAGCGTGGGGGTGCACATCATTCGCGATGCCGCCGCGCTGCCGGCTGCGCTGGATGATTGCTTTCAATATGGCGACGAGGTGCTTGTCGAAAGTTTCTTTGCGGGCAGGGAACTCACCGTCGGAATCATCGGCGGCGAGGCGCTGCCTGTTGTAGAGATCGTGCCGCGCGACGGCTTCTACGACTACGACCACAAATACACCAGCGGAGCCTCGGAATACTTCGTTCCCGCGCCTCTCACGGATGCAGAGTCCTCCAATGTCCAGGAGACTGCCCGCGCGGCGCACCGCGCCCTTGGGCTCGAGGTTTACTCCCGCGTGGACATCCTGCTCGCGCCAGACGGTTCGATGAGTGTTTTGGAAATCAACACTATCCCAGGCATGACCGAGTTGAGCCTTCTGCCTAAGGCGGCAGCCGTGGCTGGACTCGACTTCCCCTCCCTCTGCGAGGAAATCGCCGGACTGTCGCTTGCGAAGAAAAAGCCGTGATGAAATCAGGATCCACATCATCCGCGACCAAGCGACGAACGCCAAACGGCGTGCATTACCTGAATGTGAAGATGCGCGCCCGCACGGCGCAGCGGAAACGCCAGCGCCTGATTGGACAGTTCTGCGCGCTCACTCTCATCGTTGCTGTATCCTGCGGTCTGATATGGTTCGGACTCAACAAGGCATTGGACAAATTCTTTTTCTCGAATCCCGCCTACAACCTCTGCGAACTCGAACTCGAACTCGATGGAATCATGACCAACGAGGATCTCCTGGCCGAAACAGGAATCC
>JBILMW010000201.1:0-4019 GCA_044375335.1 Terrimicrobiaceae bacterium | reverse complement strand
TCACACTCGAAGAGGCCGCCAAAGGCTGCGAGAAGGAAATCGAAATTCGCAAACTCGACGCCTGCGAGCCTTGCGCCGGCTCAGGCGCCCAGAAAGGCAGCAAAGCCGTCACCTGCCCCACCTGCCGGGGTCGTGGCCAAGTCGTCGCCTCGCGCGGCTTTTTCCAAGTCGCGCAGACCTGCCCCGCCTGCCACGGCTCGGGGCGCATCATCGAAAAACCCTGCCCGTCCTGCCAAGGCGAGGGCCGAGTCGAAAAAACCAGCCGCGTTAAAATCAAAATCCCCGCCGGCATCGACAGCGACTCCCGCTTGCGCAGCACGGGCGGCGGCGAGGCCGGACTTCGCGGCGGGGCATCCGGCGACCTCTATGTGGTCGTTCACATCAAGGAGCACGAAGTTTTCACCCGCAATGGCATGGATCTCGCCTGCGAGGTGCCGATTCCCTTCACGACAGCCGCACTCGGTGGCGAAATCCGCGTGCCGACCTTGGATGGCGCCGTGAGTCTCAAAATCCCCGCCGGCACGCAGAGCGGATCGACCTTCCGCATTCGCGGTCTCGGAATGCCCGCGCTTCAAGGCTTGGCCAAAGGTGACATCCTCACCTATGTGCAGGTTGAGGTTCCTACGCGCCTCGACTCCGCACAGCGTGAAGCCCTCGAGCGTTTCGCCGAACTGTGCGGCGAGGAGAACAACCCGATTCACACCAGTTTCTACGACCGCATCAAGTCGTTCTTCGCCTGATGTCATGATCCTTTCCGCCGCCCAGATGCTCGAAGCGGAGAAGATCGCCTTCTCCGCCGGAGCCACGGCGGAGGGCCTCATGGAAATCGCCGGCCGCGAAGCAGCCCGCCTCGTGCGCCAGTTTCATCCGAAACCCGGCCGATGTGTGGTGTTTTTTGGAAAAGGCCACAACGGCGGCGACGCGCTCGTCGTCGCCCGCTATCTCGCAGAGGCCGGCTGGTCCATCGAACTCCAAAAGACATTCTCCGATTCCGACCTCGCTCCGCTCACCGCGAAACAACTCGGCCGCATCTGGAAAACCCGTTCCGAAGCCGCCGGACCGCTCGTTGTTCTCGATGGCCTTCTCGGCATCGGAGCCTCCGGCGAACCCCGCGAGCCCGTCGCCACCGCGATTCGCCGCATCAATGCCCTGCGCGCCACCGAAGCCGCATGGGTTCTGGCGTTGGACATTCCCAGCGGCCTCGGGTCGCAAGTCTGCGTGCAGGCAGACGCCACCGCCGCCATTGGCTTCGCGAAAACCCAACTCATGGCGGATGCTGCCACGCACTTCGTCGGCAGGTTGGCGGTGATTCCCCTGCCAGGCGTGCATGCGCCTTCGGATGCGGACACGGCGGAAATTCTTCAATCCACAAATCTCCGCAGCCTTCTTCCTCCGCGCGGCTTCGACACCCACAAGGGCCAATGCGGCCGAGTCGCTGTGATCTCTGGTAGCCAGAAATACCCCGGCGCGGCACGCCTTTGCTCAGCCGCCGCTGTGAAGGCCGGCGCCGGGCTGGTGACCCTCTTTGTTCCCCCGGATATCGCCCCTGTCCTTGCCGCTGCTGTCATTCCAGAGGTGATGGTCAGTCCCGTGACCGACTTGCGGGAAATCCTCGATCAAAAATTCGACGCCGTCGCCATCGGGCCCGGACTTGGACGCGAGCGCGACGAAATGGTCCGCGCCTTCCTTTCCGAATGCCCCGCGCCTTGCGTCATCGACGCCGATGCGCTGAATGCCATTTCTTCCGACCCCTCCTGCCTGAAAAACAACCCCGCCCCGCGCCTCCTCACGCCGCACCCCCTCGAGATGGAGCGCCTCTTCCCGCAAAATTCGCGCACCCGCCGCCAGTGGCTCGAGGACTTTGTGGCCGAGTATCCCGTCACGCTGCTTCTCAAAGGCTCCCGCACTCTCATCGGCGAACGCGGAGCCCCGCCCGCCTACAACACAACCGGCCATCCCGGCATGGCCACCGGTGGCATGGGCGATGTCCTCACCGGCCTCGCCGCCGCACTCCTCGCCCAAGGAAAATCCCCCCTCCAATCCGCAAAACTCGCCGCCTGGCTCTGCGGTCACTCTGCCGAACTCGCCCTCCGCGACACCCCCACTTCGCAAGAATCCCTCACCGCCTCGGACATCCCCACCCGCCTCGGCCCCGCTTTCCTCTGCCTCCGCACTGGAGCCCTCTGATCAAACCAAATTCAAAACCCGCCGCGTCCGGAACGCCGAAGTCCCCGTCGGCATCAGCGCCTCATAAAAATGACGCCGCAGCCTCTCTGCTATGTCATCGCTCCACCGGTTGACAACTTTGGGAATTTTGACAATTTTTGGGGTATGAACAGACTCACGATCGAAATCGAAGCGGAGCAGCATCGGCAAATCAAAACCCTCGCCACCTTCGCTGGCATGACGATCAAAGAATTCATTCTCTCTAAAACGCTCACCCCATCGAGCGCGCAGCCCCAGCAATCCGAAGACACGACCGCCCGACTGTTGAGCTCACCGAAGAATGCCAAACGCCTTCGTGAAGCCATCACTTCTAAAACCCCTCAGCACTTGATCTTTGAAACGACGGAGGATTTGAAGCGTGCGCTTGGAATTTAGGCAGCAGGCCTTCGAGGACTTGCAGTATTGGGTTCAGATGAATCCCAAGTTAGCCAAGCGGCTGCTGCGATTGATTGAAGAAACCAAACGGAATCCGTTCGGAGGAGCAGGAAAACCAGAACCACTGAGGGGAGAGCTTTCTGGATGGTGGTCAAAGCGAATCGATCAGGAGCATAGGCTGATCTATCGAGTTGAGGGCGACAGTTTGATCGTAGCTCAGGCGAAAGGGCACTACGAGGACTGAATTTCGCCCGCTACAACGACTACTCGTCAAAAAGGCCCGCCTCCCAAGAATCCCTCACCCAACTTGGCCCCGCTTTCCTCTCTCTGATCTGGAGCCCTTTGATCAATCAAAATTCTAAACTCTCCGCGCCGGCGTCCCCGGCGTCATCAGCGCCGTCGCGCACTATCAGCGCGCTGGCGGTGCATCGCCCAAGGCTTTTTGTTTTCACCTGTTTTTCATACCAACGGAACAGGCGTTTGGCGTCGCGGATTCCTCTGCTCAAAGCTGACTCGGCGCGCATCGATGCTCCTCAAGGCAAAATATTTTTCGAAAATTTCTTGCCCAGCAGACAATCGTTGACAAATCTTCCACTCTGCGTGCTGTCCTACGCCTACATGGAAACTTGGCTGGCCAAGTCTTCCGTATCCGAGGCGGCTCCGACGACAGCGTCAAAATATATCCATAGACCATTTCAAAGTTCCCTTTCGACGCAGCCCAATCACACCCATCGTATGCCAATGAAACACTCACTTCGTGCCTTGCTCTTCACCTCGGTTCTTGCCCTCGCGTCCGTATTCACAGCAAATGCCCAGCAGATTGATATGTCAGGGACGGTTGGTTATGATCGATACGGAAGCACTGTAACATTATCGGCCAGCCGGATTGAAAACTACGGTGCCATTGGATCTTCAAGCGGCACACTCGTTCTGCAGTTATGGGCAACAAGTATGCCTTACTTTGGGCAAAGTATTTTAAATGGCTATAAATTAGCAGAAGCCAACTTGGGAACCCTCTGGGGGAGATACTATTTAAGTAACATAAATAGATCAGTATTATTTTATGAGCCCCCAATTGGTTATTATAATATGGTTCTTGTTGTTGCAGAATGGAATGGATCAAGATATCTCACAGTTGATTGGTGTAATTTTAATGAAGTTGAGAACTTTGGTGGTCTGCCTCCATACTCTCCAACACCTGGGCCTCAACCGCTTGATCTCATAGATGAATATGTGGGAACATGGGAGGGCACACAAAATTTCGCCTTTAATGGAACATCTTACGATATGACATCAACAAGTGTCATATCACGATATGGAAATATGGGATTCTACTCCAAGACTTATGTAAGAACGCCCGGTCAATTAGTAGCAGAGGGAGAAACATGGCAGTATGACAACGGAACCATGTATGGCAT
>JBILMW010000054.1:0-14006 GCA_044375335.1 Terrimicrobiaceae bacterium | reverse complement strand
ACGGCAAAATCACCGGCACACCGACCGCTGGGGGCACCTTCAAGTTCACGCTGGTCATCAAAGACTCAAAAAACACCCCCGCCGAGCGTGAGTTCACGATCATCGTAGCTCCTTACGGCATGGAGATCGTCTCCGACTACGCTGGAAACATCATCCCAGCAAAAGCCAACCAACCGATCCTCGCCGGCTTCCAAGTCATCGGCGGTAAGCCGAACTACTCCTGGTCGATCGCCGGAACCAAGCCGGCTTGGCTTTCGGTAAATTCGACAAACGGCCAACTCACCGGCACACCGACCGCTGCAGGCAATACGACCATCACCTTGTCGGTGCGGGACGGCGCCTCGCAAAACGCCACCACGAATCTCACCATCGCGGTCGAAGCCGCCGACCCGCTCTACATCAGCACGCCAGCGAACCTCGGCACGGTAAATATCAACACCGCATTCTCCACGACGCTCCAAGCCCTTGGCGGCAAGCCCGGCTACACTTGGTCACTCGCCTCCAGAGGCACGCTCCCAGCCAGCGCGAACCTCACCACCACCGGCGTTCTCACTGCAAATTCCTCCACCGCCCTCACGGCGAATTTCACCGTGCGCGTTCAGGATTCCTCGACTCCCGCAGCGAACGCCACGCAGGCCATGACCCTCACTTTTCGCAATCCCACCACCCTTGCTGTTTCAACCGAGGCGCTTCCTGCTGGTCGAGTAAATGAGGATTATTCGTTCCAACTCGCCGCCAACGGAGGCACCATGTCCTACGAGTGGGCGTTGACTAATAACAGCACGCTGCCCGCAGACTTGGACCTCTCGCTCACAGGCTGGATCACTGGCAAACCCACCACAGCGGGGAACACTACACTCACCTTCCAAGTCACCGATGCCAATGGCGCGAAAGCCACTCGTCAGTTCGTGCTCGTCATTAAAGCGGCCACCTCAGGCAATGTCACCGCCAGCGGTAAGCTCTTCACCGATGTCACCGACTCGGTGAATATCCCTCAGCACTCGGTCATCGCCGTGGAGGATTTCAACAACGATGGTCGCGAGGATGTGCTCGCCAGAAATGACGACGGCACGCTCAATCTCCTCGTGGCCCAAGGCGCATTCGACCTGCGCGACTCGACTGCCCAAGCCGGACTCACCGGAGTCACACCCGCGCTCGTTGCAGATTTCAATAATGACGGCGTCACCGACATCCTCGGCACCAACACCCAGCGCACCGAATCCACGCTCTACCTGAACAACGGCCAAGGCACCTTCACCAAGCAAGCCCTCACCGGCCTGCTCACAGGCGACCTCGCAGGCTACCGCCAAGTCAGCTACGCCGATATTGATGCCGATGGCGACCTTGACCTCGTCTTCAATATCAACGCCACCAGCGGCGGCGGCATCGCAGCAGTCTTCAACCAAGCCAGCGTTTCACAAACCTCCGCCCCGCTCTTCAGCGGTAAGACCTACCTCGTCAAGACGACTTGGAAAAATCCGTCCTTCAGCATCACGGATGCAAATGGTGACGGCAAACCGGACATCTTGGCCCTTGAGACGAACAGCGCTTCGATCTCCGAGTCCTACACACCGCGCCCCGTCCGTTTCTACCTCAACTCTGGCAACAGCACTGTGGATTACGCCAACCCGACCGGCACCAAGACGCTCGCCGGCTTCACCGAAAAAACCGACAGCGGTATCACCCTCGGTTGCGAAAGCGGGCCGTTCTTCTCGTGGGATATGGACAATGACGGCGACCTCGACCTCATCAACGGAGCGAAGGATTGGCCATGGGCTGGAGCCATCCCGCGCGTCTATATCAACGACGGCACCGGCAAATACGCTCAGAAGGACTCTCCGATCATCCAAGACAGGTTCTACCACTGGGGAGCCACAACCTTTGATGCCGACCTTGATGGCGACCTCGACGCCGTGTGGAGCGGAACCCATAACTTCTCCAACATGTATCCGCGCATGTGGGAAAATGCCGCCACCTACCTCAAAGCCACTTCTGGCAACGGCACATTCGACCCGACCAAGGCGTTCTTCGACTCCACCACAAATTGGGGAATGACCGCCAACTTCCCCGGAAACGGTAGTCCTTTCTCATCTAATAATTACAGCAACGGCTACGCCGCCGACCTTGATGGCGATGGCGACTTGGATTATGTCTACTACTGCTGGAATAACTTTGGCCCCCAACGCCTCTTCAAAGTTTTCCGCAACGATTCCGATCTGAAACCCGCCAACTGGCTCAAAGTCGAACTCGTCGGGTCGATTTCACCGGCGCAGGGCACAGGTGCGCGCGTGGAAGTGGAGTTGAAAGATGCTACGGTCAAGAAACCATCTCAGTTCACGGGATCGAGCAGGTATGAATTTATTCAAGGTGGTTTTACTTGGAATGAAGCAAAATCTTTCTCAGAAGCGCGCGGAGGCCATTTGGCGACTATAAGTTCAACCGAAGAGTGGGAAAAAATTAAACGCATTCTTCCTAAAACTATTTTTAATGGTGCTTGGTTGGGGGCAACCGATTCAGAAGCTGAAGGTGTCTGGAAGTGGATTGATGGCACCTCTTGGAATTTTTCCGACTGGCAGCCTCAGGAACCTAATAACGAAAACGGCACTGAAGATTGGCTGATGTTATATGGAGAAGCAGAGTTTAAATGGAATGATGGAAACTATTGGAGTTATCATAATTACATTATCGAATACGATCAGCCCAACGCCGCTACGACCACCTCCACCCTCGCCCAATACCTCGGTGCGGACACCGGGTCAGCCACCAAATCCAGCCTCACCTTCGGCCTTGCCGACAAGCCTCAGGCCGCGAAGGTCACGGTTTACTGGCCGAGCGGGTTGAAAAGCGTTCTGGAAAATGTCGAGGCCAACCAAGTCATCCAAATCCATGAGATCGATGAACTCCCGCCTGTGCGACCCACCGAAGAGGGCGATGTCATCGCTTGGGGCGCGAACCCTAATGGCGAGACCACCATTCCGACCGCACTCAATCGCGTCGTCCAGATCGCTGCAGGCGATTCCAGCTCAGCCGCGCTCCGTGCCGATGGCACCGTCTCCGTCTGGGGCACAAATTGGGCCGGCCAGCGCAATGTCCCAGCCGATCTCAAGGACATCGTCCAGATCGCCGCAGGCAACAACCACTACCTCGCACTCGATAGCGAAGGCAAAGTCACCGGCTGGGGCTGGAATACCAGCAACCAGACCACCATCCCCGCCACACTCCGCCGCGCGAAGTTCATCGCCGCAGGCTTCAACACCTCCTACGCCCTCACCGGCGATGGACGCATCCTCGCCTGGGGAGCCAATGACCAAGGCCAAGCCACCATCCCCGCAGGCCTATCGGATGTCACCGCACTCGCCGCCGGCCGCGGCCACGCGCTCGCCCTCAAAGGCGACGGCACCGTTGTCGCATGGGGCCGCAACGACATGGGCCAAGCCACCGTGCCCGCAGGACTCGCCGATGTCATCCAGATCGCCGCTGGTGATTACCACTCCGTAGCCCTCAAAGCGAACGGCACCGTCGTCGCCTGGGGGGCCAACTGGACCGCCCAAGCCACCGTGCCCGCCGGGCTAACCAATGTCGTGCAAATCTCCGCCGAGGGCGACCGCACCCTCGCCTTCAAAGCCGACAACTCCATCGTGAACTGGGGCTTCAACCCCGACAATGTCACGCCGCCGCCCGCTCCCGGCAATGTCCTCGGCATCGCCGCCGGCGCGAAACACGGCCTCGCCCTCGTGCGCAAAATCCAGATCGCCGTCGATGGTGAAATCCCCACCGGCACCGAAGGCAGCGGACTCGACTTCGGGTTCAACGCCACAGGAGGCACCGGCGGCAGCTACACATGGTCTATCTCGGGTGACAAACCCGCTTGGTTGGAAATCGACCCCGCCACCGGCAAAATCTCCGGCACACCCGCCGCCGCAGGCACCTACTCGTTCATCGTCCGCGCCAGCTCCGGCGGCCGTTGGGGCGAGATCGAAGTCATCCTCGAGGTCATCAAGCCCGAACTCGCCATCCTCTGGGTCGCCACCTCCGGCAGCGACACCACCGGCGACGGCACACTCGCGAAACCCTTCGCCTCCGTGCAAAAAGCGGTGGATACCTCGCGCACCGGCGGCACCATCATGGTTCAGCCCGGCAGCTACAACGGCACCGTCTCCATCGTCGGCAAATCCGTGAAGCTCCTCTCCCAATCCGGCGAAGCCCAAACCACCCTGCGCGGCGTGAAAGGCAAAACCGTTATCGAAATCGCAGGCGAGGGCACCATTATCGACGGCTTCACCATCACCGGCGGCACAGGGCGTCCGCAACCCTCCTCCTACGGGTTCGACTACTACGGCGGCGGCATCCACTGCCGCACCACCGCCATGGTAAAAAACTGCATCATCCGAGGCAACGGCGCAGGCACCCCAGGCCGCGACTCAGCCACCTTCGGCGGAGCCATCTACTCCATCGGCAGCGCGACAGACATCCTCACGGTGGAAAATTGCGTCCTCGCCGAGAACTACGCCTGGGCCAGCGGCGGCGCCACGCTCACCGAGGGCTCCAAGATCATTCTCGATCGCGTCACCGTCTACAAAAACGAAAGCCGGAACTTCTTCGGCTACCAAGGCGGCGTCTCCCTCGCCAACGGCGGCAAGATGGACCTCATGAACAGCATCCTCTGGGCCAACGGCGGCGACCAGATCGGCGCCTTCGCCTACCCCTACAACCGAGGCACCGTGGCCACCGTCACCTACACGCTCTCCCAAGGCGGCGTAAAATCCGGCGGCATCGAGACCTTCACCGCAGGCACCGGCAACCTCGGCACCGATCCCAAGCTGAACGGTGACTATAGTCTCCTAGAAGGCTCACCTGCCATCAATGCCGCCGACCCAGCCATCAAAGACCCCGACAACACCCGCGCCGACATGGGCTACCAAGCCGGCCGCCGCTCGGGCAACTTCGACTCCGACGGCGATGGAGTCAACGACTACCGCGAAATGTATGATGGGACCAACCCGTTTGATAAAAACTCATTCGAACCGCTCAGTGTGGGATTGATGGCGCATTATCCTTTTCAGGGAAATGCGGTGGATGAGGGTGGTCTTAATCAACATGGCACCATTGTTTCTGGAGGTTTTGAATCGGGCAGGTTTGGGAGTGCCGTAGAGGCCTTGTCCTTGAAACAAGATGCCAATTATTCTAAAATTCCATTAAGTAGCACTCAATTTAGTGGGGATTTGAGCATTGTAGCGTATGTCAAATTCGATGATTTCGAGAAGGATTACCCTCAGATTCTTTTTGGAGAAAATTCTTACCTTGTGTTACATGGATTAGGTCTTGCATATGAATCAAATAGAGTAAGAGAAGTTTCGTATTTAGAATATACCAGAATTGGCTCCGGTTATCTGGATTTCGACAGAAGATCAGAAATATACAGCTTAAAAAAACTTACCCCTAAGCAGTGGTATCAGATTTGTGTCACTAGAACAGTCGATTCCACAAAGATGTATATTGATGGCGTATTGTCTAGCTCGGCTGGATCAAAAATAGGCTCGCTCTTGTCTGGGAATTTCATGCAAGTCGGAAAAGGTAACCTAACTGATCCCAACCAGTCCATGCGAGGAGCGATTGACGATTTGAAGTTCTACAACCGCGCCCTGACCGCTGCCGAAGTCTCGCAACTCTACTCCGAGGAATCCGGCGAACCGAACATGGTCCTGGTTCAAGGCGGCACGCTGCCCGCAGGCTCTGCGCTCGCCAACCAAACCGTCTCCGCCTTCCACATCGCCCGCTTCGAAACCACTTGGGCAGAATACCGCGAGGTGGTCAAATGGGCGGTGCAGAATGGTTATGAATTCCGATTTTCGCGTGAATTTGCCACAAGTGATTCAAATCACGGTCAGGTTTTCACTGGCAGCAACTACCCTGCTTATGTCTGGACTTGGAACGATGCGGCAAAGTGGTGCAATGCGAAGAGCCAAATGGAAGGTCTGCAGCCTGCATATACTTTTAACGGAACTGTTTTCAAAAAAGGCCAGCAAATTCCTGAATGGAATCCAAGCGCCAATGGATATCGTTTGCCAACCGAAGCGGAGTGGGAATGGGCGGCTCGCGGTGGTGTCCAAAGCAAGGGCTATACCTATGCCGGAAGCAATAACATCAATGAAGTAGCATGGTATTGGGGCAACTCGCCAAACATCATGAAACCTAGTGGTGGGAAACTGCCCAACGAACTCGGTCTTTACGACATGAGCGGAAATCAATGGGAATGGTGCTGGGATGCCGTAACTGCCGGAAGAGCCAGTCGCGGCGGAGCAGGCACCCCTGACCATTGCACGGTGTTTTTCAGAAACGGAATTTACCTCGATTTTCCAAGCATGGGTATCCGGTATGTCCGCAACGCCACCGGCGACATGGTCACCGTCCAAGGCGGAACCTTGCCGCAAAGCTCGCAACTCTCCGGGCAAAAAGTCCAAGCCTTCCAAATTGGGCGCACAGAAGTTACTTGGGACGAATGGAAAAATGTCCGCACTTGGGCTGCGGCGAATGGCTACTCTGATCTCGCGACGGTGGGCGCAGGCACTGCGGATAACCATCCCGTGCAGTCTGTGAATTGGTATGAAGTCCTCAAGTGGACCAATGCCAAGAGCCAGATGGAAGGCCTCGCTCCCGTTTATACCGTAAACGGCACCACCTATAAAACAGGGGTTCAAACTCCGGAAGTCAATGCCGCAGCCAATGGCTATCGACTACCTGCAAGAATCGAGTGGGAATGGTCCGCGAGGGGAGGAGTCAGCAGCGGCAATTTCACATATAGCGGTAGCAACGACATTAACACCGTGGCCTGGTATGCAAACAATTCTTCCAATGCCACAAAAGTTGTTGGAACCAAAGCCGTCAACGAATTGGGAATTTATGACATGAGCGGGAATGTGTGGGAGTGGTGCTGGGATTATTACAACGCCTCAGATCGCCAGACTTACGGCGGATGCTTCAATGTAGAGGCCAACAGATGCACCGTAACAAGCCTCAACTATGTAAATCGCGATTTGCGCTGGCCCTATCTCGGCCTTCGCCTCGTCCGCAACATCGGGCCGAAAATCTCAATCAGCGGCACCTTGCCCGAAGCCACCCTCAATCAAGCCTACGCAGGCTATACCTTCGGCGCAGTCGGCAGCACGGGAGACAAAGTCTGGTCCATCAGCGAAGGCACCCTGCCCCCCGGCATGTCCTTCAGCGCCAACGGCACCCTCAGCGGCACCCCCACCACCGCCGGCACCTACACCTTCGTCATCCGCCTCGAATCCGGCGGGTATTGGGATGAGGTGGAAGTGGAGCTTTATGTGATGCCTCTAAATTCAGACGAGGGCTTAGTGGGTTACTATCGATTTGAGGGAAATGCTAAAGATCTTACCAAATATGCAAACCATGGTGCCATGGCTGGAAATCATGCCTACTTGTCAGGAGGAGGTGTAAAAATTACAGGTGACAGTTCTGAAAGAACTAATGGCGGAGGGTATTTTTCCGTTCCAGCGGCAGGATATTCACTAACTGATTCGGTGACTTTTCATTTGGTGCTTTCAGGGGTTTACCAGACATTTTGGGCTAATGAAGCAATTTTGGCTTGGGGCACCGAGTCAGTTGGATCAAAGTTAATGCAAATTAGTGGCTCCATGGGAGCAGGGAAAAACAATTCCTACTCTCTTTGGACTGCCATCTATGGACAATCATCTCAAGGGATAACCGCAAATAACACAGCTGTAGATGATACTATTAAAACGACAATCACTGCAGTAAAATCAAAAACGCATATCTCACTATATATAAATGGCCAACTTATCGATTCAAAGCCTGATGCAAATCCGCTCCCTATCGAAAACCTGATTACAATTGGTAGGCACTCATGGGTTCCTTCTGGCGGCGGGACATCGACTCGGCTTACGGCAAATTTGCACACATTTAAAGTCTATAACCGTGCATTAAGCCCTACAGAAGTTCAAAAGCTCTTCACTCAAGAGTATAGTAGTATGATCACGGTCCAAGGTGGCACCTTGCCCGCAGGTTCCGGCCTTGCTGGACAGCAAGTTTTACCTTTCCAGATCGGAAAATACGAAGTGACATGGGGCGAGTGGAAGACTGTCCGCAATTGGGCCGCCGCGAACGGTTACGACATCGGAAATATCGGCCAAGGGAGCGCCGACAACCATCCTGTTCGAAATGTCGGTTGGTATGATGTAGTCAAATGGTGTAACGCCAAGAGCCAGATGGAGGGCCTCATGCCCGCTTACATAGTAAACGGCACAACCTATAAAACCGGCGAAGCAATTCCAAGTTTGCTTAATACAGCAAATGGTTACCGTCTTCCAGCTGAAATTGAATGGGAGTGGGCTGCGCGCGGTGGTGTAATCAGCAAAGGTTTTTTATATAGTGGGAGCAATACTCCGGGTTCGGTGGCGTGGTATAGCGAGAATTCCAGTGGTGCATCGGTAAAAATCACTTCGAATGGTCAAGGCACATGGCCTGTTGGGCTGAAGGAGCCCAATGAATTGGGCATTTACGATATGAGTGGAAATGTTTGGGAATGGATTGGTGTATACTCAAAAGCGCCTTCAAGTCCCTCATACCAATACATACGCGGCGGTAGTTACTTTAATCCTGCTGTTCATTGCAGCGTTAGTTTTGGTTATGCTGATCCGGCAAATAATCGCAATCATGGTTTTGGCTTCCGCTACGCCCGTAATGCTTCCGCTGGGATCCTTATCGAAGAAAGTTTTGAAACTACGCCTATCTCATCATGGAAATTGTCTGCAAACGGCGGAGGAATTTATCAAACAACGAATTCCACGGCGCAGAGTGGATCTAAATCCTTAAAACTTGGAATTGGACAATATCAAGGTGGCCAGAACGATTCTTGGGCCTCTGCTCAATTAAGTTTTCCCGAGCCAATCACAAATGGGTCAGTAGAGATGTATATCTATACCCAATCAAACTCTCCATTCTACATTTACCCCCACCTTTTAACTGAGTCCAAAGATTGGGATGCAGGGGTTTGGATTGTTGATAGTTCCAATACAATCAGCCCAGGTTGGTTTGAAACTCTGGAATCACAGTCCACCGCTCAAAAAGTTACGGGTTGGCAGCGATTCAAATGGGTTATTGCAAATGGTAAAGTGGAACTTTGGATAGGTGATAATTTAATTGGCAAGGCGGCATATAAATCCCCCCCTGAAGGTGTTGAAGTAAGTATGACAAGTTATTTCGTAAGTAATGTGGCGACTTACATTGATAATGTCAAAGTTGAGATTAAAAATCCTTAACATCCTTTAATCAAAAGGGTCGAGCATTAAGTCTTGACATATTTCGCAAGCCTATCCGAGATTCGATTTTGAATTTTTACCAACCCTTGCTTTGGTCGTATTGAATCGTCAGGAGCGCCAATGTCCCCGTTGGCTTCGTGAAGAGCCATGCCGAGGAGGAACCTCAGCGTTCCCACGGAAAGGAAGCCGGCAGTCACAGACAGCCGCTACAAGAAAAGGTTTGGGAAAATTTCTTGTGAGATGAGACTCAATTAGTGTAGTGTCAAAGGGGTCGGGCATTAATTCTTGACATTTGGTCAATTCGAGGAGGTCTGACCAAGCTCGGCAGGAGCGCCAACCTTCCCGTTGGCTTCGGTATCAAAGGGGTCGGGCATTAATTCTTGACATTCGGTCAATTCGAGGAGGTCTGACCAAGATCGTCAGTAGCGCCAACCTCCCCGTTGGCTTCGGTATGAAATTTGAAGAGTGCTCGACAATTTTTAGGAATCGCAGTATCTGGAATCCGTGCGTGTCGTTCTTGATACAAGTGTCATGGTTGCTGCAGCGCTTTCCCGTCGAGGTGCCAGCTTTGCTATTGTTGAAATGATTCCCTTGCGGCGATTTGAAGTCTGTCTCTCCATTTCCCTATACATGGAGTGGGTGGCTGTGTTGACAAGGGCAAAGAACCTTTCACCTGGCACCAGCGTGCAAACGACACTGGGCTTCTTGCGTCAACTCGCTTCTTTAGCCCGACTGCAAGATATCCACTATCTCTGGCGACCATTTTTGCCTGATCCTGATGACGACATGGTTTTGGAACTTGCGTTCGCGGGAAGTTGTGATTTTATTGTCACCCATAACATTGATGATTTTAGGGGGTCCAAACAACTTGGCATCCCCGCAATCACTCCAGGAAGATTCCTCAAAATTCTTCAAAACCAACCATGAGCACAATTAGCATACAACTCCCTGAGGGCGTGAAAGCGGGTATCGAGAATTTGGCCAAGCGGGAGGGATTCTCCATCGAGCAATTTTTGGCTATGGCCGCCGGGGAAAAACTGGCAGTGATGTCGTCCCTCGAATATCTGCGCAAAGAGGCATCCCAGGGCAGTCGACAGGATTGGGACAACTATTTGGCCAATGTGCCCGATGTCCCTCCTCTTCCTGACGACGAACTATAAAATCAAAGGCGTCAAAGGGGTCGGGCATTAATTGTTGATATGAAAAGGGCTGTTCTTACACATTCACATAATTTTCAAGCCTTCAGAGGTAAAAAATCTTTGTGAGGAACATAGTTTGGCAAAAAAATAAATGACAATAACCCTTCGACTCAAAGGGGTCGGGCATTAATTCTTGACATTTGTTCAATTTGAGGAGGGATAACCAAGCTCGGCAGAAGTGGCAACGACCCGTTGGCTTGGCTGGAGTGGGAGTTAATTTTTGCAGCCAAAACCTGAGGAAAGGCCCGAAGATCGGCAGTCATAGACAGCCTCTACAATTTCAGCGATCAGCGAAAGGGCCCCGCGCTTTGACATATTTTGCAAGCATGTCTGGTGCTAAATCTTGATTTTTACCCACCCTTCCTGAAGTCGTATTGAGTCGTCAGGAGCGCCCAAGCTCCCGTTGGCTTTGTGAAGAGCCATGCGTAGGAGGAACCTCAGCGTTCCTACTGGATGGGAAAAATCTTGGCAGTCACAGCTATTGGATGTTCGATTCGAGATTCCTCCTGACACGCCTCCGCGTTTCTGTCTGATTTTTAGAATTTTTGCTTGCACAAGAAAAAATACATTGTATTTCTTAATACTCGAATGAGTGAACTTTTCTTTGAATGGGACCCTAAAAAGGCGGCTTCAAATGTCGCCAAGCATGGAGTCACATTCGAAGAGGCCAAATCCGTTTTTTACGATACGGAAGCTCTGATTATCCCTGATCCGGACCATTCTGCTGTTGAAGAGCGATTTGTCATGATGGGGCAGAGTCCGCGTGAGGGCGTGCTGGTAGTCGTGCACTGTTACCGTGCAGAAGGTTCTTCAATTCGAATTATCTCGGCCAGACGCGCCGGAACCAAAGAACAACAACCTTACTGGGAAAAAATCCATGCGAAAAGAATATGACTTCACTGCGGCCAAGCCGAACCCTTACATCAAGCGCCTGAAAAAAGCAGTTTCCATTCGTTTGGAACCCGATGTGATCGATTATTTCAAACAGCTTTCGCTGGAGGCTCGCATACCCTACCAAAATTTGATAAACTTGTATTTACTCGACTGCGCAAGGGCTCAGCGCAAAATTTCTTTGCAGTGGGAAGGCGCTGCCGAGCTCTCGCATTTAGCATAGAATCAAAGGGGGCGGGCATTAAATCTTCTGGGTATGCACATGACTCAACCGGCCACTCAATATTGATCAAAAAACGGCGCACTGTCCGGCATAACCACAACATATTGTGTATGGTTGAATGAAGTGCATACCCAGATTAAATCTTGACATTTGGGCATTTTGAGTTGGGATAACCAAGCTCGGTAGGAGCGCCAACGTCCTCGTTGGCTTTGCCGGAGTGGGAGTTGTTTATGCAGCCAAAATCTGAGGAAAGGCCCGAAGATCGGCAGTCATAGACAGTCGCTACAATGTCAGCGATCAGTGAAAGGGCCCCGCGCTTTGACATATTTTGCAAGCCTATCCAGGGTTGAATCTTGAATTTTACCCACCCTTGTCGCGGCCGTATGGAATCGTCAGGAGCGCCAATGTCCCCGTTGGCTTTGTTGGAGCGTCACGCCGAGGAGGACCTCAGCGTTCCTGATCAAGTGGGGCTCGGCATTCGATAAACTTTCCAATCTCAAGGAGAAGTCAGCTGGATAAAAAAGCAGTAGCGGCGGTGTGTGACCGCAGTGGTTAAAATCACAAAAAGGCTTCTGGGTATGCACTTCATTCAACCATACACAATATGTTGTGGTTATGCCGGACAGTGCGCCGTTTTTTGATCAATATTGAGTGGCCGGTTGAGTCATGTGCATACCCAGAAAAAGGCTTGAAAAAAAATCCGGGAAAATATTCTTTGTCCATGACAACCACTGTAACAACGAAAAACATGATTTCCATACCTGTGGAAATCGCAAGGAAGTTTGGAGTGAAGCCTGGTTTTCTATTTGACTGGTTTGAAACCACAAATCCAGATGAAATTCGGGTTCGGGTTATTCCTGATCGCATGGCGCTTTCCCGTCGTTTGAAGGGGTCTGGCCGACGGCATGCTCCAGAGCGTGATGCGGTGGCGGAATTGATTCAAGAGCGGGTGGATTCAGAGGCATGATTTTTCTTTTGGATACATCGGCCCTTCTCGCGCATCACCGTGACGAGGTGGGATCGGATCGCGTTCAATCGCTTTTTGATCAGGACTGCAAAATCTTGATTTCCAGCATTTCCCTGTCCGAGTTCGGTCGGCGAATGGTCGCTCTTGGTTCATCCGCCAATGAGCTTGAACAGACTTTGGATGACTATCGCTTGCTTTTTTATGGAATTGTCTCGGTTGATGAAAAAGTGGCGCTGAAAGCATTTCAGATTGGAGGGCTTTGCTCTGATCGAATTCCCTTGGTGGATTCCCTCATAGCTGTGGCTGCAAGTGTAAATGAAGCGACTCTGGTTCATAGAGATGGACACTTCGAGTCTATCCCGTCAACGGTGTTGAAAAATGAGAGGTTGGGAGTCGCGTGAGGTGAGCAGGCCTCAGGCGTCCATAATTTGTCAGGAGCGCCAACGTCCTCGTTGGCATTGTTGAAGCGCCTATGCCGAGGAGGACATCGGCAGTCCGATGATCCGGTGATTGCAGGCCGTCTGGCCGGCGGTAGCGCTCATGGTCAAGACGAGCAACAGCCTGTCATTCGTCTTGGGAGTATTGCTGTCTTAAGGTGTCGACTTCGGAGATTCGATCTTGGGTGCGGCGGGGCGGTCTAGGGCGATGAGTTCGGAGACGGTGGCGAATTTGTAGCCTTTGGATTGAAGGGTATCGAGGGCGGCGGGCATGGCATCGATGGTGGAAGCGTGGATGTCGTGAGCGAGGATGATGGCGCCGGGGGCGGTGTTTTTGATGATGTGGCCGGAGACATGGTCGGATTTGCGGATTTTCCAGTCTTGGGGATCAACCGACCAGAGGATGACGCTGAGACCATATTCTTCGTTGAGGCGTTTCGTGAGGGTTGGGTTAATGGCTCCGTAGGGCGGGCGCATGGTGACGGGGCGGACGCCTGTGGCTTTTACAATGGCGTCGGTGGTTTGGGAAATTTCGGCATCGAAGGCGGAGGGGGAGAGCTTGGTGAGTTGCGGGTGGTTCCAGCTGTGGTTGGCGATTTCGTGGCCTTCGTCGACGATGCGTTTGGCGATGTCGGGATACTCGGCGACGCATTTTCCAATAACGAAGAAGGTGGCCTTGATGTTCCGCTCTTTCAGCATGTCGAGGAGGCGGGGGGTGAGTTTGGGATGCGGGCCGTCATCGAAGGTCATGGCAACGACGGAGCCCTCGACATTGCAACTGGTGTAGGTGTGCTTTCTCGGAGCGGCTGGTGCGGGGGCTGCGGCAGGGGCGGTCATTGGAGTTTCGGGAGTGGGTGCGGGGATGATGACAGGTTGGGGCTCAACGACGGCGGCGGCTTGCGGTGGCGCGGGATGCGGCGGGAGTTGGGCTTTGGCGGGTGCGTTGGATGCGAAACAAACAACGATGGCGAAGAGAACGAGAGTGGC
>JBILMW010000199.1:0-4063 GCA_044375335.1 Terrimicrobiaceae bacterium | reverse complement strand
AGTCGAAGGTGAGTTTTTCGGGTGAAACCGCAGAGCCCTTTTGCGTGGCCTCGGGTGAGACGACTTCGTGGAGCGCCCAGTGGAGGAGGTGGGTCACGGTGTGGTGTCGCTGGATCGCCGCGCGGCGCGTGGCGTTGACGGAGATGTGGACTTCGTCACCGACATTCGGGGCATCGGTGGAATCGAGCAGGTGGAGCCAGGTGTTGCCGGTCTTCTGGGTGTTCGTAACCCTCCAGAGTTGTCCTCCCCGGGTTATCTCGGCTGTGTCTCCGACTTGGCCGCCCATCTCGGCATAGCAGGGAGTGCGATCCAGAATCACTGCGGTGCGGTCTTTGATGGTGAGAATCTCGAGCACGCGGGCCGTGTCTGTAAGGGAGTCGTAGCCTGTGAAAACCGTGGGCGTGGTGGTTTCGATTTCTGAAAGGGTGATGACCTGTTTCTTCTGGGCCGCACGGGCACGCGCGCGCTGGGCTTCCATGAGGGTGTTGAATCCCTCGGTGTCCACCGTGAGGCCGCGTTCGCGAGCCATGAGCTCGGTGAGGTCGAGAGGGAAGCCCTGCTCGTCATAGAGTTTGAATGCGAAGGCGCCGGTGATGTTTCCCTTTGCGGCAGCTTCGTTGAAAAGCTCGATCCCCCGGTCGAGGGTTTTGTTGAAGGATTCCTCTTCGACTTTCAGGACATCCTCGATGTGTTTCTGCTTGGTTCGGATTTCGGGGAAGACATCGCCCATCGTGCGGGCGAGGACATCGACGAGTTTGTGGAAAAATGGTGCGCGGAAGCCCAGAGAGCGGCCGTAGCGGACGGCGCGGCGCAGGATGCGGCGGAGCACATAGTTCCGGTCGGTGTTGCCGGGTTGAATGCCGTCGCCGATCGCAAAGGTGAGTGTGCGGATGTGGTCGGCAATGACGCGAAAGGCGACATCGTTTTTTTCCTGCTCGGTATCACCAGTGGAGCCGCTGAAAGGCAGCGTGGAGCCGTAGGTCTTGCCGCTGAGTTTTTCCAGTTCGTCGAAGATCGGGCGGAAAATGTCGGTTTCGTAGTTCGAGATGCGGGCGTTGGCGAAATCGGTCAGGTTTTTTGTGCCTTGGATGATCGAAGTCACGCGTTCGAAACCCATGCCGGTATCCACATGGCGGGCGGGGAGGGGAGAAAACGAGCCGTCCGGGTTGGCATTGAACTGGATAAAAACCAGATTCCAAATCTCGATGCAGTCGGCGGAGCCTTTGTTGACGAGCGCGCCACCTGTGTCGCCAGCGGGCGTGAGATCGACATGCAACTCCGAGCAGGGGCCGCAGGGGCCGGTTTCGCCCATCATCCAGAAGTTGTCTTTCTTGTTGCCGTTTAAGATGTTGACGGCTGGATCGAGCCCGGCCGCGCGGAATTTCTCGGCCCAGATTTCCCATGCCTCCTCGTCGCGCGAGGCGGGGTCGCCGGGCTCGGGATTGTAGATCGTGGCGTAGAGGCGGGCGGGCGGGAATTTCCAGCGGCCGATGACGAGTTCCCATGCCCAGTCAATCGCCTCTTTTTTGAAATAATCCCCGAACGACCAGTTGCCCAGCATCTCGAACATCGTGTGGTGGTAGGTATCAAGGCCGACATCATCGAGGTCGTTGTGTTTTCCACCGGCCCGGATGCATTTCTGCGTATCGGCGGCGCGGAGGTCGGAACCGGGCAGTGCGCCCGCCCATTTGGAGACATCAGGCGCCTTCTGGCCTAGGAAAAAGGGAACGAACTGGTTCATGCCGGCGTTCGTGAAAAGCAGGTTCGGCGAGTCGGGCATGAGGCTCGAGGACGGAACGATCGTGTGTTGCTTTTCGTGGAAAAAATCGAGGAACGACTGGCGGATTTGAGCGGATGTCATGGTTGAAAAATTGGTCGCGGTAGGAAACCCGAGTCCGGCGGGGTTGGCAATCGCGTTCAGGCGGGAGTTGGGCTGCCACCTGCTGCAGCGAGCACTTCGGCGGCTGTTTTAAAATGCATCTTGGCGTGGCTCTCGAGCGCTTCGGGGCCCTTGGATTGAATGAGGGCAATGGCGGCCTGCTTCACCTGCGCCGAGACGCCGCGAGGCAATGCCATGCCGGACTCACGGCCTTTTTCCTCCAGCCAATCGATGAATTTCTCGCGGGCAAGGATGGATGCCGCCGCAACAGCATAGTCCGACTCGGCCTTGGTGCGTTGGTCGAGTTGGATTTTACGCCCTTTTTCCATCAACGAACGCTCAAGCACGCGCACATCGGCGAATTTGTCGGAAAGCGCCCTCGGGCAATCTGGACACAGGCCGCAGAGATCCTCGATGACCCGCGCATGGCCCCAGGCGAGGAGGCGGTTCAGGTTTCCGATCTTGCGATAGAGCTCATTGTAGCGCGGCGGGGCCACGGTCACGATGCTGGCTGGAACGCGGATCTTGCGGATGGCTGCCGCCAGCTCGCGGATGCGTTTGTCGCTGCTGATGGCCTTGCTGTCCTGCACGCCTGCGTCGCGAAGTGTGCGGGCGATTTCTGGATTTACATAAACGCCGGCAATAACGAGCGGTCCGAAAAGATCACCCTTGCCGCTCTCGTCGATGCCGAAGTGCGGCTCGAACAGCTCGGGATTCTGTTCCTCTTCCTGCCCAAATGAAGCCTCGCCCAGAACGCGCGGCTCGAGGGTGAACAGGATAAAATCCTCGATTCCTTTGCCTTGAATGACGGCTTTCGGGCCTTTTTCATAGACCGCGATGGTGAGCTTCGGCCCGCGCGCGAAGTAGAGCATGTAAGGCCGCTCCTCAAACTCGTATCCCTCTCCGGCCAGAATACCACGGAGGGTCTGTGCCTGCTCGGTTGTGAGCGGCGCCGTGTGGGTATTCAGAGGTTTTGCGGAAGACATCCGCGTGTTTTGTGCGTAATCCATCCGGCGTGTCGAGATGTTAAAAAATACCGCAGCTGATTTCAACAAGGAGCTCCAGAAATGGTTCCGAGCCCATGGCCGTATCCTGCCTTGGCGGTCGAATCCATCGCCCTATGCCGTTCTGGTTTCCGAATTCATGCTCCAACAAACGACGGTCGCCGCCGTGCAGCCGTATTTCCGGCGATGGATGAAGCGGTTTCCCGATGTCGCATCGCTCGCGGCCGCGCCTGAAGAGGAGGTCATGAAGCACTGGGAGGGCCTTGGCTACTACTCGCGTGCTCGCAATCTGCACCGCGCGGCTAAGGCGATCGTTGCGCAGTTTGGCGGCAGTATTCCCGGCGACCTCGACCTCCTGCGCGCTTTACCGGGAGTCGGGCCCTACACGGCTTCGGCTATTGTGGCTTTTGCCTTCGATAAGCCGGTGCCGGTTTTGGACGCCAATATCCAGCGCGTTATCGCCCGGCTTTTCGACTTTAAGGAAAACATCTCCACCGCTTCTGGAAAAAGATTTCTCGATCAAGCCGCGTCCTCCCTGCTTCCGAAAAAAGGCGGTCGCCTCCACGCCTCCGCCTTGATGGATCTCGGCGCCATGCTCTGCCGCGCGGGTGAGCCGGATTGCGCCGCCTGCCCGGTCAAAGCCTTTTGCAGAGCCACAAATCCCTCCCTGCTCCCCGTGAAACCCGCCAAAAAAACCATCACGCAACAGGAAGACTGGCGCGCCGTCAGTATGCGAAAGGGCGGCATTTTTCTCATCCCATCCCCGGGACCCACTTGGAAAGGGCTCTGGCTCCTGCCGCCCGGAGAACCTTCCTCCGAGCCCCTTGCTGAGATCAGCTACGCGATCACCCGCTACAAAGTGCAGCTCCGGCTTGTCCAGGCGGAGCCGATGTCAGGCTGGCAGGCTTTTTCTCTTCAAAACCTGCCCCCCATGCCCAGTCCCCACCGCCGGGCGATCGAGGCCGTCCTCGCGCGAAAAAACAATTTGTAACCCGCCGGACCATCTGGCACACCTCGTTCTGCATGAAAAAACTCCTCCTTCCCCTGTTGCTTCTTGCCGGCTTCGCTGCGCCCCTCTCCGCCCAGGAATCGGGTGACATTCCCGGAACTCCTGTCGGCTACACCTCGCCGGATGCCATGCTCGGCTACTCGCGCTTCTGGTCGTATTACGATCCCTATC
>JBILMW010000053.1:0-14108 GCA_044375335.1 Terrimicrobiaceae bacterium | reverse complement strand
TGCCCAGCGGTCGCCCATCGCCGCGTTGCTCGATTCCAAGCTCGTTCAGGAATTGCCTTTCCTCAAAGCCCTCGCCTCAGAACTCGGAATCCCTTGGCGTGAGGAGGAGGATGTCGCCCCAATCGAAAATGTGCGGGACAAATTCCCCGCCCGGCTTGCGCTGGGGCAGATTGTTTTGCCTGAGGCCGCAGTGCCTGGCGGTGAGTTGAGCCTCTTGACCTTTGATCCCTTTGACTACGCCACATGGCAGGCTGTGACCCAGCACTGGCGCGGTCCGGTGAGTCTCGTCATGACTTCGCGCAGTCGCCTTGTGGAGACGCTCAAGAAAACCTACGGCGTCGGCGCCGATACCTTTGAAGAACTTCTTGAAGGCCGTGAAGACGACCTGCCTGGGGGAGCCAAGGAAGAGATCAATGTAATCGACGAGGACGACTCTGAAGCCTCGGTGATGAAATTTGTAAACCAAATCCTGCGCGAGGGACTCCAGCAAGGCGCGACCGACATCCATTTCGAACCGCTCGGCCACGACCTCCGCATCCGCTACCGTATCGATGGCGTCCTGCAGGAGGTTCCCGTCCCGCAGCGGATCAAAATGCTGCAAGACTCTCTTATCTCCCGCCTGAAAATCATGTCCGGCCTCGACATCGCCGAGCGGCGGCGACCGCAGGACGGGCGCATCGCCCTCGAAATCGCAGGTGCACCGATCGATGTGCGCGTGGCGACCATTCCCAGCGTGAACGGCGAGAGCGTGAGCCTGCGACTTCTCGGCCAGCAACAATTCGACTTCTCGGGCCTCGGACTCGACCCGGAAAATGAGAAACGCATCCGCAATCTCATTTCCATCCCCAACGGCATTGTTCTCGTGACAGGCCCCACAGGCTCGGGAAAAAGCACCTCGCTCTACACTTTTCTGAGCGCCATCAATTCGATGGAGCGTCGCATCGTCACCATCGAAGACCCCGTCGAACACAAGCTGAACGGCGTCATCCAAATTGCTGTAAAACCCGAGATCGACCTGACCTTCGCCACTGCGCTGCGCAGCATCCTGCGCGGCGATCCAAACATTGTGATGGTGGGCGAAATGCGCGACCTCGAGACAACGGAAATCGCCATCCGAGCCGCGCTCACGGGCCATCTGGTCTTCAGCACGCTCCACACAAACGACGCCGTGGGCGGCATCACGCGTCTCTTGGATATGGGCGTAGAACCCTTCCTCGTGGGCTCCGCCGTCCGCGCCTTCATCGCACAGCGCCTCGTCCGCCGTCTTTGCAAATTCTGTTCCCAACCGGCCGAGTATAAAGCCGAGGATCTGGCTGCCATGGGCTTTCCACTCGAGTTGGCTCACAAAATCCGTCGACCAGTCGGCTGTCCTCACTGCCGGAATACCGGTTTCTCAGGCCGCACCGCCCTCTTTGAAATCTGTCAGATGACCTCCCGCATGCAGGAACTCATCCAACGCCGCGCTCCCGCAAACGAACTGCGCGAACTCGCCATCCGCGATGGCATGGTCCCGCTCCGCAAGGCAGGCTGGGAAACTGTCTCCCACGGCATCACCTCGGTGGAGGAAGTCGTGCGAGTGACAACCAGCGAACTGCAGGTCTTGGACGAGTAGCAGGACAATGGCCGACTTCTCCTACAAAGCGAGCAACGCCTCGGGAACGGTGACCACGGGAACAATCGTCGCCAATTCGCGAAGCGACGCCTACCGCCTTCTCCGCAATCAAGGCCTGCAGCCGATGAGTGTCTCGGAGAGCGGAGGGGCTTCGACAACCAGCAAGAAAGAATCCGCCGCCGCAGGCAACGAACCCCTGCCCCGCCTGAACACCACCCAGTTGCTCTATTTCACCGAGGAACTCGCCGAACTCCTCGAGGCTGGTCTCAAGCTTGAAGGCGCTCTGAAAGTCATCGAGCAGCGGCAGGAAAAATCCGGCGTCCAACCGATCGCCGCCCGCCTGCGCCAGCGCGTGCGCGACGGTTTCAGCTTTTCAGCCGCCCTCCAGGACTGCGGAAAAACCTTTGATCCTCTCTACTGCAACTTGGTGGCCGCAGGCGAAGTCTCCGGCGCGCTTCCGCAAATCCTCAAACGCCAATGCGCCTACCTCACGCTCATCGGCGACCTCCGCCGCCGTGTGGTTTCCTCGCTCCTCTATCCGGCCATCGTTTTTGCATCAGCGATTGTGCTGATGTTTGTCTTCCTGACATTCCTCGTCCCCCAGTTGTCCGTCCTCTTGGGAAAAACTGGTCAGAAACTTCCAATCATCACCCGAATCTTGATTTCCGTGAGCGAATTTTGCGGGCAATGGTGGTGGGCGATCTTTGCCTTCGTCGGCATCCTCATACTCTCTGCGCGCGCCGCCGTGCGCACCCCCGCCGGGCGGGATTGGTGGCATCGCTCGATGCTGGATTTTCCAGTGGTCGGGCCCGTTCTTCGCGCCAAGTTCTACGCGGAAATGCTGCAGACCCTTTCGACTCTGGTCTCAAATGGCGTAGCGCTTCTTCAAGGTCTTAACCTCATGACCGCAGCAACGATGAATGTTTTTCTCAAAGACCTTCTCACAAAAACCGCTGCCATGGTCGGAGAAGGCACCAGCCTCGCGGCGGCATTGCGGCGGGTGGGATTTTTTCCACCGGTAATGATGGATATTCTGACAGTCGGCGAGCAAACGGGGGATATCGCCACCGCCTTGGAGAGAGCCGCCAAACGCTTCGACCGCGACCTCACTACGCGCATTTCACACCTCACAACACTCGTCCAACCGGCAATTATTCTTCTCGTGGCATTGTTCGTAGGCATCGTGGCCTACTCGATGATCGCCGGCATCCTGACCAGTGTCAGTTCCCTCAAATCCCGGTAAAGTCCGGCACGGGGGTTTTCCCGATTGAACTCCCCGCCCGCAACCGATAGGTAAGAAGGCGAAATGCCAACCGATACTTTGCGCTCCAATCCGCTCCGCGAGGGCCTCGCCCAACGCTCGATTCCCGATCCTTGCACCCTCGTTATTTTTGGTGCCACCGGCGACCTCACGCACCGCAAACTCGTTCCCGCCCTCTACAATCTCGCCGCCGATGGGGCCCTGCCGCCTGCGATCAATGTTGTGGGATTCGCCCGCAGGGACAAATCGGATGAGGTTTTCCGCACCGAACTGGAGGAGGCGGCCCGCAAATTCTCCCGCCAAGGCATCAATGACGACCTCTGGAAAAATTTCGCGTCAAACATCTGCTACCACCGCAGCGAATTCGACAAGATCGAGGGCTACGAGGCTCTTGCGCGCCGCTTGGACGAAATGGACGCCACTCGGGGCACCGGTGGAAACCGCCTCTTCTACCTTGCAGCAGGCCCGGACCAGTTCGAAGTCATCTTGGAAAATCTTCGCAAGAGCGGCCTCAATAAAGCGCGCCCTGGATCTTGGAGCCGTGTCATCGTTGAAAAACCCTTCGGCACCGACCTGCCAAGCGCGAAGCGCCTGAACGATCTCGTTGAAAATGCCTTCGACGAATCCGAGACATTCCGCATCGACCACTACCTCGGCAAGGAAACCGCACAGAACATTATCGTCCTCCGCTTCGCCAACGCCCTCTTCGAAGCGATGTGGAACTCCCGCTACATCGACCACATCCAAATCACCGCCAGCGAACCGCTCGGCGTGGAAGGCCGCGCCGGCTACTACGAAAAATCAGGCGCCCTCCGCGACATGGTGCAAAACCACCTTCTCCAACTCCTCTGCCTCACCGCCATGGAACCGCCCGCAGGCCTTGATGCCGACTCGATCCGCGACGAGAAGGTGAAGGTGCTCCGCTCTCTGCGCCCGCTTACGGGTGATGATGTTTTCAAACATGTCGTCCGCGCCCAATACGGCGCCGGCTCGATCAACGGCAAACGCGTTGCCGCCTACCGCGACGAACTCAATGTGAATCCCGAGTCCGTCACCGAGACCTATGTCGCCATGGAACTCAATGTGGACAACTGGCGCTGGGCAGGCGTCCCGTTTTTCATCCGCGTCGGAAAACGCCTACCAAAAGCCGGCACCGAAATTGCCGTTCATTTCAAAAGCGTGCCGCCGGTTCTCTTCCGCGCCACCGGTGAGTCGATTGATGACAATGTTCTCGTGATCCGCATTCAGCCTGACGAGGGCATTTCCCTTCGCATGAGCGCCAAGATGCCGGGCTCCAGCCTGCGTATCGAGCCGGTCAAAATGGATTTCCACTACGGCACCAGCTTTGGAAAAGCCACGCCCGAGGCCTACGAACGCCTTCTCCTCGATGCCATGAGCGGCGATGCCACACTCTTCGCCCGCCGCGACGAGGTCGAGCAGGCTTGGAAATTTGTCGACGCCATCCACGAGGCATGGACCACGCGCACAGACGACCTCGCGCTCTACTCCTCCGGGTCCTGGGGTCCCGGCGAGGCCGACGAACTCATCAAGCGCCACGAGGGCGCATGGAGACGCCTGTGAGCACCGAGGCATCCATCGAACCTGGCATTCCTGTCGAAATCGGTAGAATCGACAAAGAGCTCGGCAAGCTATGGGAATCCAGTGGAGACACCAAGACCCGCGCCTCGCTGATCAACCTTGTCGTTTACACAGAAAACGAATCCGCCCTTGCCGCTGACAACGAAGTGCTGGCCTCTGTGGCCGGCCGCCACCCCTGCCGGGCGATCCTTATCCTCGGCAACCCTTCAGCTCCAACCTCGCAAGCGAAAGCCTGGATCAGCGCGCATTGCCACCTCCTCGGTAAGGACACACGCCAGATTTGCTCCGAACAGATCACATTCCGCTTGGACGGCGACGCGGCCAGTGCCCTCCCGAATATCGTTTTCTCGCATCTGGATTCCGATCTCCCACTCTGCCTCTGGTGGAAGGCCGACTTCCCCGAGCCCCTCGACGAAAAGCTCTGGGCTTGGGTGGACCGCCTCATCTTTGACAGCAGTTCGTGGCACAATCCGCACCACCAGTTTTCGATCATACGCCACATTTCCTCGCCCGGCAAAAGTGCAGCCGTGCTCTGCGACCTGAATTGGACACGCCTTCACGCGTGGCGTTTTGCTCTGGCAAGCCAGTTTGACAATGCCTCCGCATTCCCACATCTGAGCCGCGTGGAATCCCTTTCCCTCCGCTGCGCACCGGGCTCCCGCATCTCCGCGCTACTCCTCCTGGGCTGGCTCGCGGGGCGCTTGAAGTGGCGTCTGGATGCGGAAAACGAAACTTTCATCACTGCGAACGACCACTCCATTCCATTCCACATCGAGGAAATTTCTGGCCCCAATCTGTCGCTCATTTCGATCAAATCTCCGGACGCCAAATTCGAGCTCAAACTCGCCGAGGAATCCGACTTTTTCGAGTCCACCATCCAGACGCCCGGCATCCCTGAGATTCGCCAAATCCTCCCCGCCCCGCGTGGGAGATTGGAAGACACCCTTCTGGCCGAGCTAAGCCGAGCCGGGCGCCATGCCCTCTACACCGAGTCGCTCGAGGTCATCCTTCCCCTGCTCAAACACTAAGGCAGGGCTGAAATACTATGCAGGTTTTTATCAGGGTTCTACCCTATGTCAGGCGCTACCCGTTGCTCGCCTTTGCCACGCTCTTCTGTGCTGTAGCTGGGACTCTGATGGTGATTGTCTTCCCGGCAATCACTCAGCAGATCGTCGATCAAGTCATCGGTCAAAACCGACCCGACCTCCTGCTGCCACTCGTTGGCCTCGGCCTCGCAGCATTCCTTGCGCAGAACGGTCTCAACGCCCTCCGCATCATCTTCAACAACCACTTCGAGCAACGCGTCATTTTCGACCTCCGCAGCGAACTCTACGCACACATCCAGCGCCTCCCGCTCACCTGGTTCGACAACCGCTCCACGGGCGACATCATGACCCGCCTCGTCGAGGATGTGACAAGCGTCGAGCGCGTGTTGATCGACGGCATTGAGCAAGGCACCGTTGCGATCCTGCAAATCCTGATCGTCAGCTGTGTCATGCTGGCCTACAGCCCCTCGCTCACCGCAGCCGTCCTCATTCCGATTCCATTCCTTGGCGCTGGAGCCCTTGCCTATACGCTCACCGCGCGCTCCCGCTACCGCAAGCAGCGCAAGGCCGTCTCAGCCCTGAATTCCCTGCTCCACGACAACATCGCTGGCATCCGCCAGATCAAAACCTACACCAGCGAGACACGCGAACACGCCCGTTTCGACGAGGCCAGCAATGGCGTGCGCAAAGCCACGCTCACCGTGATGAAAGCCTGGGCGCTCTACCAACCCGGCATGGAATTCATTTCCTCCTGCGGACTCATCCTGGTCGCCGGGTTCGGCACCTCGCAAGTGCTCGCTGGAAAAATGGACACCGGTGCCCTCGTCGCATTCTTCGTCCTCACCCGCTATCTCTACGAACCCGTGGGACGCCTCCACCAACTGAACCAAATCTTCCAATCAGGCCGCGCCGCCGGGGATCGAGTGTTCGAAATCATGGATTCCGAAACCGAACCTGACGAGGGGGCTAAAAAGCCCACCTCCCGCGTGAAGGGCCATGTCATCTACCGAGATGTCTCGTTTTCCTACGACCCCAAGATGCCCGTCCTCCATGGCATCAACCTCGAAGCCAAATCCGGCGAAATGATCGCCCTCGTTGGACCAACAGGCGCTGGCAAATCCACCATAGTAAACCTCCTTGTCCGCTTCTACGAATTCACCAGCGGCGAGATCACCATCGACGGCACGCCCCTGCGTGACATTCCAAAATCCCACCTCCGCGACAGCGTCGCCGTGGTGACTCAAGAGAGCTTCATGTTCAACGGGACCACGGCCGAAAACCTCCGCATTGGAAAACCTGATGCCACCGAGGACGAAATCTGGGAAGTCCTCCGCGCAGCCAACGCCGCCGAGTTTATCAAGCGCCTTCCCGAGGGGCTTCACACGCCACTCGGCGAACGCGGAGTCAAACTCAGCGTCGGTGAGAAACAACGCCTCTCCATCGCCAGAGCCCTCCTCAAAAACCCTCCCATTCTCATACTCGACGAGGCCACGGCCAGTGTGGACACCACCACCGAGCGACTCATCCAGGAAGCCCTCGACCGCCTCATGGAAAACCGCACCAGCTTCGTCATAGCCCACCGCCTCTCCACCGTGCGCCATGCCGATCAAATCCTGGTCCTCGAGCGCGGATGCATCACCGAACGCGGTCGCCACACAGACCTCCTCGCACGCGGCGGCCTCTACGCCGAACTCTGCAAGAGCAGCCTCATCGAAAATTGAAGCCCCCTCGCAGGGCGCTGTTTTTTTCACCAAAAAGTCTTTGTCCTTACCCCTGCGGATCTGTGTAGGGTGAAAGCCATGTCAAACACGGACGCCGAACGAGGGACCCAAGGCAAGGCGCTGAGGGTGAATTTGGACAACGGATTTTACGGCACATTCGCCGAAATCGGAGCCGGTCAGGAGGTGGCCCGGCACTTCTTCTCGGCAGGAGGTGCTGCTGGAACGGTTGCAAAAACCATTTCCGCCTACGACATGACCTTCAGCGACGCCATCTATGGTTCCTCGCGCCGCTATGTGAGCCGCGAGCGCCTGGAGACCATGCTGGAACACGAGCAAAAGCTCCTCATCGAACGCTTGGGATCCACAGCAGGAGACAACCGGCGATTCTTTGTTTTTGCGGATACCGTCGCGGCGCGCAGCTTCCGCCGCCACGATGAGTCCCATGGCTGGATGGGCCTGCGTTTCCAACACGCCCCCCGTGCGAAATTCAGCGACATCATTCTCCATGTCCGCATGCTGGACGCCGAGAATCTCCTCCAACAAGAAGCTCTCGGCATTGCCGGAGTGAACCTCATCTACGGCGCGGCTTTCAACCACCAGAATCCCCGCGCGCTCATCGGCTCGCTCCTTGACGACCTCAAGCCCGGCCGCATCGAGGCCGATATGATCCGCTTCTCCGGCCCCGCGTTTGCAGGCGTGGACAACCGCATTATGAGCCTCGAACTCGTTGTGCAAAAACTCACCCGCGCGACATTGTTCCGCCCGGATGGCGAGGTTGTGCAGGCATCCGACGCTTTTTATAAAAAACCCATCCTCGTCGAGCGTGGCAGCTTCCGACCCGTCACCTATGTGACCAACGACATGCTCGATGGTGCCAAGCGACTCTTTGAGCAGGAAAGCGGCGTCGCAGGTGCAGAGCCAGCCATTCTCATGGAGATCACCATGAAAAATCTCCTCTCCCACGGCCCGCTCGATCTTCAGGATTTCCTCGATCGCGTGGACCTCCTCTCAGCCCTCGGCCGCACAGTGCTCATCTCCGACTACGGCGAATACTACAAGCTGGTGAACTTCCTCACCCGCTACACAGAGGAACCAATCGGCCTCCCCATGGGCATCCCCAGCCTGAATGAGATTTTCAATCCCGATCACTACAACGATCTGGAAGGCGGCATCCTGGAAGCCCTCGGACGCCTCTTCAAACGCAATGTCCGCCTCTATGTCTATCCCTTCATCTCGCCGAGCGGCGAACTCGTGACCTGTGGAAACTTCCGCACCCCGCCTGGCATGGAGAACCTTTACGAGCATCTCCGCGTCAACCACCTCATCCGCCCCATCGAGGATTACCGCCCCGACTACCTCCAAATCCACTCTCCCAAGGTTCTGGACATGATCGCCGCCGGAGACGCCAAGTGGGAAAGCATGGTTCCCGAGGCCGCGAGGGATGTCATAAAAAAACGCGGCCTCTTCGGTGCGGCGAAACTTGCCTAAGCCCCACGGCAACGGCATCGTGAGCGGCTGTCATGTTTTTCCGCCGACTCGTTCTCAATAGCTTCGCCAAACTCAAACTCGGTCGACTCGAGGTCATCCTCCCGGATGGCGCCAAAGGCGTCTACGGTGGACTCGGCGCGGGCATTGAGGCCCGCATCAAAGTGACCGATGAGAATTTCTTCAAGCGCTGCGTTCTCAACGGCCCCATCGGTTTTTCCGAAGCCTACATGGCCGGCGAATGGACGACCGACGATCTCACCAAGGTCATTGCGTGGTTTATCCTGAACGCTGACAACACACAGGCCATGCAAACGCGCCAATCCCGTGGCACGGGCTTTTTCAATCTGCTCAATGCCGCCAACCGCGCCTTCCACCTGCGCCGTCCGAACAGCCGCACCATCAGCCGGAAAAACATCAGCGAGCACTACGATCTCAGCAACGAATTTTTCCAACTCTGGCTCGATGCCTCCATGACCTATTCAAGCGCGTATTTCGAAGCCGCCGACGAGCCTCTCGAATCCGCCCAAAGCCGGAAATACGACAAACTCTGCAAACGCCTGCACCTCGTTCCCACCGACAGCGTCTTGGAAATCGGCAGCGGCTGGGGCGGCTTCAGCATGCACGCCGCCAAAAACTACGGTTGCAAGATCACCACCGTCACCATCTCCCGGCAGCAATACGACGAAGCCTCGCGCCGTATTCAAGAAGCCGGACTCGGCGAGAGAATCCAGCTCCTGCTCTGCGACTACCGCGACCTCCGTGGCCGCTTTGATAAAATCGCATCCATCGAAATGCTCGAAGCCGTCGGCGACCGCTATGTGGACGGCTACTTCGCCAAAATCGACGAACTCCTGCATCCACAGGGACTCCTCGGCCTTCAAGCAATTCTCTGCCCCGACAACCAATATCCCATCCTGCGCGACGGCGTGGATTTCATCCAAAAGCACATTTTCCCCGGCTCCCTCCTCATGTGCAACGCCCGCATCACGAAGGCCATGACATCCTGCGGCGACCTGAACCTTTTCGAATATGAAGACATGACCCCCCACTACGCCCTCACCCTCCAGCGCTGGGCCGAAACCTTCGAGTCCAAGCTCCCCGAAGTCCGTGCCCTGGGCTTCGACGAAACCTTCATCCGCAAATGGCGCTACTACCTCCGCTATTGCGAAGCCGCCTTCGGCACACGCCACATCACGGTCGCCCAAATGGTTTACTCCCGCCCCGACAACCTCTCCATCCCCTCCCCGATTTACGCACTCGGAAACTAACACTTTGCCCCTGGCAAGAAACGCGCGGGCGGGGTTCCACTTCGCGGGAACGCCGATGTCCTCGTCGGCATCAGCAAATGACTCCATGGCAACTACGCCAAACCCAATGCGTAAAAAAGCGGCACCATTTCTCGCGCTGGGTGAATTCAAACGCGCGCTCAACGCAATAAAATATCAATAAGGTAAGCCCGCCCCCTCTGACCCCTCTGGTTAGGTAAAATTGAAAGGAAATGTAGCCTGAGCCGGAGGTCCCTTGGGCAAGTTCGGTTTCTCATCGGATTTTCGTGCGGACTGGCGCTTGCGGCTTCCATGGCGCAGGAACACTTTGCGCGCCTCCTCACGCGCAGAGGGTTCGCGGCGCAGAACGGCGATTTTGAGTCGCGCTTCGCGGTAGGCGGTGGCGTGGTCAACAATCGGCTGCGGGTAGTTGAGACCAATCCGACATCCTGCGGCAAGTTGCTGTTCGATCGGCATGCGGTGTGGTTCGGCAAGCCATGAGGTGGGCACGCCTGCCAATTCCGGGACCCATGTTTTGATGAAATGGCCGTGCGGGTCTTGGTCAAGGGCCTGCTTGGCCGGGGAGTAGATACGCACCGCATTGATACCAGTGGTCGCACTCTGCATCTGGGCTTGGCTGAAATGAATGCCGGGCTCGAAATCCAGAAAATGGCGCCCTAGAAAAACCGATGTGGGTCGCCAGTGAAGCCAGAGGTGATGGCTTGCAAAGCTCATGAGCATGGCCCTCATGCGAAAGTTGAGCCATCCCGTAGCCTGCACGCACCGCATGCAGGCATCGACCATGGGATAGCCAGTGACTCCATTTTTCCAGGCCTCAAGGCGTCGATGGGCTTCAGGCGTGTCGGTGAAATCTTCCCTCAACCCGTCGCAGGCTCTCGACATATTTTCAAATTCGATGCGCGGCTCATCCTCGAGTTTTTGCATGAAGTGGCAGTGCCATCGCAGTCGGGACGCAAAACTGCGGAGCGAGCCACTCCAGCGACGATCCACGCGCGCACCATACAGGGCGGCCTCTCTGAGTGTGGCGAGCCGCTCCTCCAGCGAGCGAACCGTCGAGGCCATCGAAAGGCATCCCCACGACAGGTAGGGGCTGATGCGCGAACAGCTGGACCAACCCTCGAGTGGGCTCGACATGGAGGCCCGGTAATCCACTCCGCGTTGATAGAGAAATGCGTCGAGTGTGGACTTGGCGACACCCTCCCCCCCGCGCTGGGCCCAAGGTTTTGTAGAAACCACATGCCTGCATTCGGATGGAAGTTGGTCATCGGCAAGCGCAGGCCCATGCAGGTGCTCTGGAGAGTCCCAGAGTGATCGGTGCATCGTGCGCTGCCACCGATCCGCCCATCCATTGCGATCCTTCAACCGCCGCACCACGCCATCTTGACGGCATTCGCGCCAAGGAATGCCTTTCTCCCGACACCAGGCTTGCACGGCAAGATCACGACGATAGGTCCAGTCGGCACCGGTCTCCTCATGAGACCACAGGCTGGTTATATCGACCTCTGCGGTGAGGCGATCCAGCACCTCGGTGGCATTTCCGTAGCGCTGCAGCAAGCTCACCCCAAGTTGCCGAAGGGAAGCGTCCAGATCGGCGAGGCATTCCGAAAGGAAGATGCGGTGCGAGGCATCGCATTCCGCAGTCGCCCACCACTCGGGTTCGTGGATGAATAAACATACGACCTGCCCTTCCCGTGCGGCGGCGGCGAGAGGTTGGTGATCGGTAATGCGGAGATCTTTTTTGAACCACACCACGTTGGCAGCGGGGCGTTTCATCGTCCCGGTGTGCGCTTGCGGCGACAGGCATCGCTGCAGTGGAGCACTTCCTCCCAGCACCGCTCCCATTTTTTTCGCCAAGTAAAGGGCCGAGCGCAAACGACGCAGATTTTCGTGGGCAAGTTCTGTTTTTTTACGCCTTTCATAGGATGAGTTCCGACAAATGCGGGCGCACCGAGTTCCAAAACGGAAAAAAGCCTGCCTTGGCCAAAGGGAAAACTCGCGCATCCCAGCGCCGCCGAAAACGCGTCACGAGGATGCCACATTCGCCGCACCATTGAAGAAATGGCTCCAAAGAATCTCGCACCGGCCCGACAGATGGGGCCGCCATAACGATGCGCCGGAGGTCATGGGTTTCGACCCAATCCTTCAAGGAGTCCAGCGACTGAATTTCGGCAACATTTTTTTTGAAATGATTTTCTGCACGCTCGCGGGCATCGTCAGCCGCCCGATTCAACCATGCCGCACGGATGGAAGATCGCGCAGGCGTTTTCCAAAAACAGGCCGCCACGGGATGAAACTGGCTCAGGGGACCGCATTCGAGTGAAAGATCCTCCTCGTGGAGGAGTAATCCGGCGACAGAATCTCCCGGCGCTTCGGGGAGATTCTCCATACCCCGAAGAGACCGATCTGCCGAATCCTGCGGAATGTCCAAGAGGGGCTCACCCTCCAGCTGCTCCAAACCCTCCGAAGGCGCGTCGGGCCAGTAGGAGTCAAGGTTCGAGCGACGAACGAGGTAGGTTTTACCGGGGGTTTGAAGGCCGGCCACCCAGCGCCAAGAGAGGGTGTTGCTGGCAGCGTCTGCATCAAGGAGGTGATCGAAGAAAATTCGCGCCCCAGCTTTCCATGGCAGACCAGCTCGGTGAATCCAAAATGAAGCCCACCACATGCGGGCGTGGTTGTGCAGGTAGCCTGTGGAGACAAGTTCGCGGGCGCAGGCGTCCATGGCCGCGCAGCCGCTTTGCCCATCGTGCAGCCGCTCCGCGAGCGGGCCACCGGCCGACGCGGCATCGGCAAAATCGCGCCAGACGCCTGGATGCAACTCCAACCAGCCTTTCCAATACGATCGCCAAACGACCTCTTGAACGAACTTTTCAACAGTTGTTGATTTATGAACCCGCAGCACCGCACAGAGGACTTCAGCTTCCGTCACGAGACGGTGTGCGATCGCCGCCGAGAGCCTTGAGACATGCGTATGCCGCTCGGCGATATGATTTCGCAAGCGGGCATAATGCAACACCGGCCCCTCAATAAAATCGCGCAATGCAAGCAGAGCCTCCGCTCGTGTGCCGGGAATCAAGTCAGCGGCCATGGATCAAAGTTGGCTTCGGTTGAAACAATGAGCCTGCGACAAGCCAAGCAGCAGACGCCGTAAGAAAGCTTTTTATGGAATGCATCTATGTCCATCCTACGAACGGCGAGGCAGACGCGGCTTTTCTTTCAGCAATGTTCCCCTTGAAAGGTTGAAATTTGAGGTCGTAGGTGAACCTCTGGTCTCCAACTCATGTGCCTCATGTATGCGCGATTCAGACGCATCACTCCTGAGCATGATAACGGTAGGAATTGAACGAATCGTGGATCAGAGCTCTGGACTCGTTAGATGCAGGGAAGAGTTACTAAAGCTCTTGGATGTCAGATTTTTATGCCTGACACTATATGACAGTGGATGAGAGAATTTTATCGCCTGATACCTATTACGGAAGTCCGATTTAATATACCTCATCATGGCTGCCTGTGTTCAGCAGCAGCACCGTGGCATGGCCCCCCTCCTCCTCATAGACAACACGCAGATCGTAGCCAGCGCTTATGGCGCGCAGTCCACGCAGTTTGCCGGTCAGTCCATGATTCTTCAGGGTCGGATGAAAGGGTTGGTCCATGAATATTGTCAGCGCCGCCTCTACCCGATGCTGATCACGCACGGATAGCCGGGCAAAAGCCTTGTCAAAGCGGTTCGTCGTCCGCAGCGTCACGGCTTAGCTTGGCGCAGATGGGTGATCAAGGACTCTGCGGTGGTGAAAGGTCCGCTCACCCTCCCGGCCTTCCTCGCCTCGCGCTTCGCCGCCAGAATATCCTTCGTCTCACGCGCGCTGAAGCGGTAGGTCTCCGGTTCCTCTGCGAGGGCAAAGGGAATGGAGTGTGTGGCCACCACTTTCTTTAAAAACACCCGCACCGCCGTGTCAATGTCCAGCCCCAGGCCATCCAGCACCTTGTTGGCCTTTTTCTTCAGTGTGGGATCAAGAGTCACTTCCAGAGTCTGCGAGCTCATAGTGTGTATCGTAAAGGGGCCTTCCAATCATCGCAAGGCTTCAATGGGACCGCTCA
>JBILMW010000198.1:0-4141 GCA_044375335.1 Terrimicrobiaceae bacterium | reverse complement strand
GCGCTTTGCAACTGGCGATCGGCGGCCTGCCAGGCGAAGAGATTGCGCTTGGTCTCGTCTTCGCTGGAGACATTTTTTTCCCGCAGGCGGGTGGAGCGGTCGAGCTGGTCCTTGCGGTCGGCGAGGATGGTTTTCGATGTGTCGACTTGGGCCTCGAGGACGGCGACCTGGGCTTCCTGCACCTTCACCGCCGAGCGGGCGTCCCGGTCATCCATCGTAAAGAGGACAGCACCCTGGGAAACCTTGGAGCCGACTTGCACGGCGACGCTCTGGATCAATCCCGAGGTGGCCGGCGCGATGCGGACATTTTCATTCACGCTCTCGACGAGCCCGCGGCCGCCGATGGAATCGGAGTAGGGCGATTGAGGGGGAGGGATCAAGGGCTGGGACTCCGGGCCGCTCTGGCGCAGGCGCAGCACGAGGAGCGTCACGGCGATGATTCCGGCGAGGGCTATGTAGAAGGAAAGGCGCTTAGTCATGCTGGAGCTGGGTGTGGTCGTCGAAATGGCCGATCACATGCCCATCGTCCATCTGAACGATGCGGTCGGCAAATGGATAAATGCGGCTGTCGTGAGTGACGATGATCACGCAACGGTCGGGTTTCAGTGCGCTGGCTTTGAGAAGTTCGAGCGTCTTGTGTCCACTCACGGAGTCCAGCGCTGCCGTGGGCTCGTCGCAGATGATCAAGCGCGGCTCGTGAACAAGCGCGCGCGAAATCGCGACGCGCTGCTGCTGTCCACCGGAGAGTTGGTTGGGATAGGATTTGAATTTGTCACCCAATCCGACCTGCTCGAGGACGGAGCGGGCTTTTTTCTCGGCCTCGGCAGTTGGCCTGCCCTGCAGGATGAGCGGAATCGAAACATTCTCCACCGCTGTGAGTGTGGGGATGAGATTGAACTGCTGGAAAATGAAGCCGATGTTCTCCCGGCGGAAGCTGGTTATTTCGCCGTTCCTCATTTTTCCAAGGTCTTTGTCGAAGACTGTGATCCGGCCCTCGTCGAATTTGAGGGTTCCACAGATCACGCTCAGGAGCGTGGTTTTCCCACAGCCCGAGGGGCCGACAATCATGAGAATCTCGCCGAAGCGTGCTTCGAGACTGGCTCCCTTCAGGGCAAAGACACGGGAGTCGCCGCCACTGAAGGTTTTCACCACATTCTCGACACGAACGGCGATTTTTGGTGTTTCGCTCATCGGAAGACGACTGCCGGTTCGAGACGCATCACTTTTGCGAGGCCGATGAGGGCAGAGAAGGAGCAGATGAAAAGAATCACGCACGCGACGAATGCGGGCACCTGCCAAGGCATAAAAAAGGGCGGTGCCTCTTTCGCGAGAACGGTGTTTCCAAACCACGCCGCCAATCCCACGCCGATGCCATAGCCGATGAATCCCACGGAAAAAGCCTGCACCAGCACCATTCCAGCGAGGGTCGTGTTGCGCGCTCCCATGGCTTTGAAGGCGGCCAGAAAACGCAGGTTGTCGTGGACGAAAAGGTAGAATGTCTGCCCGGCAATCGCCACGCCGACGATCAGGCCGAGAATCACCACGGTTCCAAAGGAAATCGGTATCCCTGTATTTTTGATATACCAGCGAATCGTCATCCAGAAGAGGTCGTCGCTCGCGATCGCCCGCAATCCGTCGAGCTTGTCGATGCGCGTTGCCAGTTCTTCGGCGGTGATTCCTGGCATCGGCGCCGCCAGCACATAGCTGAGCTGTTTGCGTGAGGGCTTCGCGTATTCCAGCGCACGGTCATAGGTCGTGTAGATATAAGGCTGCCCAAGAAAACTCCTACTCACATGGCAGATGCCGACAACGCGGGCGGATTTGTCATTGATCTCAAATGTCGTCCCCAGCTCAATTTTGATGCCCTTGCGACGGAATTTTTCCACCGCGACTTGGTCGACCACCACCGAGTCCGGCAGTCGCAAATCCTCGATGCGGCCGGCTTTCATATTCATCGGCCGACCAGTGAGCGTGCCTGTATCCAGGCCGACGACCTGCACATTTTGAAAAGATCCATCGCCAAGGCGAGCCTGCTCGATGCCGATGTAGAGAGGCACGGCCCATGCCACGCCCTGGACACTCCGCACGCGATCAACCTCGATCTGCCGCATCGGGATGACCTCGTTCGCCTGCTCGACTTTGGCATCCACCACCCACACCGGCGCTCCGATGTTTCGCACCGTCGCCGTCGTCCACATCATCAATCCGCAAAAGACCGAAGACTGCTGGCACATGAGCAGCGAGCAAAAGGCAAGGCCACAGACCAGCATCGCGTATTTCGCCCGGTCGCGAAACAGCATCTTGAGCGCGATATTCAGCATCGCAGCGGAGATTCTTTATTCACTTATCGGCGCGATCCCAGGAAGAGACGCAGCATATACCAAAACACCATCGCTACAGCGGCGAAGAGCTGGATGGCGGCCGAGAGGTCCGCATTTTCGGGGTAGTCACGCATGATCGATGAGGTCGTGTAGAGGATCGATGCCCCGGCCAGCGCAACCATTCCCACCGAAAACCATGTGCCAAGATTGAATTGGAAAAGCACCGCACACACGATCGCCGCCAAGCCAAGCAATCCACCCCAGATGAGGAATGTTCGCAGGAACGAAAAATCTTTCCGGGTTGTTACCACGACAGCCGTCAGAAGGAAAAAACCGCCCAGCGTGGCCTGCGCCGCGCTGGCAATGACTCCAGGTGCGGTCTGGTTCGCAATGTCAAGAAGCGGAACCGTGATTACCGCCTGCAGAAAAACATACATCACCAGCCCAAGATATTGCAGCGGCCGTGAAATCGCGGGATTCGCCAGAAATGTCGCCAACCAGGAAAGCACCATGAACCCGCCAAGCACAATCAGCCACGACACGCTGTCGAACGCCTGCACAATTGTATTCGCGATCCCAGTCTGGAAAAACCAGACCTCGATTCCCACAAAAAGGGCAATCGCCAAAGCCAGATGGCTGTATGTGCGAACAAGAAAAGCCCCGCGAGCCTCAGCAGGAAGTTCACTGACAGGCATTGTGGTGGGTGAGTTCATAAGCAATCTGGTTTGTTTGTCGTATAGCCCCCTTGTGCGGAAAAGCAACCCCGGAGAATGTCATCGCTCCGTTTAACCCAGAAACCTTGTCTGTTTCGATGCCTCCCTACTTCAATCGACTTATACCAAAAGCTGAATGCTTTTGGACTCCTGCAATAGCGGCAGTCTGCGACCGCCGATTTTCAGCGATTCGGCGCTCCTAGAGACGCCGTTACAAGTGAATACGGATCGTTAAAATTTAAAACCCAATAGCCATTGGTATTAAGCCGTCGATGTGAATTTTTGCCATTCCGTTCGCTTGAGGTATGCGAACAAAGCGTGGGCAAGTCACGGAGCACCAACGCCCTCGTTGGCTTCGTTAACCCGAAAACGGATTTTTAGACAGGAAAACAGGGATTACAGAATTCACAGGAGCGGTTTCTGAAATGGTGACACGGACATAGCGATCTGGCGCGATTCAGAGCAATTTATTGACCGACCCTCTGTGCTCTATGTGTCCTCTGTGGTTAATTTCTCTGGATTCGGAGTTAAACCATCATGCTGCTGTGGTAGACCTCGGCGTTCCCGCACATGCAGAGATTCCGTGCAACCCCGAACGCTTGATGCATTGTCAGCTAAAAAACTGCTGAACCATTCATCGCATGCGTGCATCACGCTTTGTTCACACGAATCATCTTAAAGCCGACAAAAAAACTTGACGGCATTGCTGTCATCTGGATTTACTGCCCGCTCTAAAAAATATTTCCGCAAACAATTGTCCGCTCCCCATCAAACTTTTAACAAGTTTTATTCCACCAAGCTCCACCACCATGCGCCTCATTTTTCTCTTCCTCTTCGCCATTGCTGCAGCACTTCCTTCGGTCAGCGCCCAGACTCCGCTTGCTATCACGAGCAATGCGACGCTTCCGAGTTTTCCCGCTGGCTCTCCTGCCTCGATTCCGATCCAAGTCACAGGCGGAACGCCGCCCTACGCCTTCAGCTTAAAGACCGGCCAAACATTGCCGAAAGACCTGCTTCTCAATAATTCCACCGGCGTCATTTCTGGCATTCCAACCGGGCCGTCCGGCAGCTCTTTTCAAATCCGTGTCAGGGATTCTGGTTTTCCTG
>JBILMW010000197.1:0-4157 GCA_044375335.1 Terrimicrobiaceae bacterium | reverse complement strand
AAAACAAAATCGACGAGAAACGCACAATTCAGCAATTGCTGTATAATTGTCATTTCTATATATTCTATATATTGCGTTCTGAATTTTACCGACTACGGCAAAATTCGAATTGGACTTTCAAAAATCTACTTCACTGCGAACCCGTAGTTGTATGGCTTGATTCAGCCTTGCTACCGACGTTTTTAGAGATTCGCTTGAGATCGTTTCCGCTTGGCAGTGATGCCAGCGGGGTGAAGACCATATGACACTTCCAAATTTGGTCAATAGCTTTTCGAAAAATATTTTTCCGAGCACCTCTGTCGCGGAAGAAAATTTTGCAGCAGTAAACTCGGAGAGGTCCATTCTAAAGGCCTCTCAAGCTATCAACCGAAAATTTTGTAATCCAAAAACTTTTTCAGAATTTTTTTCTGCCGAGAAATTTCCCCACTCTTCTTGCGTAATTTTTCGCCCCTTGGGAATGTGGTTTTCCAATGAAAAACGAACTTCAATCTGGCGATCCAGCACCTGATTTCACTCTCACAGCAGTAGGCGGCATCTATGGGGACGGCGCACCGGTGAGCCTCTCCTCACTTCGCGGGCATCCTGTGGTGCTTTATTTCTACCCCAAGGACGATACTCCTGGGTGCACAACGCAGGCCTGTGGCGCGCGGGATCACTACTCTGCGTTCGTTGCCAAAGGGGCATTGGTCTTCGGCGTGAGCGTGGATTCCCCGAAGAGCCACTCCAAGTTTATCGCCAAGCATGGTCTCCCTTTTCCTCTCCTGAGTGATGAGTCGCGTGAAGTTGTGGAAGCTTACGGCGTGTGGGTGGAGAAAAGCATGTATGGTAAGAAATACATGGGCACGGAGCGCTCGACCTTTGTGATCGCGGCGGATGGAACGATCCAGTCGATCCACCGCAAAATCCAGCCTGCAGCCCATGTGGAAACTCTTCTCAAAGTTTTATGAAATCGCCCGAACCCAATGCTGTCTTGAAACTCTATGATCGTCTTTCCGCCCTCATTGAGAAACTCCCCGGCGGTTTGCAGAAGCCGATTCTCCGGGAACTGACTCCGATCCGGGAGTTATTCCTCGAGCAGCGAGCTCCTCGCATTTTGCTCAGCGGGGGGAGCACGCAGAGCACCCCTTCCCTGCTCGCGGCGATGGGGGCTTCCAATATTCACTGCGGCGAGTCAGAGCAAGGCTGGCGGTCTTATCAAGGAGGGCTATCGGGAGCCACGGCCAAGATTCTGGATGCGCGAAACGATGCACCTGATGCGCACTGGGAGACTGGCATAGCCGCTTCGAAGCCGGACGCCGTGCTCTTCCTTCAAGATGGCGACATGCCCGCCGCCGAGTGGCAGAAGTCGATTCAGAGGGCAGCTTCATCAGGAGCGCCGATCATTGCCGTTTCTTCATCGGCGGAGTTGGCTCGGAATCTTGGCGAGCGACTGGAGGGCGCAGCGGAATTGCATGGAAAGATACGCGCCGTGTGTTCACTCGATGATCCAGCCTTTTTGGAAATCCTCTGCGCGGCATTGCCTGCTCCTGCCCAACTGGAGTTCGCGCGCCTCACGAATGCACGAAAGGCGCAGGCTTTCATCGCCTCTTCCTTATTGAAGTCCTTCAGCGCAGTATGCGGCGTGGTCGGCCTGCAGCCTATTCCGCTGGCAGACCTGCCGGTTCTTGCCACTCTCCAGAGCTTGATGGTTGGAATGATCATTCATACGACCGGTCGACCGGTCACGCTGAAGCTGGTCAGGGAGTTTCTGAGCGCCCTTGGATTGAGTGTTGGTGCGGGTTTTCTCTTTCGCGAAGCGGCCCGGGCGGCCGTGCGAATTGTTCCCTTCTGGGGAAATGCTGTTTCCGGCTTTGTGGCTGGAGCGGGCACCTACGCCATCGGGCGTGCCGCGATCGCTTATTTTGTGGACGACTCGCCAATCCAGGAGACGCGGCGGATTTTTCTCTCCATGCTGCCGAAAGGCCGTTCCACGACCAAACTTCCCTAATCTCCTACCATGCCCGCCGCCGATCCCGAAGCCGCCCTGAAGCGGAATGCCATTTCCGAAGTCAAAAAAATCTACGCTGAGCTTGCGGCCATGCCCATCGAGCGCTCCTGCACGCTTCGCACCGAGTGCTGCCAATTTCGCCTCACAGGAAAAACTCCCCACCTCACGCGGGGCGAGGCGCTGATTGCTGCCAGAGCCCTTCGTGCCACTGGGCGGAAAGCCCAGCCCTCGCGCCCGGATGGTGCCTGCCCGATGCTTGATCCGTTTACTTCGCGCTGCCTGATCTATGAGAACCGCCCCTTCGGTTGCCGCACCCATTTTTGCGCGGCGGCGGGAGGACCTTATGCGCGGAAGGATGTGGTGCACCTGATTCACCGTCTTCAAGAAATCGACGAACGCCTTGGCGGTGACGGCGCCGCCAGCCCCATCGAGGATGCTGTGGCGAGCGCGCTGCAGGCTTGCCAGTAAGGGCGACTGGGCTTAGCCCGATGCGAGGACAATGGATCAAGCCGCTTTTCACTTTATCAATACCCAGCTCACCAACCCGGCGCTGGATATTCCCATGGCAGCTTTGTCGAGCTGGGCGGTGTGGTGGCCCTTGGCTATACTGGCTGGCGTCGCGATTTTCCTTCTCGGTGGCTTCCATGCCCGAGCCATGCTCCTCGCCGCTGTGCTCGCAGTGGGCATCAACGACGGATTGGTCTGCCGGACATTGAAAGACATGGTTGGCCGTCCGAGGCCGAATGACACTGTCTCCGGCGTGCGCACCATCGATCTGGCACGGGCCACCCCTCGCCTCCTTGCAGTAGCTCTTCCGCTGCGCGTCAAAATCTCGGATGTCAAAAAACCGCCCAATCGCGGCAAGTCTTTTCCCTCCTCGCATGCGGCGAACTGCTTCGCTTTGGCGACTGTGATCTCCGTATTTTACCGGAGGCGCGGTTGGATTGCGTTTGTTCCAGCGGTGCTTGTAGCTTTAAGCCGTATGTATGTGGGAGTCCACTGGCCTAGCGATGTGCTCGCGGGATGCTTGATCGGCGTCCTGTGCGGGCTTGGCTCCGTGTTTCTTTTAAAAACCGTCTGGAAGCGCTTTGCTCCTGCCCTCCTCCCTTCGCTGCACAAGTCCCACCCTGATTTTCTCAAACCATGAAACCCCGCTCCGTCTTTATTTTTCTCTCCGCTGTCACGCTCCTGCGTCTGGCGTGGTTGGCGATCCAAGGTGTTTCGGCACAGGAGGCGTATTACTGGATGTGCGGTTCGAAAATGGCGGCGGCTTTTTTCGATGGTCCACCGGGAACGGCTTTTCTCGTTCGCTTGATCGGCGCGCTCACCGGCGACTCGCTGGAGATTCTACGGTTAGCTTGGCCACTTTTCGGTTTTATCGCGGCGTGGCTGGCCTGGCTTCTGGCGCGCACACTTTATAATGATCTGGTCGCAGGCTGGACGGTGGTGGCGCTCAATGCCCTACCCTTCTTCAACGAGCAGTGTGTCACAGTAGGCCCCTGCCTTCCTATGATGATTCTCACCCTTGCGGGGATGCTTGCCGCTTATTCGGCAGTCGAGGGACGCCGACTGGATTGGATTCTCGCGGCAGCTCTATTGGCTCTGGCTTGCCTGTTCCGCTACGAAGCCGCGCTGGTGGCTTTGGGATTATTCATCGCGGTCCTCTCCGTTCTCCGCAAAAAAGAAACGCCCGATGCGCTTGCGGCGGCCTCCTTGATCCTGCTTCCGGCAGCCGCACTCTGGAGTCCCTTGGCTTGGAATGCCGCGCTCGACTGGATTCCCATCGCGGGCGGAACCTTCCAGACATGGTGGCGTCCACAGCCAGGGGGATGGACTCGGGACCTCGTGGAATACTTCCGCCAGTTTTCCTTTGCTGCGGGCCTTGCGCTGGCAGGTGGGCTCGCGGGCCTTGTCTGGACGGCTTGGCGCAAACAAGGACGCGCACGGTTTCTGTTGGTCACTGGCGGCCCCGCTGCCATGTGGGCTCTCTATCAATTTCTCATCGGCCGCGATTTCTCGACTGCAGCTTGGATCGCCGTGGTGCCAATTTTGATTTTTCTGGCGGAAGCTGGATCGCACTGGCGCTGGATGGGACTCTGCAGCTCGGCCACGGTGCTGGTCGCATTGATCTCCAGCGGACTCCTTCTCCATGAGGAAGGACTGCAGAGAG
>JBILMW010000258.1:0-4200 GCA_044375335.1 Terrimicrobiaceae bacterium | reverse complement strand
AAAAGTCAATTGATTCAGTCCAGACAAGGAGAGATATCTTCTGCTGGATGGTTCCGCCGAAGACTTATCCTATGGAGAATTCATATCCTTGCTTCAAAAATGGCTCAGAAAGAACTATGCCCATCTGAGGCACTTTACCTGAGGACGAAGTGAAACAAAAATCCCAACGAGCGCATGGACTTAACACCTACAAGCAGGCACTCGGGTTTCTAAAGCGCCTCGATCGCCAGCTTTCCGGTGCAGGTCGCGCGGGACATTCGCCAAATTTATTCCTGCGGCGATAGCCCATTTTGAAAGCAACAATTCCCTCCACAAGAATATGGCGTGATGCGATGACGATGCGAACCACTGAGGTCAGGCAGCGAGAATAACCGGAGGCTGAGATTACTACGACCGCCATGCCGGACCGCCACGATTTGCACCACTGCAAAACTTTTCTAGCAAAATGAAGACATTTCAGAAAATACTCCTTTTTGTTTTCGGAAGCCTTTCCCTCTTAATCGGTATTGCAATCACTATCGGAATGCTTGTTGGTTTGACAACACACTCCGATATCTCTTTAGACTACCGATCTATTATTGCAATATTTGCGTTACCAGCTTGGTTCTACATTGGATGGAAGTGGATACGTCAAGCCACGCAGATCAGTCGATGAAAAATGTGCGAACGATGCACCTAACCACCATGCCTTCGGCACTCCTTGAGTGATCGCGGACTTTACCCAAGAATAAATGCTCGATTTCAAAGCCACCGACTACGGAGACATTCAATGATCTCAACAACGCTTCTGCCATTTTTCCTAAGCATCTACTTCATTGCATGGGTCTGTGGTGTTGTGAACGGTATGCTTCTTAGGAGGCTTTTCAGATCACGGTATCCCGATGTCGCAGAAAGGATATTTCCATCGCTTACAGGTAATAGTATTTCTTCTGGGTTACGTCGACTGCGATACATTGTTTCAAGGGAATACCGCGAAATTGGCGATCCCATTTTTGTATCGCGTGTGGACAGACATAGAATTATAGAGTTGGTTTCAGTCACGGTGGTCGCGCTTGGATTGATCATCGCAGCTATCGTGATGACTATAAGATAAAAATGCAAATCACACCACTCAAGGAGCTCATTATGCACGAGAGGACAGCAGTCGTCGTTTTGGGAGCCCCCAACGACGATCAAGGAGTGCTTTCAAGCATTGCGATGGAGCGGTGCCGTCAAGCGATTACTGAATATCGAAAGCACACAGGTTCGCGCATAATTCCAACCGGCGGATGGGGGCAGCACTTCAATACGACCGCCAAGCCTCATGGCCACTATTTGCGAGAATACCTCAAGATACAAGGAATCCCCAGCGAGGCCATCGTGGAGTGCGTCGAGAGTTCTAACACCATCGAAGACGCTAGATTATGTCGGCCACTAATTGAGCGATATGGTTTTCTTAAGTTGATTGTTGTGACCTCTGATTTTCACGTAGCGCGAGCCCAGTTTTTGTTCACCAGAGAGTTTCCTGGCATTGCGATCGCATTCTCCGGCTCCAAGACGCATCTTCCAGATGAAGAACTTCAAAAGAGAATCGCTCACGAGCAGAATGCCCTCACCAAGCTAAGAGAAAATGACAGAAAAAAAGCTTAGTAGACCGATGCACCAAACTACCATCCCTTCGGGACTTCTGTCACACATCCTGCGTGCGCAGGCTGTGCTCCAGAAGCAAATGGTAGCTGGTGATCGCGGACGTTAGCCCAGAAATATGCACCCCAATTACTACCCTCTCGTAAACATAGGCATAGCTGTGCTCATCGCACTTGTGAGCATTCCGCTTATCTTACGACGGGTGCCGATGAATCCGTTTTATGGTATTCGCTTTCCTGAATCCTACAAATCGGACAAATCGTGGTATGCGATTAATGAGTTTGGAGGAAAGGCTCTTTTTCTTGCATCACTTCCAATTCTCATCTCCGGACTTTGGGGATGTTTTGCGAACCCACGAAATTACCTCATCATAGGAACCGCCATAATGGTTATTTCTCTTACCGCAGGCTGTGTTGTCAGCTACATCAAAGCACGTGTGATCGACAAAAAAAATGGCTAACGAGCCGATGGACCGAATCACCATGCCTTCGGCACTTTTGGCATTTCGCCTGCGGAGCAGGCTCGGATGCCGAAAGCAAGTGGTGATCGGTCATCGGGGACGTTAGCCGGAAGAATATGAAAACCACTATCATTGCATTTGGCACCGCCATCACTTTCGGCATATCTGGATATGTTGTCGGTGGCTACAATGGGGTCACTCGTATGGTGCGATACTCGAATTATGCGACTTTAATGTGGCTCACTAACATCGACAAAGATTTGCAGCAGGGGAATATCGACCGCGCAAAGAAACTTACCTTTCAAGCCACGGATGCGACATTTGGGGTATTAGAGAGGATTGATACAACGCCAGAATCTGCTCTGCTGGCCGTAGTGCCGTGGGACGCATTCAACATCAAGGCATTCAACGAGCAGATAGCCACCCGAGCCAAGCAGCATTTTACTCCCCGATTTGATGAGTTTTCCGAACCATCAAAGAGCTATATTCAAAAGATCGTTGAAGTCGAATTGCCAAAAAGCTCATGTCCCGTAAAAAAATAACTGCTAACGATCCGATGGACCTAATCCCCACGCCTTCGGCACTTTTGGCATTTCAGCTGCGGAGCAGGCTCGGATGCCAAAAGCAAGTGGGAGCAGGTCACCGGGGATGTTCGCAAAAAATATGAAAACCCTACTCGCCATCGTGACCATCCTACTCACGGCCAACGCAGTTCTTGCAGGAGATATTGATCTCTACTCCTTCACAATGGAGAACGGGGATCTGTATTCATTCTCGATTGACAGGGCACTGTATGACAAACAGCCTGTGATTGAGTTAGGCCAGCAAGAGGCCCCTTTGCCTCCAGGGAAGGCCGCAGCAATTGCTCGTGATGCCGTCCGCAATCTTGTTCCAGCAGAATATTTTTCCCGCCTGAAGTGCGGGGCGATGACAATCCGCCAGATTCCCAATCCAGATGATAGCGGAGCAGGCAACAGCAAGCGATGGATGTATCATGTTGAGTTGCGAACAGACAAAAGTGATGTTTTGGGCGCTGTGCCGATGCTCTACAACCGAGTCATTGTTTTGATGGATGGAACGCCAGTTTTGCTACACAAAAAATAATGCTAACGAGCCGATGGACCTAACCACCATGCCTTCGGGACTTCTGTCACACATCCTGCTTGCGCAGGCTGTGCCAAAAGCAGGTGGTGGCAGGTCATCGGGGACGTTAGCCAAGAATATGAACGCCCTTCGCACGATTTTACTCCTCTTGGCGATGCTCCCCGCTTTTGCAATGGGGCAGCCATTTACAATCCCGCAATATGATCTCTCTATTGATCTCCCGACGGGTTGGATTCATGACGAAGAGGACCAATTCGGGTTTGTTCTCTACGACCCAAAGTCCCCCGGCAAAAAGCGTAAGATTCGAGTCCACTACCCTCCTGGAAAGGCATCGTCACCGCAGGAGCAGGTGCAGATCACATTTGAATTGATCAACAATGGCCGGAAGGAGCGAGGGCAACCGCTGGAACGAATACAGTATGAGAAGAAGGTTTCAACAAAGAGTGGGATAGAGGGGTATCTTGCCTCACATGGATTCGAAGGGGAGCCAGACCGAGGCTACATCAATCACTACTACTTCAAGAGTCCGTCCGGTCGAATAGTGTGCATCTGCGTATATCTATCTGGAGCAACGAAGGACGAGGAGTCACGACTAGACAACATTATTCTCAATTCACTCGCTTTCACGCCTACAAAAAGCAAAAATGGCTAACGGACCGATGAACCTAACTCCCATGCCTTCAGCACTTCTGGCATTTCGTCTGCGGCGCAGGCTCGGATGCCGAAAGCAAGCAGGGATAGGTCACTGGGGACGTTAGCAAAAAATATGAAGACCGCTATCATTGCAGTTGTTACCGCCATCATTTTCGGCATTTCTGGATATATTTTCGGCGGCTACATTGGAGTCACCTGCATGGCGCGAGCCTCGAATTATGCGACTTTGATGTGGCTCACTAACATCGACAAAGATTTGCAGCAGGGGAATATCGACCGCGCAAAGAAACTTACCTTTCAAGCCACGGATGCGACATTTGGGGTATTAGAGAGGATTGATACAACGCCAGAATCTG